>DYSN01000020.1 GCA_020718205.1 Draconibacterium orientale
TTATATTTCTGCTAAAACTTAGATATGTTTTTTCACTCAAAAACTTGTAGTGCCATATCTTTTAACCCTTGATTTTGACAATGCGGTAATTGACGGCATACAAAAGAAAAATGTGATTGATTGGTTAATGGAGAACCAATTATAAACTACCCCAATTTATTCTTAGCAAAGCCCAATCAAACAGGTGGGCTTATGCTTGAAAGTTTCTGAATTATTTTAAATCACTTTTCTATAACGCGTTAAATACCAGTCAAAATTTTCGATTATTATCCTGAGATGAGTTCAACTCATGTGAAATTCAAAACTTCCTTATTGACGAAAAATAACATTTTTGGGTATTTTCGTTAATAAGCTTGAAATTGATAAAACTTCCGCCCAAACATCAAATTAAAGCCACATAAAATCCTTCTCCCCAAAAAAATCTGATAAAATCATCCCCAAATAGGAACCAATTCAATTTAAATACGCTATGAAGAATATTTAATAATCAGCATTTTCTTCGAAGAGTTTTTCTTAAATTTATGGGCTGTATAAACATTAAAAACCTGGTTTATGTCATTGAAAAAAATTCTGTTCTTTTGGGGGATTTCTCTTTTATTGGTCTCGTGTACTTCGAAAAAATCCGAACCTTCTGCCACCGATTATCCCATTCAACCGGTTGAATTTACGAACGTTAAGCTCACCGACAATTTCTGGCTCAATCGTATCAATACCAATAGAAAAGTAACCATCCCCTTCGATTTCGACAAGTGCGACCAAACTTCGCGAATTGCCAACTTCGCTGTGGCGGCGGGCATTGCCCAGGGAAAATTCGAAGGCTTCAGATATAACGACAGCGATGTGTTCAAAGTGATGGAAGGCGCGGCATACTCGCTCCACACCTACCCCGATGCTAAACTCGAACAATATCTCGACAGCCTCATCAACCTGATTGCCCATGCCCAGGAACCCGATGGCTATCTATACACCTCCCGAACCATCAATCCGGCTTTGCTGCCCAAAGGCGCCGGCGATACCCGTTGGTCGAATCTCAAAGACAGCCACGAACTCTATAATATTGGCCATATGTACGAAGCTGCGGTGGCTCACTTTTTAGCCACCGGCAAAACCAATTTTCTGGATGTAGCCACCAAAAGTGCCGATTTAATCTGCAAAACTTTTGGTCCTGCCGAAAACCAACTCCACGATGTTCCTGGTCATCAGGAAATTGAAATCGGTTTGGTTAAGCTCTACCGCGTCACACACCAGGAAAAATACTTAGCCATGGCCAAATATTTCCTCGACCAGCGGGGAAATTCCAAAAACAGAACCCTTTATACCCACGGCGAAAACGGGTCGAACAAGGATTATACCCAGGATCATATTCCGGTGATTGAGCAAAAAGAAGCTGTGGGTCATGCCGTGAGAGCCGCCTACATGTATTCGGGCATGGCCGATGTGGCTGCATTGACTGGCAATCAGGATTATATAAATGCTCTCGACCATCTGTGGAACAATGTAGTGGGGAAGAAAATGTATATCACAGGCGGAATTGGCTCCACCTACGATGGCGAAGCCTTTGGCGAAAACTACGAACTTCCAAATCTCACCGCCTATTGCGAAACCTGCGCCGCCATTGCCAATATGCTCTGGAACCAACGGATGTTCCTCCTTCATGGCGATGCAAAATATATGGACGTTTTTGAGCGAACGCTCTACAATAATTTTCTGGCGGGTGTTTCGGTAAATGGTAATCAGTTTTTCTATCCCAATCCCTTAGAGTCCGATGGAAGCCACGAGCGAAGCCCCTGGTTCAGCTGCGCCTGTTGCCCAACCAATGTGGTGCGGTTTCTGCCTTCGCTGCCGGGCTATATGGTTGCCCATAACAACAACAATCTCTATATCAATCTCTATGCATCCAACAAGTCGACCATTCCAATGCCTTTTGGCGATTTACAACTGGAACAAAAAGCCAACTATCCCTGGAGTGGCGAAATAGAAATGCTGCTTACAAATATCCCCAAAAATTCCCCCATGAAACTTCATCTTCGCATTCCGGGTTGGGCTCGTAATCAGGCCGTTGCCACCGATTTATATACTTTTATTGAAACCGAATCGCAAAATATTTCCGTTAAATTGAATGGCGAAGAAATCTCCTATACCATGAACAAAGGATACGCTGTCATCGACAGAAACTGGAATCCGGGCGATCGCATTCAGCTCTCACTTCCCATGGAAATTAAGCGGGTTTTATCCTCCGATAGCGTGGAGAATAATCGGGGGAAAATGGCCATACAGGTAGGTCCTTTGGTTTATGCCGCCGAAGGGGTTGACCATAATGACAAAGTGGTGAACCTGTTGCTCGATAAAGATATTTCACTCGCCTTTGAAACCAATAACAACTGGATTGATGGAATGAAAACACTTGTGGGTAAAGGTTTGGCTGTAAGCAAAAACGAAAGCGGGGAAATTCTAAAATCAGAAACCGACCTCACCCTCATCCCCTATTTTGCCTGGGATCACCGTGGTCCCAACGAAATGCTGATATGGTTTCCATACAATGAATCTGCATCCTCTCCTGCTCCACCGCCATCGTTAGCTTCGCGAAGCAAAGCATCGGCCTCCTATATCTACGACCAACTCCGGGCAGTTAACGATCAGGTTGACCCTAAAAATTCCGCCGACGAAACCATTCCCCGTTTGACCTTCCGGGATAAAAAAGGAACCGAAGAATGGGTGGTTTACGAATTCCCAGAAAAGGCAAACATCAGTCGTGCAGCTATTTATTGGTTCGACGATGGCCCAAACGGGGGATGCCGAATTCCAGCTTCGTGGAGGCTTCAATACCGCGATCAAAAAATATTGGAGTGGAAAAATGTAACCATTTACAACGACTATACGATTAAGATAAATGAATTTAACTCCGTGACTTTCATGCCCGTAACCACCAATGCAGTTAGGTTGATGGTTCAACTTCAGCAAGATTATTCAGGGGGCATTTTAGAATGGAAAATACAATAGCTATGATGAAATTTTACAGTTTTTTACTCGCATTTCTCGCATGGACATTGGTTGCCGTAGCAATCATTTCCTGTGGCACTGAACCGAAAAAGTCTGGCAATTCGGCAACATCGCAGGAACAAATTCAGTCGGATACCTCCGCTACCATAGATAAACAAACAAATGAAGTAAACATGGCCGAATCCCATCCGCTGGCTGATAAAATCAAAACTTTTACCCTTACCAACGATCATGGTAATGATGTGAAAATCACCAATTTTGGGGCTAAAGTAATGTCTATAGTGATTCCCGATCGCGATGGAAACAAATCTAATGTGGTGCTTGGCTACGATTCTGCCTGGGAATACCTCAATGGCAATCTGTATTTTGGTGCCATCGTTGGCCGCTATGCCAATCGCATTGCGCACGGTGAGTTTGAGCTGGATCAGATAAAATATCATCTCGACAAAAACAATGGCCCCAATCATTTGCATGGAGGCTCCGGCGGATTTCATAATGTTATCTGGGATGCTCACCATTTTCAAAACGATGAAGACGACATACTCGAACTCTCCTACGAAAGCAAGGATGGCGAAGAAGGTTATCCCGGAAAACTCACAGTCAAAGTTATTTATACCTGGACCAACCGCAACGAGCTCATGATTGATTATGAAGCCAAAACCAACAAGAAAACAGTGGTAAATCTTACCCACCACTCGTTCTTCAACCTTCTCGACGGGGGAAAATCTTCCATCACCAATCACAAACTAATGCTCAACGCCGAGTCCTATTTGCCTGTAGATAGCACCCTTATTCCTACCGGAGAAATAGCTGCAGTTTCCAATACGCCCATGGATTTCAGAGTCAGCCGCCCCATTGGCGAATTGATCCAGCAGCCTTTTCCCCAGCTTATTGTGGGAAGAGGCTACGACCACAATTTTGTACTCGACTATTACGAAGATTCCATGATTCTGGCCGCCGAAGTTTATGAGCCTGTGACTGGAAGGGTTATGCACGTTTACACCGACCAACCCGGAATGCAATTCTATTCGGGCAATTTTCTCGATGGTACCGATATTGGCCACGACAAAACCAAATACAAATTCAGATCGGCTTTTTGTCTCGAAGCGCAACATTTCCCCGATTCACCAAACCAACTCAGCTTCCCATCCACCATTCTCGAACCTGGCGAAACTTACACCCAATCAACCATTTACGAATTCTCAACCGATTATCATCTTGGGGAATAAACCATGAAAACGCATCTTTTTCAACTTGGCCGAGCTATTCTTTTTCTGGCATTTCTGGTTCTATCTGCTGTTGGGCTAAAAGCTCAAAATTCTTTCGAACCCGTATTTTCTGATAAAGGATTGATATTGAAAAAAATAGGGGAAGTTGAAATACCAGGAAATATTCCACTGATTTCCTTCCAATTGAACGGGGAATGGCAGGATGTGAAAGACGGGAAAGTTTCGATATTTCACGATTCTCTCACAGAACTTGGTCTGCAGAAACTTAATATCACGTTACAGACAAAACAGAATTTCAATTTGGGTTATAAAGGCCTCATCACCTTTAAAAATATCTCCACCGATACGCTTTCGCTGAGCAATGTATTACCATTTTCACCATTTCATAATGAAGTTTACATTACCGGCAAGGGCGATCACCGGCTATCGCGAACTCATTTATTCAGACCGGGATTTTCGCCTGTTAATGTGATTGTCCCCGACAATGCCTGGGAGCTGGGTTTCAGCACCATGACTCAAAGTTCGCATCATTTCTGCGGCTTAACCCGACGAACCGGAAAATCGGAAAAAGCTCAGCGCCACCGCTTCGAAACCATATTGCCACCCGGCGAATCGGTCACCTATACCCTTTGGATTGAACCCTTCGTAGGCGATTGGCATCAGGCTCTTGAACTCATGTTCCGCCAGCGAATGCTCTACGATGTGGAGCCAGGAACCTTCAACAATGCCATGTATGAGCGACAAGATTTAAAATGGATCAGAAAAGCCTATGTTTCACATCTCATGATGACCTGGGACGAGAATTTCTATTCCCCCGAAAAAAATTACGAGCCCTTCCTACAATTTATTGAGCGGGGAAAAAAATGGTATGGTGGCGACGATTTCATTGGTATTTGGCCCACCTGGCCCACTTTGGGTCTGGACCTACGAAACCAATGGGATTTGTATGAAGATTTGCCCGGCGGATTGGGTCAACTCCAGAATTTAGCCACCAAAACCCGCCAAAAAGGAACCCGTTTTTTCATCAGCTACAATCCCTGGGACACAGATACCCGCAACGAGAATCATTATAGCGGAATGGGACGACTTATCCATCAAATCACCGCCGATGGCGTGGTGCTCGATACTCAGGGCAGCTCATCCCGACAGCTTCAAAATGCTGCCGATAGTGCCAGAGAAGGCGTGATCATGTACAGCGAAGGAATGGCCGTTCCGCGCGATATGGAGAATATTATTTCGGGTCGGGTGCACAATGCGCTGTATTACCCGCCCATGCTCAACCTCAACAAGTTCATAAAACCCGACTTTGCCATTTTTCGGGTGGCAGAAATCAAATTCGAACGCATCCGCCGCGAATATCTGTTGTCGCTCTTCAATGGCTACGGAACAGAAATCAATCTTTTTCCTCCCGGCCGTCCCGAGTGGATTGAAGAAGACTACCGCCTGTTGGGCAAGACAAGTCGAATTCTCCGCGAGCACAGCTCCAATTTCAACTCCACACATTTTCAGGTGCTCGTTCCAACCCTTTCCGACAGCATTTGGGTGAACGAATGGCTCACCGAAAACAATACCATTTACACAGTTTTCAGTCTTCATCCTCAGGGGTTTGATGGTCCGCTTTTTGAAAAATCAATAGCGCCAAATGAACATATTGTAGATATATGGAATCACAAAGAACCGGAATCCATATCTTTAAACAACAAAACCTATATTCCCGCTTTTACCGAAAGCTTTCATAAATCCAATTTGGGAACCAATAACGAAGGAGCAGCAACTGTTTTGGCTATTTTCCCAAAACTTCTTGCAACTCAGTTTTTAAATGGAGATCAACTATCCATTACTGCGAAAGAAGGCGATGAAATCAGAATCTGGAAACATGAACCTGATTATGAAAATACACCCATTAAACTCAGCCCCGGGAACAACCTCATCAATCTGACTCAGAAATGGCATGGTTACGAAGGCAAAATAGTGATTCAGCTTTTGAAAGACGGAGAATTAATCGACGAAACCATTCACTATCTGGAGCCATCAACTCCCGGACTTATCAGCAAGATTGTCTCCACAAAACCCACCACCAAAACTCCCGAAGGAATGGTGTTTGTTTCAGGTGGATCCTATAAATTCACCACCAATCAGGGCGACAATTTTATTCCTTATCCAAAAAATTCGGACGATTCTGTGGTGGTAAAGAGCTTTTTCATGGATCAATTTCCCGTGACAAACAAGCAATTCAACGAATTTTTAAAAGCCACAGCCTATATTCCGCAAGATACCAACCGCTTTTTGAAGCATTGGACTGAAGGAAAAATTCCGCCGGGACAAGAGAATTTTCCGGTGGTTTATGTGAGTTACGAAGATGCACAAGCCTATGCAAACTGGGCCGGTAAAAGACTTCCCACCGAATGCGAATGGCAGTTTGCAGCCCAAAATGGCGACGATACCAAACTTTGGCCCTGGGACATTCAGCAGGTTAAACCCATGAGCACAGAGAGCATCACATCTACCCTTACGGTAGCTATATTTAGCGTATCCGACTCGCTACTTTGTAATCCCGGTAACGGAATTCCGCAGGCAGTGGGAAGCTATCCAAACGGAGCCAACCCACTAGGAATAAACGATTTAACAGGATGCGTATGGCAACTCACCAACGATATTTACTATAACGGCACATATCAGTTTATCATGATGAAAGGCGGAAGCTATTTCAATCCGGGCTCCAGTTGGTGGTATGTTCAAGGCGGGCCGCGACCTCTAAACTGGAATCAAATGCTATTACGTGTTTCCCAGGGATTTGAACGCAACGCCACTATGGGTTTTCGGTGTGTTGCAGATTAAATTCATTAAGAATCTCGAAACCAAACTTAAATTAGAAAATATTGGAGTTTAAGCTCCCGAATACAGTTTTTCTCTCAAAGCATGAATCTTTTCGTCGGAAATATAATCATCGTATTCCATATACTTATCGATGATACCATTGGGGGTTAATTCAATAATCCGGTTACAAACCGTTTGAATAAATTCATGATCGTGCGACGACATAAAAATATTTCCGGGGAATTTGATTAAGTTATTGTTGAACGATTGAATGGACTCTAAATCCAAATGGTTGGTGGGTGTGTCGAGCACCAAAGCATTGGCGTTCACGAGCATCATCTTCGATATCATACAACGCATTTTTTCTCCCCCCGATAATACATCCACAGATTTCAGAATCTCTTCGCCGGTGAAAAGCATCTTGCCCAAATAACCTTTGATGAACAAATCGCTGGTATCGCTCGAAAATTGACAAAGCCAGTCGAACAGGTTGAGTTTTGAGCGGAAAAAAGGTGAATTGTCTATTGGCAAATAAGCATTGGTGATGGTTTGTCCCCATTCAAATCCCCCCGCATCGGGCTTCATATGTCCTATGATGATTTCAAAAAAGGTGGTCATTGCTCGTGGATCGCGCGATAGGAATACAATTTTATCGCCTTTGTTGGCATAGAATTCCACATCTTTAAAAATTACTTTTCCATCGATTGAAGCTTTTAATCCACTCACTTCCAAAATCTTATCCCCAGATTCACGTTCCGGATTAAATATAATTCCGGGGTATTTACGAGTACTGGGTTTTATATCTTCAATATTCAGCTTTTCAATCATTTTCTTGCGGCTTGTGGCTTGTTTCGACTTCGAAACATTGGCGCTAAAACGACTGATAAACTCCTGCAACTCTTTCTTCTTATCTTCGGCTTTCTTGTTTTGCATTTGCAACTGTTTCAAAGCCAGCTGACTACTTTGATACCAGAAACTATAATTCCCCGCAAAAATCTGAATCTTTCCAAAATCGATATCCACCGTATGTGTGCTGATGGCATCGAGAAAGTGACGGTCGTGCGAAACAACCAAAACCGTATTTTCATAATTGGCCAGGTAGCTCTCCAACCACATCACAGTTTCCAAGTCCAGGTCGTTGGTGGGCTCATCGAGAAGCAGATTATCGGGTTTTCCAAACAAAGCCTGCGCAAGCAAAACGCGCACTTTTTGCTTTCCGCTCATGTCTTTCATCAAGGTGTAGTGGTATTCTTCCTTGATTCCCAAATCGCTGAGCAGGCTGGCGGCGTCGCTTTCGGCGTTCCATCCATCCATGTCGGCAAATTTCTCTTCAAGCTCCGCCACCCTGATTCCATCGGCATCGGTAAACTCCGCTTTAGCATAAAGGGCATCTTTCTCGTGCATGATGTCCCAAAGATGCGAATGGCCTTTCACCACAGTATCGAGCACGGAAAACTCATCGAAAGCAAAGTGGTTCTGGCTTAAAACCGAAAGACGTTCGCCTGCTCCAAGGCTGATATGACCGGCTGTACTCTCTATCTCGCCCGAAATGGCCTTTAGAAAAGTAGATTTTCCGGCTCCATTGGCACCAATAACCCCATAACAATTTCCGGGGGTGAACTTCATGTTAACATCTTGAAACAAAACTCTTTTGCCAAACTGAATTCTTAAATCTGATACTGTAATCATTAAATTTTCTGTTAGTTGATACTCTATAAAAAAAAGATTGCAAAAGTAGTGATAATAATGTGATATATATCTTATCGCAATCTTATTTTATTAATTCGCCATTTCAACTCCACAAACCATGTGCCTGCCATTAGGCTCGTTATACCTATAGCAAAAAAAAAACGGGGCTTTCGCCCCGTCACAGAATTATTCTATTGATGAACTATTCTACTATCATTTTTTGAGTAACACTTTCGTTTCCAATGGTTACTGTGTAGAAATAAACCCCGGCATTTAGATTTTCAGCATTTATTTCAATACTTTGAGTTCCATTGATTGTTCCGGCATTGATTGTGGAAACAGTTTGGCCTAACATATTGGTTATATTGACCTTGGCTTCACCTGGTTTCACTGTGGATACTTCAATGGTGGTTGTTCCACTAAAAGGATTGGGCTGATTTGAAGAAACTCTGAAACCAATTTCGGTATTCTGCTCACTAATTCCAACAAAATCGCCTAAAGCAGGAAACTCAATTCCAGTAACATAACTAATGGATACAGGTGATGTTGCTCCGTTGGATGCAAATTCACCAGGACTTATGGTTTGCATATAAGGAATGGTATAACTGTGTGTCCCTTCATCGTAGATGGCACGCTCAGCACCATAGGTATAATAATAGAAAGTTTCGTACAAAGTTCCCTCAGTAAAGCAAACCGATTCGGATACCTCATTGGTATGAATATTTTTCGACCAGCCAAAAATATCGGGGTTCGTATTATAACCCGAAGTTAAATCGCGGCTATCTATCCAGGTGAGGAATACTTCGTTTTCGAAATGGTTTTTAGCACAGCTGATGCGGTGTTGCCAGCCATCGCCATTGTAGTTTCCCTCGGTGGTTGAAATTAAATTCTCGGTATTCAGAGAATCAACCCAAATGATATCGACAATCCCTTCGTCGCCAATGGTGATATTAAAGATGTTCCCTGGATCATCTAATATGCCATATCCCAAAGAATCAGGATAGGTTAAAACATCGGCAAAATGGCTCGCTGCTGCTACAAACATTTGAAGATTTCCTCTGTGGTCAACAACCCCAGTGCTCTCAAATATAGAAGGAATCATAACTCCCTCGCTGTTTTCGATAATATATGGTTCTAAAAAGGCTTGCATTTCGTCGTTAAGAAAATCTATCTCAATAAAATCCCAGCTATCGCCACCATCTACAGTTTTAAAAAGCAATGGGCGGTAACCCGATGGTGTACTGTTATTTACGCCAATCATCCACATATATCCAACCTGACCATAGTCGCTCCAGGCCATTTCGATTCCGCCGTCGTGAGCCTGATAGCCCCCAATCCAGGCCATAGTGCCATCTTCGCTATTTTGATACAAATCCATTTCAAGGTATTGTGAATCATCCCAGTTGAAAGAGGTACCATTAAACTCACCATAAATTGGTTGCAATTCGGCGGTTTGATAGTTTCCCCAGTCACCTGTAGGCAACATATTTAAACAACGAACTTCGTTTCCAATTTGTGTCAGGCCAAACTGATTCCAGTATCCATCTTCAATATTATCAGGATTGTGCGATATTTCAATGGCTCTGTTGTCGCCATTAAGCTGAATACTCGACCACATTTTGTAACCCCAGTCGCCACCAACATGGCTGATGTTTTGAACTACTCCAAAAGCATTGTCTAATTCACTATTTCCAGCGGGATTGAAAACAATACCCGAAGGGAAATCGTTGGTAAAAGAACCACCATTATTCACTACATTAATTGCCTGAGACCAGGTTTCGCCCATATCGGTGGAATAAACCATCCCAATATCAGTTCCTGTGGAACCATAGGTTGCAGGATCCATAATAAATGTAATGGTAATTACGCCCAACTCAGGATTATAAGAAATAGCGCGGGTGTCTTCTTTTCTAACGCTTCTGTAATCCTTGGCTTTGCCCACATATATTCTGTTGACATCATTTATAGCCTTGGCTGAGGTATTCAACACAGGTTCCGGAAGATTGTTCTGCTGTGTGAGATCAATATCTTTCGATTTTTTTAAAAGGTTGGTTTGCACTTTGTTCTGGGCCATTATACTGACCGAGAATACAAGCACCAATGCGAATAGTAAAAATTTTTTCATAGCTGATTTTATTAATGATAAAAGGCAAATATATACAAAAAGCCGCCGAATTTCCTCGGGCATTTCCCTGAGTCTTGAATATCAATGCATTTTATTGCTTCAATTCTTAATATCAGCTGCCAACAGCAACTAAATCAGCACGTAACAAAAAAAACTCCGAAAGCGTAGAAGCCATTAGAATTGACAGATTTTTCATTTTAACCTAAGTTTATGAAATATCCATGCATAAAGGTTTCGCACAAACCGGGATTGTTTATCATGGATATTCCCCCGAAAGAATCGGGGCAAGCTATCTGACCAATAAAAATAAAATTATAGACAGATGAAAGAATTACACTGGTTTTTGCTCTCAGCCTTGCATTGTTCGCTTGCAATAAAACGAATGAAACTCAGGATTTGCCTGCCCAAACAACCGATTTAACAACGAAAACTGCCGTTGAAGAACTTTCCACAAGAATAGATTATCTAAACCAGCCCGTGATTTTCGAAGGGAAAAGCAAATCACTCAACTACAATCTTGTTGCCGGTATTCAGCCCGCCGAAATCAATGGCGTCAAATTATCGGCCACCTGCGTAGTAGCAGCCGATAACAAAGCCTGGGTGAGTTTTCATACAAAAGGCAGCCTGGTGGGGGGCGAGTTGCTAACCATTGATATTACAGAACCCGCAACACCTGTAATAGTTCAATCGGCACAAAGTGAAAGCCACTATTTTAACGATGTGTATAAAAGCTTTGATAATCAATCGCTTCTTGTGTGCGGAGACCAAAAAAACGAAAACAATGTTCGCACCTTTTTCGCCGGACTCAATCTGGATGAAAATTCGGTTCCTGAAAGCAATTTTGGCTGGGTAAAAAACAGCAATGCCTCCTCGGGCAACTCCATAACCTATACCAACAGAAATAATAACCAATACCTTTGGATGACCAATGGTAGCAATGGCTGACTGGAAGTGTCTTCTCCGTCCAATCCCACCGAATCCATATTTTCCGTGGAGGCTTCCTATACCAAGCATTTCGATGCTGATAGAAACTGGGGAGCTTTGGTATTTGGCCAACAAGAAAATCTATCGGTAATCAGAGTGTTCGATATGAACCATTTATTCAACTTTACCGACTATCAAATACCCTACGATGTTACGCTTCTGGGCAAAAACAGCTTGGTGGTTGAACGAAATCTGGCCTACCTGGCCATGGGTTCGAGCGGACTGGTGGTTTTCAATCTGGAGTCGGGAAATATTGTGAATACTTTTAAAACCGATGGTGACACCGCCAATGCAGTTTTTGTGGAGAAAGACTATATTTATCTGGCCTATGGAAGTGCCGGTTTGTTTATCTTAGATGCCGCAACCATTGAAAATCTGGGCAATTGGCGCTACGAAGGAAGTTGCAATTTTGTGTTTGTGGATCATGAAACGGTTTTTGTAGCCAATGGCGATGGTGAAGGTTTTTTGGTTCTCCAAAAGAATTAATACCGGCAAAGGCCAACGATTCCGATTGATTGAATTTTCGAAATTAAAATATGTATTTTACTCATCTTCATTATGTTGGGTAATAAGAAGACGGCTATTGAGCTCAAAAGCCAACAGATTTCCAAATCCTGCTTTTCGGGTCATATAAACTCCGTTGTCCAGGTCAATAAACTCGTGCTTCTCCTGATTGATGCAGTGATGGATATATTCCAAATCCACAGGAGTATGACCGTGAATAAGTTGTCGATAGCCAATTTTTGATGGAATAATTTTAAACTCCTTGGCCCAAAGCATGCTTTTTTTATCCATAAAAACATTGTCGGGTTTAAAATTCAAACCCGCATGAACTATCACATAGTCATTGAATTCCAGATAATACTCCAGATTCTCCATCCATTGAATATATTTAACGGGAACCTGCTTCACCGTTTTTACCTTAAACGACTTCAAAGTATCTTTTCCCCCAAATTCATACCACTCCTTACGCATCATATTGGTCTCAAAGAGCCGGCCCAAGCCTTTTTTCTCGTGTAAATAATAGAGATTCTGAAGCAAAAACTCCTCGTGATTGCCCAGCAATGTGGTAGTCTTATAGCCACTTTCCTGCAATTTCATAATCTCGTCAATCACGCCTTTCGAATCGGGTCCACGATCGATATAATCGCCCAGAAAAATCAAATGATCTGTTTTATTGGGTCTTATCTGAGCCAACAATGACTTTAATGTGTTCGAATAGCCGTGAATATCGGGTATTACCCAGCGCTTTTGGTTCATAATGATATTTTTCCGGGGCTAAATTACAAATTTACTTTACTTTTGCTTTTATGTATTTGGTTAAAACTCCGGTAATATTATCAAAATTGTCAAGCAAATTGCTGGTGTGGAAAATTGAAACCACCCAACCCGAAATGTTTCTCACCTTCGACGATGGCCCAATTCCCCATTTAACCATGGAAATCCTAAGCATTTTAGCCGATTATGAGGCCAAAGCCACTTTCTTTTGCGTGGGCGAAAATGCGCAACGAAACCCCCAACTTGTCCAACGAATTTTGAACGATGGTCACGCCGTTGGAAATCATTCTCATCAACATATCAGCGGATGGGATACGCCTTTAACCACCTATGTAAACAATGTTCACGAAGCTTCCAAACATATCAGCAGCAAGCTTTTCCGCCCACCCTACGGGCAAATCAACTATCAGCAAATCAAAGAGTTGAAAAATGATTTTCGAATCATCATGTGGTCGGTTTTAAGCGGCGATTTCGACAAAAACATCAGCCCCCGGCAATGTCTGTTCCACTCGCTTCAGGCGGTGAAAGGCGATATTATTGTATTCCACGACAACCTTAAAGCTCAGGAGAATATGCTCTACGCTCTTCCTCGTTTCCTGGAGCATTTTACCTCTAAAGGCTTTCGATTCAGTACCCTGAAAAATCAATTTGCTGATTAACTCATCAATTTTTCCCTATTTAATAAATGATGATTAAATTTGTCCCCCTAAACAGATTCATTTTGAAATTCAACCGACTATACCTTTCATTCATTTTTCTGCTCATGGCCTCAGCCATGCAGTTTTGCGCCAGTCCGGGACCACTTGTAGGGGGCGAGAAAGATGAAGACCCACCCGTTTTTCTGGGAAGCAATCCTGCCAAATATGACAGAAACATAAAACCACGAAAAATTACTTTGCAATTCGATGAGTTTCCGGTACTTGACGATTTAACAAAACATCTCATCATTTCTCCGCCCATAAACGAAAACCCTGATATTAAACTCAAGGGAAAAAAAGTTCTGATTAAAAACGATAAAGACCTTGTTTTAGAAGACAATACAACCTATACCTACTATTTTGGCGACGCCATTTGCGACCTTCACGAAACCAACCCCATCCGTAACTTTGAATTTGTTTTCAGCACCGGGCCCAATCTCGATAGCCTTAGCATTCGTGGCGCACTTCGACAAGCCAAAACAATGTCGCCCATTGAGGGAGCTTTCGTATGTCTGTATAAACCCAATACCAACGATACCATTCCTTTCGATAGTCTTCCCTATTTGGTTCGACCCTATTATATCGCCCGCACCAACGAAATGGGAGAATATAATTTAAATAACTTAAAACCCGATACTTACCTCATGTTTGCCATCGTTGATGCCAATGGAAATTACTTTTTCGATATGCCCAACGAAGAAATTGCCTTTGTCGACACCCTGGTTTTCCCCCAGGAAGTGTTCGAGATTATTCCCGATTCTATTCCGGTTTCCGACTCCGACTCAGCACTTATGGACAGCCTTTGGGAGTACCATAGCTATACCCTGATTCATAACCCCGTCGACTTATTTATGTTTCTGGAAGACGATAGCATCCCACGCCTAACGGAAACCAAAGTTGAACCCGAAAAACGGATTGATTTTGTATTCAAATATCCCATACGCGATAGCTTTAATATCAGCATAGTAGGCGATTCTATGCAAGCGAATTGGTATTTGGAAGAATTTTCGTCAATGAAAGACAGCCTAACCTTGTGGCTCAAAGTAATACCCAAAGACACCATTCAGCTTCGCGTGCAAATCGATACCATAAGCGCCGATACACTCACCCTGGTGCTTAGAGAACCCGAAAAAAAGGTAGTGAAACCAAAGAAATCTTCACGCAAAAAAGATTCGGGCAAAGGCAAAAAAGATGAAAAACCTGTAATTAAATACGCCACCAATACCAAACAAACCCACCTTTTCAGCACCGATGTTCTGGTAAATTTCGAAACTCCATTGGTCTATGCAAACCGGGAAAACATGGTGATTCAGGAAGACTCCAGTTGGGTTAAAGGAAATTTCGTTTTCACCGATTCTCTCAAGCGGAATCTGAGAATTCAATACCCCTGGAAAGAGGCCACAAAATATAAGATAATTATTCCTCAGGAGGCTCTGCGCGATATGTTTGAAGTGGAAAACGACAGCATAAAAATCGATTTCAAAACCACCTCCACAGAAAATTACGGGAAAATAATGTTGGATTTAAAAACTGACTCTTCTTTCACATATCCGGCTATTATTCAATTAGTTAAAGGTGAAGCTGAAAAAGAACAGATTCTTCAGCAGCACCTGTTGAAGTGCGATACATTAATCGAGCTGCCCTTTATTGGCGAAGGTGAGTTTTATATAAAACTCATCGAAGACCGGAATAATAACGGGCACTGGAACTCCGGACATTTTGGCTATAGACAACTTCCTGAATCAGTTTTCTATCTTCAAAAAATAATCCCGGTAAAAGTTGGGTGGGAAGTTCAGGAAATTTGGCAAGTAAAATCGGGGGATAAAAAGAGACCTCCTGCCCTGAAAAAGGAACGCAAGAAGGACAAGAAGACAAGCAAAACAAATAGTGGGAAATAGCTCTTGATATCTCTAATTGCAACGACTCAAACAATTCACAATTTCGCTGATTATTTCGCTGTTCAAGCTGTAAACAATATTTTTTCCTGAACGTTCAGATTTTAGTATTCCCCTGTTTTTCAATATATTGAGATGATGCGATGCGCTTGCCTGCTCAATATCCAACTTAACAAAAATATCGCTAACACACAATGAACCATTCACTTCCAACATTTCTATAATGGCAATTCTAACAGGGTGTGCCATCGCCTTCAATCGGTTGGCAGCCTTCTCCAGATGATTTAAGTCGAAATCGGTCTTATTCATGTTTGGTATCAATATTTTAAGGGGGCAAATTTAGTAAAAACACCACTATACAGGGCTTATTCAATGGTAGTTTATAACCATTCTACAATAAAGCCCCACAGCTTGTCAGTCTTCAACCAAACTTGTAAACTCAAATGTCTTTCCGTCGAAGAGCCCCTTGTCGCTCAGTTTCAATTCGGGGATAACCAAAAGAGCCATAAACGAAAGCGTCATAAAAGGCGCACGCAGCGGGCTCCCCAGGCCTTTAACCATGCCGTCTATTTGTTCATATTGCTCTGCAACCCAATACCCATCGGCATTCGACATTATTCCTGCCACAGGCAGTTCTACTATCATTTCTTGTTCACCATACACACAACACACTCCGCCGCCACATAAGTTTATAAGTTCCACAGCCCTCAATAAATCGGCATCGTGAACACCCACCGCCACAATATTATGGCTGTCGTGAGCCACGCTCGAAGCAAAAGCTCCCCTTTTTAAACCAATTCCCTTGATAAAGCCAAGCGCAGGCTTCGACGCCTCATAGCGATTGAGAACCAATATCTTCAGAATATCCGAACTGGGGTCACTGTTTAAAAATTGAGCACTCGATTTCATGTCCACTATAAGTTTATTGGTAATAAGCTCCCCTTCCAAAGCTTCAATCACTTTCACAGGTTTAAAACTGTTTTCTATTCTCAAATCGTTGATATCCAGAGAATTTATATAAAACTTATTGACGGGCTTTTCAGGAAAAGACTGCATTTTGGTGACTCCATTTTCCGCAATCAGCTGGCCATTGACATAGGTTTTCAACACATTGAAGTCTTGTAGATTATCCACAACAATACAATCGGCCGAATGTCCTTGCTGAAGCATTCCCACATTCAGTTTATAATGAGCAACGGGGTTCAAAATACAGCTTCTCAGCACATTCATTAGCGGAAATCCATCGGCCAAAGCTCTTTTAATCAATTGATTGATATGTCCCTTGACCAAATCATTTGGATGTTTGTCGTCGGAGCAAAGCATTACCATGTCCGGATGCGAATTTAACAGCGATTTGAGGCTTTCGTAGTTTCGGGCTGCGCTGCCTTCGCGTATTTGCACCATCATTCCACGGTTAATTTTATCTATTGCTTCATCCAAGGTGAAGCACTCATGGTCGGTCGTGATTCCCGCTTGGATATAAGCATCGGCGTCCGCTCCTTTTAAGCCGGGCGCATGGCCATCAATGGGTTTATTAGCTTTTCGGGCAGCATCCAGCTTGGCCCAAACTTCTTTATCATGAAATAAAACCCCGGGAAAATTCATCATTTCCGAAAGATATTTGATATCATCCATTTGAAGCAACAATTCTACTTCACTGCTACTGAGCGCTGCACCGCTGGTTTCGAAAGGAGTCGCCGGCACACAACCGGGTGCTCCAAAGAAAAATTTAAATGGTACTTTTTCCCCATTCTCTATCATAAAAACAACTCCGTTCATGCCCAAAACATTGGCAATTTCGTGGGGATCGCTCACAGTTGCCACAGTGCCATGAACCGAAGCCAACCGGGCAAATTCCGAAGGGATGAGCATGCTGCTTTCTATGTGAATATGAGCATCCACAAGGCCTGGAAGAATAAAAAGTTGCTCATCAATATCATCTCTTTCAATTATTTTGGTTATTTTTCCAGCTTCTATAATGAGTTCGCCTTTAAAAATCCGTTGTGCAATGATATCCACAATTTGTCCGCGTAGTTTCATGACTTTTTTTTGAGGTAAAGTTAATTATGTTTTCAAAGCGATAACATGGGGCACCTTTGATATTTTTAGGTTGCATAGCTTGCAATTTTTTCTTTATTGCCCAACCCAATTATCATTTTATGCTGAGTAAGTCAATAATACTGATAGACCAATAGGCACAAACTTGTATATTTGCACAAAATAGTGGAGCATGGAAAGAAAGAACAACGATGATCGCCCTATTATTGGCATTAGCCACGGCGATATCAACGGAATTAACTACGAAATTATAATTAAAGTACTGGAAGACAAAAGAATATACGAGCTTTACAATTGCGTTTTATACGGTTCATCGAAAGCACTGACTCACTATCAGACCAGTCTTGGCCTTCAACCCATCAGTTTTCAATCTTCCAAACGATTGGAGCAGCTGAGTCTCAACTCCCTGAATCTCATTCAAATCAACGACAACGAAATAAAAATAGATACCGGAAAAAGCACAGAAATGGCTGGTAAAATGGCCTACGAAGCACTCAGAAAATCGGTGAGTGATTTATCGAAAGGCGATCTCGACGCTCTGGTTACAGCTCCTATCGACAAAAGCAATATCCAGTCGGACGAGTTTAAATTCGCTGGTCACACCGACTATCTGGCCGCCGTTTTCCAGACCAAAGATTATCTCATGTTTCTGGTATCGAACAATCTGCGGGTTGGTGTGGTAACCGGTCATATTCCCATTAGCAAAGTAGCTGAAACCATTACTACCGAATTGATAATGAGCAGACTGATGGTAATGCATAAATCGCTTAAGATTGATTTTGGCATTAGAAACCCCAGAATTGCCGTTTTAGGTCTCAATCCACATGCATCGGACAGCGGGCTTATTGGCAACGAAGAAGAAAAGAAAATTCTTCCAGCCATTGAGAAAGCACAACGCGATAAAATGCTGGTCTATGGCCCCTACCCTGCCGATGGATTTTTTGCTTCGGATGCTTTTCAGAAATTCGACGGAATTCTGGCCATGTATCACGATCAGGGATTGATACCATTCAAATCGTTCTCGTTTAAAGACGGGGTAAATTTTACCGCAGGGTTACCAGTGGTTCGCACTTCTCCTGATCATGGTGTGGCCTTTGATATCGCTGGAAAAAATAAGGCATCGGAAGACAGCTTGCGACAGGCCATTTACTTGGCAGCGGAAATAGTTCACAACAGAAAAGAGCATGAATTCTACAGCAAAAACCCTCTTAAAACCAAAAGTACTCAAGATAGTGGTAAAGATGAAGATATCTCCAGCCTTTTGGAACAACTTCCCGATAGCCCCATAGGTTTAAGCATATAATTATGTCAGAAAACAATTATACCATTTCGCAAATCGCAAAGATCGTAAATGGCCAACTCCACATGCAATCTGGTATCGATGTGCAAATTAATGAATTACTTATCGATAGCCGCAAACTCATCAATACTGAAAATTGCTTGTTTTTTGCTCTAAAAACCAAACGTAACGATGGCCATAAATACATTGGCAATCTTTATCAGGCTGGTCTTCGAAATTTCATGGTGAGTCAGTTGCCCGATGAAGTAGAAGAATATCCCGGTTCTAATTTCATTGTGGTTGCCGATACTTTAAAAGCCCTGCAAAAATTAGCTGCAAATCACAGGGCTCAAATGAAATATCCTGTGATTGGAATCACCGGAAGCAATGGAAAAACTGTGGTTAAAGAATGGCTGTTTCAGGTGCTTCAAAACGATATGCGGGTATACAGGAGTCCAAAAAGTTATAACAGTCAGGTGGGCGTTCCGCTGAGCGTTTGGCAAATGACCCCTAACTACGATTTGGCCATTCTCGAAGCCGGCATTTCCGAACCCAACGAAATGGAGAATCTTCAAAAAATAATACAACCCACCATTGGCATCTTTACCAATGTGGGCGAAGCTCATGGGGAAAACTTTATCAACAAAACCCACAAAGCCGGCGAAAAGCTAAAGCTGTTTACCAAAGTTAAAACACTCATTTACAGTATCGATCAGGATCATATTCAGCAGGTTCTTCTCCGGTCGGAACTACTCGAAAACATTACAGGATTCACCTGGAGCATGTACCAGTATGCCGATTTAAGAATAGAAAATATTGAACGTCAGTCGTTTCAAAGTCAGATTTTTGCCAAATACAAAAACGAAAAAATAAGCATAACCATTCCTTTTAGCGACGATGCATCCATCGAAAATGCCATTCAGGTTTGGTGTTTATTGCTGGTAATGAATTATAATCAGGCAGATATTGCCGATAGATTTCTACAGTTGAACCCGGTGGCCATGAGACTGGAGCTAAAAAACGGAATCAACAATTGCAGCATTATCAACGATAGTTATAATTCCGACATCAACTCCATTAAAATTGCCCTCGATTTTCTTCAACAACAAAATCAACACACCAAAAACACGGTGATACTCAGCGATATTTTTCAAAGTGGCAAAAACGAACCCGATTTGTATGAAGAAATTGCCAACCTAATCCGTAAAAAAAACATAGACAGGTTTATTGGAATTGGCCATGCCATTAAAAAATATGCCGATAAGTTTTCTGAGCCAAAAATTTTCTTCGATTCCACCAACGACTTTTTAAAGAACTTCAGCTTAAATGAATTCAAAAACGAAAATATTCTTCTAAAGGGAGCCCGATATTTTGAATTTGAGCAAATTAGCAAAATTCTTCAACAAAAAAGTCATCAAACGGTACTGGAAATCAATCTGGATCACATGATTGCCAACCTCAACTATTTCCGCTCCAAACTGAAGCCACAGACCAAAATCATGCTCATGGTTAAAGCTTTTTCCTATGGCAGCGGAAGTTTCGAAATTGCCAATCTCATGCAATATCACCATGCCGATTACCTCACCGTGGCCTATGCCGACGAGGGTGTTGAACTACGCAAAGCTGGAATTACGCTGCCAATTATGGTCATGAGCCCCGACGAAGACAGCATGGATACACTTTTAAAACACGACTTGGAACCCGAGATTTATAGTTTTAAAATCTGGAATGAGCTGGAAAAATCCATTCGCAGATATTATAAAGAATCGAACCCTGTGAAGATTCACATAAAACTCGATACGGGAATGAAACGCCTGGGTTTTGAAGAAAACGACCTCCCCGAATTAAAAACCCGAATAGCAAACAGCGGACTGATAAAGGTTCAGTCAGTTTTCAGTCATTTGGCTTCGAGCGACAATACCCACTCCAACCAGTTTACTCACACACAATTCAATCGGTTTATGGCCATGTGCAACGAGCTGGAAACCAGTTGTGGCGAGCCTCTGATAAAACATATCCTGAACTCAGCCGGCATCACACGATTCCCCGAATATCAACTGGATATGGTGCGACTTGGGCTTGGGTTATATGGATTTTCTCCGGTGCCGGAGGAGGAAGACAAGCTCCAAAACATTCACAAACTCAAAACAAGCATCACGCAGATTAAACAAATTAGCAAAGGCGAAAGTGTTGGTTACGATCAGGCATTTGTGGCCGAAAGCGATATAACAATTGCTACCATTGCCATTGGTTATGCCGATGGCATTCACCGTTATCTAAGCAACGGCAACTACGAAATGTTTGTAAATGGCAAACCGGCTCCTGTTGTTGGTAGAGTTTGCATGGATATGCTCATGCTGAATATCAGCGGTATCGATTGTCAAGAAGGCGACGAAGTGGTTGTTTTTGAAAACCAAAAGCACATTAGAAAAATAGCTCAAAAAGGACAAACCATTCCCTACGAAATCTTAACCGGCATCTCACAACGGGTTAAAAGAGTTTATTTTAAAGAATAAAAACGGGGGACAAAAAAAAAGCCCACGAAGGACTCGCGGACTTTGCATTTACCAATTATCTATCTCGATTCGCTTACAAAGATAAGGCATAAAAAAATTTTGTCAAGTGTTTTTTCCACTTTTTTTTAATTTTTTTTCAACGCTTTTTGTAAGTAACTGAACTTCTATATGTTCTACATTCTTTCAGGTACATGAATACCCAAAATTCCCATACCGCTTTTAATTATTTGAGCCACTTGAGCCGATAAATCCAATCTAAAAGACCGCTTTTCCTGATCCGATTCTTTCAAAATACTCAAATCCTGATAAAACTTATTATAATCCTTTACCATTTCGAAAATGAAATTTGCAACCATGCTGGGGCTATAATTTTTTGCTGCCTGAACAATCACCGCCGGATAGTTGGCAATATGTTTCAGCAACTCTTTTTCTCTGCCGTCGAGTAAAAGATTGGGGGAATATGTTCCTTTGTCAAACCCATTTTCACGGGCTTTGCGAAGCACCGACTGAATGCGGGCATGTGTGTACTGAATAAACGGGCCTGTATTTCCATTAAAATCAATGCTTTCTACAGGATTAAACATCATTTGCTTTTTGGGATCCACTTTTAGAATAAAGTATTTCAACGCCCCCAAACTTACCGTTCTATAGAGCACATTGGCTTCGTCGCTGGAAAAATCGTCAATCTTCCCAAGTGCTTTGGTTGTTTCAATGGCTGTTTCGAGCATATCCTGCATCAAATCGTCGGCATCGACCACCGTTCCTTCCCTCGATTTCATTTTGCCATGGGGCAATTCGACCATACCATAAGATAGGTGATGGATATTGTTAGCCCACTCCTTCCCCATTTTTTGCAGAACGATTTTTAAAACATCGAAATGATAATTTTGCTCATTTCCAACCACATAAATCATTTCGGTGGGATGAAAATCCAATTGACGAAGCTGAGCGGTTCCCAAATCCTGAGTCATATAAACCGAAGTTCCATCGGCCCGCAAGAGTAACTTCTCGTCCATACCATCCTGCGTCAAATCGCACCAAACGGAGCCATTTTCCTTAACAAACAGAACCTTATCCTTCAAGCCCTCTTCCACCAACTCTTTTCCAAGCAAATAGGTCTCCGATTCGTAATATACTTTGTCAAAATCCACACCCATTTGAGAATAAGTGGTATTGAAACCGGCATAAACCCATTGGTTCATAGTACTCCACAATTGGCGGGTTCTTTCGTCGCCCAATTCCCATTTTCGCAGCATTTCCTGGGCTTCCAGAATCAATGGCGCATTCTTTTTGGCTTCACCTTCCTCCATGCCTGCATCCATGAGTGCCTTAATTTCCTCCTTGTAATATTTATCGAACATCACATAATAATCGCCCACAAATTTATCGCCTTTCTTTTGAGTGCTTTCGGGAGTTGCACCATGACTCCACTTTTCCCAGGCAAGCATCGATTTGCAAATATGAATGCCGCGATCGTTTATCAGGTTCACTTTTTTCACATTTTTCCCACTGGCTTTTAACAATTCGGCCACCGACCAACCCAGAAGATTGTTGCGTATATGGCCCAAATGCAGCGGCTTGTTGGTGTTTGGCGAAGAATATTCGAGAACAACCACGTCGTTTTCGTTCATTTTGGCTCTGCCATATTGTGGAGTCGCCAGTGCATCGGTCAGAATTGAAATAAAATAACGGTTGTGCAGCTCCAGATTTAAAAACCCATTCACTACATTAAATTTTTCGATGTGTGGCTCAAACTCCAGCAACTTGTTGCCCAGCTCTGTAGCTGTTTCTTGTGGCGATTTTTTCGAAAACCGGGTAAAAGAAAAAACGATCAAAGTGAAATCGCCTTGCTGGTCTTTGCGGGTTTGTTGCAGTGGAATTTGCTGCAAATCAAGCTCTTGGTTATACAATTCAACGATTGCCTTTTGGGCATGCGCAAGGAGCTGGTTTTCCATATTCATTGGTTTAAAATTGGGCTGCAAATATAGGTTTTTAACCATAACCTGTGGACTTCTGCTTGAACCGATACCTATAAAATATTCGATATCTTATCAATTTTTTAAACGAATCGGTCAATGGCTTTTCGTAAAATAATACTATTTTTGGCAAAAAAAATTAAATGGATCAATCGAAACATATTGATAAAATAAACTCCTTTTGGGAGCAATATACCCCGCTTGCCATAGAATACGGCACCAATCTCATATTTGCCATTCTGGTTTTAGTGCTGGGATTCTGGTTTTCGAAACTTTTTTCATCGTCGGTAAAAAAAATGATGCTCAAAAGCAATCTCGACAAATCGCTGGTTCCTTTTCTATCGAGTTTGCTTCAGACTGTTCTTAAAGTTCTGGTAGCCATCACGGCTTTGGGGGTTCTTGGCATCGAAATGACTTCGTTCATTGCCATTTTGGGCGCCGCAGGTTTGGCTGTTGGTATGGCATTATCGGGAACGCTGCAAAACTTTGCCGGCGGCGTGATGATTCTCATTTTCAAACCCTTTAAGGTGGGCGATTTCATTAGTGCTCATGGACATAGCGGATCGGTAAAAGAAATTCAGATTTTCAACACTTTGCTCACAACCCCCGATAATAAAGTCATTATTATTCCCAATGGCGGATTGAGCACCGGGAGCATGATTAACTATTCCGGAATGACCATGCGTCGCGTAGATTGGACCTTTAGCATTTCCTATGGAGATGATTACCAACATGCTGAGCAGGTTTTAAAGGGTTTGATTGAAGCTGACAAACGGATACTGACCACCCCCGAACCCTTTATCGGAATCAATGAATTGGCCAGCAGTTCGGTGAATATTGCATTGAGAGTTTGGGTAAATATTGACGATTACTGGGATGTTTTTTTCGACATGAACAAAAACGTTTTCCTGGTTTTCAAACAGGAAAACCTTCATTTCCCCTTTCCGCAGATGGATATTCATACAAAAAATTAACAGGATTCTCAGCTGTTTTTACGCAATTGAAAAAAATGAAAAATCGGTGCAGACCATTGTTTTTGCTTAGTTTTGCATAAAAAATTTATGGGAACTTTTTTGTTCAACGAAATAATCTTTGGACCCGTAAGTAGCCGCCGACTGGGGGTTTCTTTGGGTATCAATCTACTTCCAACCGACTATAAATTCTGCACATTCAATTGTGTTTATTGCGAATGTGGCTGGACTTTGAAATCTGATAAAAAAATTAAACTTCCAACCGCTGCCGAAGTCAACGAAGCTTTGGAGCAAGTGTTAGAAGATTATAATCAAAAGGGCAAAACCATTGATTCCATCACTTTTGCCGGAAATGGAGAGCCTACCATTCACCCTGATTTCGAAAAAGTAATAGACGATACCATTGCCTCCAGAAACCGCTTCATGCCACAAGCACTTATTTCTGTGCTGAGTAACGCCTCTCAACTCAACAAACCCAAAGTTACCAATGCACTGGCTAAAGTGGATAGAAATATTTTGAAGCTCGATGCCGGAACCGAGAAAACCTATCAGCTTATTAATCAGGCTCAATCGCATCTGAAATTCGATAAAATTGTAGATTATTTAAAGAATTTTCAGGGGAATCTGATTATCCAGACACTCTTTATCAGGGGCGAACATGG
This sequence comes from Draconibacterium orientale, assembly GCA_020718205.1. Taxonomy (GTDB): domain Bacteria; phylum Bacteroidota; class Bacteroidia; order Bacteroidales; family UBA12170; genus UBA12170. The sequence continues at coordinate 25,178 of DYSN01000020.1, forward strand.
TGGCGAAAAGTTTGATAATACCACCGAAGCAGAAGTGAGTGCCTGGCTCAAGCTCTTAACCGAAATCAAGCCAAAATCGGTGATGATATATCCCATTGAACGCGATACGCCCGAAGAAAAATTAGAAAAAATTGACCATAAAACGCTCCGGAACATTGCATTGCGGGTGGAGAAGTTGGGCTTTAAAGCTGAAATGTACTGATGGAAAAAGCTGTCCACGTAAATAAGATTCAATGTGAGTTAACCGCAAAGATACTATCGGAAGTAAAATTCCGAACCTCCTTTCTTCAAAGACCTTTCTTAGTTAACCCACTTTCTGATGAGCTCAAAGCCCGTATGTACTTTTTTGCGGTGGGCATATGTCATCAAACATACCAATTGGCAAATAAGGAACAAAATCTATTTGGCTGGGACTATTTAGAGTATGGGTTTCTGGAAATTGCTTACCAAAAACCCGATTTATTCTCACCGGAATTTATACTTTCAATGTCTCAAAATGAACTCGTTGAACTTATTAAACCCTTTTTCTCCCCCAATCATCAACCCCAAAACTGTACCCTTGACAGGTTGGATGAAAGAATGCAACTTTGGCAAAATATGGCAGATTTTCTGGGGAAAAACGGGGGATTGATTCAACCGCTGATTCAGCAATCAGGTGGCAATGTTATTTGGTTTTACGAGACTTTAAAAAGCATGGAAGCCTTTTCAGATCCTTTGCAAAAGAAAACCGGTTTTTTTATCAAACTACTGGAAGACAGTGGGTTGTTTAGCCCTAAAAATCCCGAAGAACTTATCCCAATCATGGATTATCACATGCAACGGGTTTTATTGCGTACTGGTTGTGTGGAATTGCCCGACGAGACCCTAAAAAAGAAACTTCGCAACCATATTGAGCTTGACACCGATCAGGAAATAAGGGAAAAATGCATAGAAGCCATGCAATTAATTGCCGACGGTGCGGGAATTCCTGTGCTCAAAATGAATGATATTTTCTATATGCTGGGCAGAAGTTGCTGCAACGAAAACCCACTTTGCGATGGTGGAAAATGCAGCAAATCGCCATGTAGCCTCAGCCTAACCCTTGAATTGGAAGAACATATTGACTGCCTTTTGGAACCAGCATGCAAGGGAGCCAACTCATTCGACTACCGCAGCATATTTGAGCCTCATGTGATTACACATTTTTACTAACCCCACAATCTGGATTCAGCTCTTTTTAGATTCACTTTTTTTCTTTCGATGGGTCACAGTGGTATATTTTGCAATTATTTTTATAAATTGCAGGCTTATTTAATACTAATCACATGACAGATACACTACAAGCGCTGGATCATATTCGGTTAAACTTTAGCCCATCGAACCTTCATGCCCTCAATATTGCCATAGGAATAGTAATGTTTGGGGTGGCTTTGGAAATAAAGCTCCGCAGTTTTAAAGAAGTTTTTTTATCACCAAAACCAGCCATTATTGGGTTTGCATCCCAGTTTATATTATTGCCGACTATCACTTTTCTCCTTATTATTTTATTGAAAGACTGGTTAACTCCTACCATGGCTCTTGGTATGGTGCTCGTAGCTGCATGTCCGGGCGGGAACATCTCCAATTTCATTACATCCTTAGCCAAAGGAAATGTGGTCTTATCGGTGAGCCTGACGGCCATTGGAACACTGGCAGCAGTGGTACTAACCCCCCTGAATTTTGCATTTTGGGGCAAATTAGTCATTCAGTTTTTCGAAAATCAAAGCGCGGGAAATCTGATTCACCCCATCGAAATTGATATTGCTCAGGTTTTTCAAACCATTTTCATCATTCTTGGCATTCCCCTGATTTCCGGAATTATTATTAACACCAAATTTCCTGAATTTACCAAAAAAATTTCCGGCATCGTTAAAAAGATATCCCTTGTTATTTTTGTGGTCATCATTATCATTACCCTATCTAAGAATTTCAATTTCTTTTTGCATGCCATTCAATACATCTTCATTATAGTACTCATTCACAACGCAGTAGCACTATTAACAGGCTACGGAATCAGCAGTGTTTTTAAACTAAACCCGTTCGACAGAAAAAGTATCAGCATCGAAACCGGCATTCAAAACTCGGGGTTAGCCTTGGTTCTCATCTTCAACCCCAAAATATTTCCACCCGAACTTGAATTGGGAGGCATGGCCATTATTGCCGCCTGGTGGGGAATTTGGCATATGATTTCGGGATTAGCCATTGCCGGCTATTGGGGATCATCGTTCAATTTTTTCGGTCTGAAAAAAGCTTCACTTAGTAATTCGAGTCATGGGGATAAATAAAGTTGACCAGAAATCAATAGGCTATAATATTCTTTGGTATTCTATAAAACTCTGGCATCATGTGTTTTACTACCAAAATATTGAAATTGCCCACAAAGAACTGGTGCCAAAAAAAGGCACTCTAATCTTTACGCCAAACCACCAAAATGCATTGATGGATGCGTTGGCGGTTCTTTTTGGAACCAAAAGGAAGCTGGTTTTTTTGGCCAGAGCCGATATTTTCTCAAAAAAATTCTTTGCCGAAATACTCTACTTCCTTCGGATTCTTCCGGTTTTTCGCCCACGCGACGGCCAAGGTGAGGTGAAACGAAACGTAGAAACCTTTTCGAAAACATCGGAAGTGCTAAGAAAAAACCTGAGCCTGGTGCTTTTCCCCGAAGGAACCCACTCCGAAAAACAAAGTTTGATGCCACTTAAAAAAGGATTTGTAAAGATTGCCCTGCAATCTGAAGAAGCCAACGACTTTAAGCTGGGAATTCAATTGATGCCCATGGCCATTAGCTATTCCAACTATGAGCAATGCCAATCCAAACTATCTATAAATTATGGCCATCCCATTGATTTACAACCATATTACGAGTCGTACAAGGAACACCCGGCTGTAGCTTTCAATGCCGTGAGAAATGCGTTGGAAGAAGAGCTGAAAAAAATAATGATTCATATCGACGACAACGAGTTTTATAAAACCAATGAGTTCCTGATGATGGCTTTCGCAAAAAAAGTTCTTAGAAAGCACAATGAGTTACAACATCACAGAATTGTGGATGGAAGGAATTTTCTCGACAAACTCAAAGCCTGGCAAGTCGAAAATCCTGCGCAATTCGTTCAAATTCACCAAAATACTCAGCAATTTCTGTCCTTATCGAAAAAGCTCAAATCCAGACAAAGAATTGTTTTTGCCAATTTTTCTTTCGCTGAATTTATTTTGAATGGGCTGTTATTATTGATTTTTTCGCCAATCATTTTACCTGCAGCCACCATACATTTTCCAAACTACTATCTCTCCAATTTACCTTCGCAATTTATCAAAGACAAGCAATTTGTGAGCTCGGTGCGGTTTGTGGTTGGTTTTCTGGTAGTTCCGCTGGTTTTTCTGATGGAATGGGGCATTTTTAGTGTGGTTTTCCATGCCTACGATTTCTTTCAATTTAGTTTAATATACATTTTTGCCCTTTTACTGAGCACCATTACCTTGAGCTGGTTGAGGAAAACCAGTGCAATGACCAAAGTTTTCTGGATGTCGGTTTTCCATAAAACCGATTTTAACAAAATGAAATCTGCGATAACCGAAATACAAAAAATCATTCGAACGATTTAAAATCAATGTAAAAATCTCATAACCAAACGCATTTATCATGGAAAACTTTTCCGTTACCATATTAGGAAGCAGCTCGGCATCGCCCACAAGCCAGAGGAATACCACCAGCCAGCTTGTAAATTTTTTCGATCGATTGTACCTCATCGACTGCGGCGAAGGAACTCAAACACAACTGCGTCGCAATCATACCCGCTTATCCAAAATCAACCACATCTTCATCAGCCATCTTCATGGCGACCATTTCTTTGGCTTGGCAGGACTTATCAGTAGCTTAAACCTGTTCGGACGTAACAGACCTCTGCATATTTACTCCGACCCCAGAATTAAGCAAGTAATTGATATTCAACTCGAAATTTCTGAAACCGTTCTGTTGTTTGAAATTGAATATCATCCGTTGAATTTCCGGCAGAAAGAGCTGATTTTTGAAGATAAAAAATTAGAAATATTCAGTTTTCCGCTGGAACACCGGGTGCCAACCTGTGGATTTCTGTTTCAGGAAAAACCTTCAGCCCCGAATGTAAACAAGAAATCCATTTCGAAATACGATTTGTCGGTGGATCAAATTAAATCTATTCTGGCTGGAAAAGATTTATTAGTGGGAAATGGGGAAAAAATAGCGAACAGCGAGCTTGTGATACAACCAAACCCACCCCGTTCCTATGCTTTTTGTAGCGACACAAAATACTTCGACAGTTTATACCAGAATTTTGAGCATGTTAATCTTTTGTACACCGAATGTACTTTTATGAACGATTTGCAGGAAGTTGCTCACCAAAAATTTCATATGACTACCCAAGATGTTGCCCAATTAGCAGTGGAATCAGCGGCTAAAAAACTTATTGTAGGCCATTTTTCTGCCCGCTATCGCGACACTACACTGCTGCAAAGCGAAATTCAAAGCCTGTATCCGCAAACCATATTGGTTAACGACTTCGATACTTTCTTTATTAACAATTCTGAGCCCGATTCTTAATAAAACGATTCTGTACCTTTATTGAATTCGATAAAAATTCAATAAATCCGAAGAGAAAATAAGCTCCGAATTTGATGGCGGAACCGGTTCTTCCAACTGATTGGAAGACCCTAAATCCTGTGGTTTTTCATGACTCACCAGATAAAAGATGTGCGCATACTTTGCCCAATCATCTTTCATAAAACCCTTGGTTTGTGCTATTTTGGTTTCACATTCCCATGCCACCCACCATTCTACCCCGTGTTTGGCCACAATAATTGTTTTGTCAATATCTTTTGGCAAATAAACTTTCAGGTTTTTTAAATCAGAATTCATTTCGTCACTAATAGCCGCCGATTTCGGATGCACAATAAAAAAAAGGTCGATAACACACTAAAAGCAGCGAGCCCAAAACTCATCTTTCGCAATAAAGAATCAGATAACCAAGGAGTTAAAAAAAGAATGAGCAATACCTGAGCAATACATAGAAACAGGTTAAACCGACGCAAATACTCCAAATCGAGAAAAGGGAAGGAATAAACTAGCAAAACCACCATGAGCGAAAAAATAATGCTTCGTTGCATTTTAGTAATCTGAATCTGATTATTGCGCAGGATTCTATAACCCAATATGACCAATATCCATGAGAATATTAATAAAATCAGCTCAGGTAACAATGGAATTCCTGCCTGAAAAGCAGGATGCGAAAATATTTCTCCCCCAATGGTGAGCAATCGGTAAAATCGGGTTTCATCGAGAATAAAAATAAGGAACAAGGAGGTCACCAACAAGCCTGAAAGAAGCATAATTGCCTGTCTCTTATACCATTTCAAGATAAAAACGGCCATAAGAAACAGGAGAAATATAAAAGTGCCAAAATGAGTTAAGGCCACTGCAACTAAAAACAGCATTCAAATTCCAAGCGATGTTTTATTCCCCGATTGAAGGAAATGCAGAATAAACATAAAGAAAAAAAGCAAGAACACGATGGCCAATGCGTTTTTTTGCAAGTCGCTAGTTAATACCAACGGAGAAAAGGAAAATCCAGTAAAAACAGCCAAAGTGAGAGCCAATAGTCTGTTGGACAGTAATTTCTGCGAATGTAATATTTGGTATAATGGAATAAGTCCCAGCGGAATAAAAAGAGAATCAATTGCCTTATTCACCAATATAATTGCCTGATTATCTATGGATAAACCAAATATCGAAAATAATTTCAAGACCATAACATTCAGGTAAAAAACCAGTGGCATGTCGTTAAAGCCCAGCGCACCTGTTCTTAGGATTGTTCTGATTTGCAGGGGATAATAACCCCCATTGGTGCCGGGAATTAATTCGTAGGAAAAGTTGAGATATACCTTTACAAGCAAAGCCTAAGCTCCCGGAAGGAAAAAATAAACTTTCAAATTTAGATGATGTCCTGTTTTGTCCAAAATCATGATAACAGTCTTTTCCTGAATACAAATTATGCCAAATAAAAACAATATATAATCCAATAAATGAATTGTGTAATGCCGATGCAATAGCTGTTTTGTCCAATTCATATTGGACTTCCGAACAAGTTCGGAACACGGTCTTACAGATATGCTTTCGGTATTAAACGAACCAACCAGAGGATGGAAGCCCAAAAATAAATGATAATTAAATGAGCGGGGGATTAAAAAACTATAAATTCCTGAGAAAAATCAGGATTGAAATTTTATTCATCATCATCTGAATGATGAAAATCGACCTTTTGCAAAACATTGAGCTGGCCTTTGCTGTCGACACATTCGGTTATTTTTTTCTTAAATTTCCAGCATGTCATTTGTCTTATTTCCATCACTCTGCCAATCTCGTGCGAGGAAATGTCAGGGTTTTGGCAGACCATAAAGCTCAGTTTAAATGCTTCGGGCAGAGCTATTTTGCACCCGTGATAAAGAGTATGTGCGGTGGCCGATTCCTGATGTTTGCATTTGGTACAACGGCGACTGTAGGGCTGTCGTCCCTCGCAACTGTTGGTGTGGCCACATTTTTTACACACAAAGCCATGCTGCCATTTTTCGTTTGCCAAATAGGACAAACAATGCTCCACGGTGGTAAACCTTTGCTCAAACTCACTTAATGACATATCTTTAAAGGAGAAGTCCATAATATTTATGACAATTTGACCGCAAAATTAAAAAATATTTGTTGGCACATAAATTGAAAGCAAAAAAAGTGATATTAAAGCGATTTATTTTTTTATAAATTTGCGCAAATTTTAAACTTAAAAAAATCTATAATGAAGAAATTAGGAATTCTAACAGTCTCTGCCATCATGGGTTTGCTGAGCATTAGCTGCGAAGGTAATGCCACCGAAAAAGGTAAACCAGTTGTTAAAGAAACAACTGAAGCCAATCCACAAGCTCCTGCAAATACAGGTGGCAAAGTCATAGTATTGGACGAAGCCGCTTTCAAAAAGCAAGTTTGGGACTACGATGCCAACCCGCAAGCATGGGTATATCAAGGCGAGTTACCAGCAGTAATCGACTTCTACGCCGATTGGTGCGGACCATGTAAACGCGTGGCTCCAATCATGGAAAAGCTGGCTAAGGAATACGAAGGAAAAATCGTAATTTACAAAGTAAATACCGACAATAACAAAGAGCTTTCATCAGTATTCGGAATCAGAAGCATACCATCCATTCTTTTCATCCCCAAAGAAGGTCAGCCGGCCATGCAGGCCGGAGCCATGCAGGAAGAACAATATCGCCAGATTTTCGAAGATTTTGTTCTGGGCAAAAAGAAAACAGAATAGTTCTCGTCTTTTATTTCAACAGATTATTAAAATTTAAAAAACACATAATATTTTTCAGATGGAACATTTAACAAAAGAAACATTTTTACAAAAAGTCTTCAATTACGAGGAAAACAAAGAGTGGAAATTTGAAGGTGAGTTACCTTGTATTATTGACTTTTACGCCGATTGGTGTCAACCTTGCAAAATAGTTGCCCCCATTCTGGAGGAACTTAGTAAGGAGTATGACGGCAAAATTAATATCTACAAAGTAGATACCGAAGACCAGCAGGAATTGGCAGGTGCTTTTGGCATCCGCAGCATTCCTTCACTGTTGTTCTGCCCTCAAAACGCACAGCCTCAAATGGCACAGGGAGCACTTCCAAAAGACACTTTAATTCAGGCAATTAACGACGTACTTTTAAAGTAATCTCTCGACCCGAATAATACAAGATTAGATTTGTTTTTAAATGATGCGGCGACTATTTTTGCCGCATCATTTATTTATATGCACATACTACTTTCCACCGCTTATTTCCCCCCCATTGCCTGGATGGGAATCTTTGTAAATCAGCCCTCTGTTCTCATCGACTTATGGGAAACCTATCCCAAACAAAGTTATAGAAACAGATGCCGGATTGCCACTTCGCTGGGGGTTTTGGATCTGAACCTCCCCGTAAAAAAACCCAATGGCAACCAAACCAAATCGAAGGATATTCTTATCGACTATCAGCAAAAATGGCAGCAACTCCACTGGAAATCCATAAAAACTGCTTACGAGTCAGCCCCATATTTTCTTTATTATCAAGACGATATAGAAGAGATAGTTTTTACGAATCACAGCCATCTCCATCTGCTAAACGAGACCGCCATTCTGCGAATTTCTAAACTCCTGGGCTTCGAAAATCCCGTATACTATACAGCCGATTTTATAAAACCCCTAACACATCACAGCGATTTTCGTTTCTCCATTCATCCAAAATCTCCACAATTCATTCCAACGCCCAAGTACTATCAAACCTTCGATGAAAAAACAGGTTTTCTGGGGAATTTATCAGTGCTCGATTTACTCTTTCATTTGGGACCGGAAGCTGCCATTTATCTTTCCAAACTCAAAATGGACATATAATACTGCCATCGTTAACAGAAAAATGGCTGGCTTGCAAGTTTTTCCCTGAAGAATACGGCACTTTTTTTTAAAGCAAACGCTCTGAAAAAACAATAAATCACCCCAAAAAACGTATTAGCTTAAAGATTATCTTTGACCCCATGATTAAAACCAGATATTTCATCGTCATTATATTTTCCATCTTAGGAATAGTTTTATCCATCTTTTCATCCTGCCGAAAAGAGGAATCTTTCAGCACCGATCCTTCGCTCAAGCTGAGTTTTTCCAACGACTCCATCATTTTCGATACTGTTTTCACCACCATGGGCTCTGTTACCCAACAGCTTAGAGTCTATAACCGCAATAATAACGCTGTTACCATCAGTAAAATTAGACTGGCAGGAGGCAGCGAATCGCCCTACCGAATTAATGTTGACGGTGCTTCAGGGGTCGAAATGAATAATATTGAAATTGGTGGAAACGACAGCATTTACATTTTTGTAAAAGTGACCGTCGATCCACAAAACAACAATTCGCCGATGGTGGTAAAAGATTCAGTGGTTTTTGAAACCAATGGGAATCAGCAAGATGTGGACTTAGTGGCCTGGGGTCAGGATGCACATTTTATTCTTGGAGTGAAACAGCAGGAAGGTTTGCCTCCCTATAAAATTATTGCTGAATCGGGCGAGCAAGCCCATTGGGTCAACGATAAACCCTATGTGATTGTTGGTTATGCGGTGGTAGACTCCGCTGCATCCTTAACCATTGACGCCGGTTGCCGAATTCATTTCTACAACGGCTCGGGCCTCTGGATTTATAAATATGGCAGTATCCAAGTGAATGGTAGTCTTGAAGAACCAGTTAATTTTCAGGGAGTTAGATTAGAAGAAGACTACCAAAACATTCCTGCGCAATGGGACAGAATCTGGATAAATGAAAGCGATGTTAATTCCGAAATAAACTATGCCATTATAAAAAACGGAACCATTGGAATACAGGCCGAAACACTGAAAAGCGGGCTTGGCAACAAGCTTACCATCAACAATACAAAAATATTGAACATGCAAGGCTGGGGAATTTTTACCCGCTTTTACAATATCGAAGGAAACAATCTCCTAATTGCCAATTCCGGCAGCAGCACACTCAACCTCACTACCGGCGGCAGCTATCAATTTAAAAACTCCACATTTGCGAACTTTTATGGCTTCGACATTCGAAAAGATCCTATTTTACATTTGGCCGACTATTATATTTTTTATAGTGGCTCCGATCAGATTGTTTATTCGGGCGATTTGGCAATGGCTAATTTCATCGACTGTATATTTTATGGCAACCTTGATAATGAGATATTTCTGGATAGATATCCTGAGAATTTTACAGTTTTCAACTATAGCTTCGACCATTGTTTACTCAAAACACTCCATACTTCCGATGCCAATTTTACATCGTGCCTTTTTAACCAGGATCCCCTTTTTGTGGAATACCAGGAAAACAATTTTCATTTAGATAGCCTCTCGCCCGTGCGAAATTTAGGCATTCCCACCGGGTTCACTCACGATCTTGATGGGGTTCTTAGAACAGAAACTCCCGATTTAGGGGCTTTTCAATGGGTTCCAACCGTGGTTGAAGATAGAAGATAGCCATGATTGGAACAATTGCAAATGTTCTGGCTGTAGTGCTTGGAAGTGGTATTGGTCTACTGATTCATCGGAATCTTCCTTTAAAATACGTTCAGGTCACATTTCAAATCATGGGACTTTTTACCCTGGTTTTGGGAATGAAAATGGCTTTGACAAGTGCAAATCCTTTGGTAATGGTTTTTAGCCTGATTGTTGGGGGATTGGCAGGAACTGCTTTTCAGCTGGATCAAAAAACCCAGAATCTTTCAGCAAAGCTGAGCACACTTACCAGAAGCAAAAACGAGAATTTCTCCAAAGGGATTATCACCGCATTTTTATTATTTTGCGTAGGTTCCATGACCATTCTCGGGGCTCTTGAAGAAGGTCTTAGAAATGACTCGGAATTATTGCTGATTAAATCGGTGATGGATGGTTTTTCGAGCATTGCTTTAGCCGTAACTTTTGGAGTTGGGGTTATGTTCTCGGCCATTCCGCTTTTGATTTTTCAGGGAGGAATCACTTTAATGGCCATGTGGCTTGGCGATTGGATTCCAGCAAATTATATCTCGGAAATAAGTGCCACTGGAGGAATCATTCTGTTGGCTTTGGGCCTTAACCTTCTCGAAATTACCAAAATAAAAATCATTGACCTGTTACCCGCTCTCATCATGGTTCCGGTGGCTATGTGGGTTTGGGGACTCATTCCACAATAGTAAAAATCCCTCATCAGCAAAGATTACTTTAAACCCAATAATCAACCACTTTGGATTCCTCCACTACCTGATCGATGTATTTTAATACTTCGACATGTTGTGGATGAAAACGATAGGCGCTCAAATCGTCTTCGGTTTTAAAAGTACTCACCAAAACCAAATCCATGGCCTGTGAACGTGTAGAAAAATTGATTCCAACTTCCATGCTCTCCAACTCCAAAATTTGATTTCGAAGACCCAGCAACAGTGCTTCAAGCGTTTGTAATCTATTCTCAAATACTTCAGGCTCAGCAGCTTTAAGCTTCATCATTACAATGTGTTTCAACATATTACAATTCAATTATTTCGTTAAACAAATCCTTGGTCAATGGGGTTTTATCGGTTTCGATCCATCGAATATCGTTGTTTTTTGTGAACCAGGTCATTTGCCTTTTGGCGTATCGGCGGCTATTGGTTTTTATTTTCTCCACAGCCCACTCGTAGGTTTCCTTTCCATGAAACCAACTGAATAATTCTCTGTATCCCACTGTATTCAAAGCATTTAAGTGCTCCAAAGGCCAAAGCTGCCTCGCTTCTTCTATCAAACCATTTGCGAGCATTTTATCGACTCTCGAATTAATGTTTTCGTAAAGGCTGTTTCTATTCCGCGTGAGTCCAATCCATTTAATTTGAAAATCCCGCTCCTTTTTTTTCCCAAGTCGAAGTTGAGAATATGGCAGACCTGTGGTGAGGCAAACCTCAATGGCGCGTTTAATACGGTTTGGATTGTGCAAATCGATGGTTTTATAGAATTCCGCGTCCAATTTGAGCAAAAGATTTCTTAATCCGGGTAAACCTTCATCGGCAAAAACCTGATTGAGATATTGGCGGGTTTCTTCGGATGGGTCGGGCAATTCGTCAATTCCATAGGCCAAAGCATTGAGATATAAACCCGAACCACCCACAACAACCACCCGGTTGTAATTTATAAAAAGTTTCTCAAGCAAAGCCAGTGCGTCCTGCTCAAACCGATGAACATTATAATCTTCGTGAATGCTCAGATGCTGAATAAAATGATGGGGAATGCAATTTAATTCATCGGTTGAAGGAACAGCAGTTCCTATTGTCATTTCGCGGTAAAACTGTCTGGAATCGGCAGATAGTATCTCGATGCCAATATGGGTTGCCAGTTCAATAGCAAATGAAGTTTTGCCCACCGCTGTTGGGCCAACAACCATAATGACTTGTTTATTTCTCAATTTCCCGAATTGTTTGTTAAAGGCATTATTCCATGTTTTAAGGCTTCCTGAATCATATAACCGAACGCCTGCTCATAATCATTGGGAATGATTCCATCGAGAATGGCGTCTTTCACAGCATTTTTTATCAATCCAATCTGCCGACAGGGCTTCAATCCAAAGGTGTTCATAATTATTTCGCCGTCGATGGGGGGTTGCCAGTTTCTGATTCGGTCTTTGGCCTCAATCTCCACCAATTTTTGCCGAACCAACTGAAAATTCTTTAAAAATCGCCGCACTTTTTCCTCATTCTTTGAAGTGATATCGGCTTCACAAAGCGTCATTAAATCATCAATATCGTCGCCGGCATCGAATAAAAGTCGTCTAACTGCTGAGTCTGTGACGATTTCCTGTGATAAAACAATGGGTCGCAGATGCAATTGAACTAATTTTTGAACGTACTTCATTTTTTCGTTGAGGGGCAACCGAAGTTGAGTAAATATTTTTGGGATCATTTTTGCCCCCAAAAACTCGTGTCCATGAAATGTCCAGCCAATGCCTGGTTCAAATTTCTTGGTGGCCGGCTTTGCAATATCGTGGAGCATGGCAGCCCATCTCAACCATAAATCCGAAGTATTTGGCGCTATGTTATCGAGCACCTGAAGGGTATGATAGAAATTGTCCTTATGCCCAATTTTGTCTCTTGTTTCAACACCTTTAAGTGCCTGAAGCTGTGGAAAAAACTTTTTGAGTAAGCCAGTCTCTTCCAGCATTATAAAGCCCACCGATGGTTTTCTTGACAGCATAATTTTGTTCACTTCCTCCGTAATTCTTTCGGCGGAAATAATATCCAAACGATGTGCATTTCGGGTAATGGCTTCGTAGGCCGATGGTTCAATGGAGAAATTGAGCTGACATGCAAACCTGATGGCACGCAGCATTCGAAGAGGATCGTCGGAAAAAGTAATATCTGGATCGAGAGGCGTGCGAATGATTTTGTTTTTCAAGTCGTTCATGCCACCAAAAGGGTCGATTAGTGTTCCAAAATCGCTGTTGTTCAGACTAAAAGCCATGGCGTTGATGGTAAAATCGCGTCTTGCCTGATCGTCGGCCAGGGTACCATCCTCAACTATAGGTTTGCGGCTGTCCGATCGGTAGCTCTCTTTTCGGGCTCCTACAAACTCAACCTCAAGGCGGCCATTGGCATCTTCTAATGAAAACATGGCTGTGCCAAAGTTTTTAAACACTTTTACCTTCTTGCTGCCCATTTTACCAGCCACTGCTTCGGCCAATTCAATGCCGCTGCCCACTACCATGATATCCACATCGTCGGAAAGGCGGTTTAACAAGATATCGCGAACATAACCCCCAATTACATAGGCCTGAACATTTAACTCGCTGGCTATTTGCGCAATAGTTTTAAAAATGGTATGATTTATTTGTGGTTGAATCACTATCGGGTCTGATTTAAAATTGGTGCAAATTTACAAAAACAAAGTTTTCAATTATTTGGGTGGTGCTATTTGCAGTTCTTCTTCGTTTTTTATGGTCAGGAGTTTACGCTTCTCTATTTCTTCGCGTCTTTTTCTCTCCCGTTGTTTTTGGCTTTGAAACAGCTCTTTCAGGTGATTGAATTCCTTACGATAGAAAATACCAACCCCCTGAGTATAGGGCGATGTATTGTCGAGCAAATCCACGGTATTGGTTCTGTTAAAGGCCTTTAGCCTCAGGCGACCGTCGCTGGTAATTTTAACTTCCACATTGATATCGCCCACTATATTCGAAGTATTTGAGTTTGTGTTGTTTTGAATGTTCTGATAACCAAAGTTTCCATCTATGGTCACCCTCTCATCAAAAAGCTGGGTACTAAGTGCCACTTCAACTTCTTCGTTGGTCAATTCGCCCCCCGGCCTGTAGTTTATGCCTATGTCCACATCTTTGCTTATTTGCGAAAGCCATTTACTAAGCTGATTGGCAACTATTTGCATAGATGTACCACTCACACTGTTTGCCAAACTTGTATTTCCACCCGTTCCACTATTGAAGCTGAAAGAATTGAATATTAATAAAGAAAGCATCTGTTGCGACATTTCCGATGCGTTGGTGGTATCTATTTTGGTAAAAACAAACTGTTTAACTTCCTCTGTGGCATTGGGAAAATCGAAGCGGAATTTAACATTGGGATTCATAATAGGTCCGGTGAGACCAATAATGCAATCTACCGGTACACGGCTCTTGAACGATGAATCCTGCTCCAAACCCAAGCTGCTCAGGCTGGTTTTGAGCTGGTATTTGGCATTCATTCCCAATATTCCGTTGTATGGGTTTCCTGTCCAACTGATGGTTCCGCCTTCGGTGAGCTCAAATTTGCGGTTCAGTAAATTCCTGATTTTAAACAAAAACTGTCCGTTGTCAACAGTGTAGTCACCCGACATTCTAAAATTACCAGTTCGCGATAAATTCATATTCAAATCGCCGGTTCCCTTTGCCTGAATGAGCCCCAACTGCGCCGGCAAACTAATTTCTACCTTGGCTTCGTTGGTAATGGTGAGATCCATATTCAGTGAAAAATTCGAAACCTGTGGCGTGTATTTCTTATTGGGCAATAGATTTGATGTATCGGTGGTCGAGACAAAAACAATAAAATTGTTTTCTGAGACTCCAAGTGTTGTGCTAATGGGAATATGCATATCAGTGCCGCTACGCAATGTAGCCTTGATATCTAAGAAAACATTGTCGAAAGAACCATCTATCAGCACTTCGCCGTCTACAATTGCTTTGCCATAGAACAATTCATTCATGCCTTTATGTGTATTCATGGCTACAAAGTTCTTTGGCACAACCTTCAAATCCACACCAAAATCTTTAAGTCGGTTATGGGTAAGTCCGCCATATAAAAGTGCAGAACCACCAAGAGTATCGTACACTGTTATTTCGTCGAAACCAATTCTGTTATTATCGAGAATCAGGTTTCCTGACATAGAGTATAAAGTATTGAGATAGGAGATTCGGAACTGTGTTCGCGACAAATCGAGATTTCCCGAAATATTGGGTTCATTAATACTACCCGTTAAACGAATTCCCCCTGTTGCCTTTCCCTCGATATTGGCCACATATTCGTTGAGAAATGGGGTGAGAAAATCGATGGATAAGTTTTGAAGAGCGATGTCTAAATCGAGTTGCTCTGTTTCTTCGTTCGGGTAATAGTATCCTTCCACAAACAATGGTTTGAAATAGCCCTTGTTTCCTTGCTTTTGCAGGTTGATATTCAGAAAGATAGATTGGTCGATATTGTAAGTGGAGTTGATGTCGGCTTGTCCTAAAAACTGCCCGTTTAAGGTAAATTCTGTCAATTTCAGGTTTGCAAGAAAATCGAAATTATTATATACGTCCAAAATCTCGAAGTTGCCGGATAAGTCTCCCTGCAAAGTAATGCCAACTGGCTCTGTAACAATATTTAGCGCTGCAACATTAAACCGTTCGAAATGCATTCCAAATCCTTTGTGCAGGGAATCGGATATTACACCATCGAAAACGATGCTTTGTTGAAGCGATTTAAAATACAGACTGTCAACCACAATAGTTCTGTCATAAATCGAAATCCTGCCGGGCTGGGCAAGTGTCCACGAAGTGTCGTTTATAACAAAATCGGCTTGTTGAAATGAAATCTGGTATTGATTGGAATCGCCGATAATGGCATGGCCAATGATATCGCCATTGTTTTTCACTTCCTGATTCAAATTGAGCCAGTCGAGATGATAGTAGGCACTGTCATTTTTAATCTTTATATCGAACATCAACTGGTCGAGACCCAAACGCAGACTGTCATCTTTTTCGGGCTCTTTAAAAACCATATGATGCAGATAAAATTTAGCATGAGCAGCCTTGGGGCCGGTATTTATCCGAAAATCGGGTTTGTGAAAGGCAATTCCCTGATAGTCTATTTCGGGGGTTTTAATTTCGGTTACCAGATTTTGAGTAAGTGAATTGAACGATCCCCGGAGTGTAAGTGTATCGTGAAGCCGAAGCTCTGGAATAAATAAATCGGAGAGTTCGTCGGTATGATTTATTTCGAAATTAAAACTAAAATCCTGATGGACATTGGTTTCTTTTATCTCCCCCTGACCAAACCTGGTCAAATAAGTGCTAAGCAATCCGCTAAAAACACTGGGCAATTTGTCAAGTTGGTAGAGGCCTGTTATTTGACCATTGATAAAATCAGATTTAAGCTCTATGGTCTTTCTATGTCCGCCTTGATCTACATTAAATGATGCCACCGACATGTTATCCATGTCGTAAAGATCATTTTTATACTTCAGCACGGTACTGTCGATAGTAATGCTTCCCAGGAATTCGTCCACTGTGGCTCCTGTAAAATCCATATGAATTTTGCTTGACAAATTTGTGGAGGAATCTATCGGCATCAGACCCAAATGGCCAAGCATTACATGTCGGAAGTTGGCGCTAAAATCGAAGGCTGGTTTGGTATCATTAAAATCGATAAGCCCTAAAAAATCGGCTTCAATGAGCTGGTCTTCAATAGATAATGATCCCTGAAATTTCTTTTCACTTATCAGGGCATCGATAAAAATGGTTTCCAGATGATTTCCCCGAAAGGTTAATCCATCAATTTTCCCATCAACTTGCGAATTGAGTGTTGGCAGTGTCATGCCCTCCCCTTTCACCCTAAAATCGAAATCGAGCACCCCAAGATCCGACTCCATTTCCAAAAAATGGCCTATCCGAAATCCAACTCCCTGAAAAGCACCATTATATACCAGGGTTTCTTTTGTAGGGTCATTTTTAATTTGAACATCGGTCGATAGTTTTCCCAAATCGGTATAAAATTGGGCATTCGACACAAAATCGTTATAAAACCCTGTAAATCTTCCTTGTAGCCTGATTCTCCCAAATTTCTCAATCTCCTGAGGAATCATATCGAGACTTGTGTGACCCGGCAGGTTAAAGGCTTGCAAATCGCTTAAATCAGTTACAAAATCATCCACTTTAAGGTTTACAAAAGTTTCGTAAATATCTGGCAATCCGGTCATTTGAGCATCACCGCGAAACAAGGTACTATTCCCGAATGAAAGCTTCAGGTCTTTGCCTTTCATGTTTTTTATGGATCCCTTTACCACTCCCTGCAACCTGACTTCGTTCTCCATTCCATCGATATCCGGAGCAAAATAAACAATATCGTTCATATGCAAAACCGATGGTTGAATATCGGCAATCATGTTCACTTCTTCAATAAAATTGAGATAACTATTCCAGCCTTGATAGTTAAAGGTTAAATTGAGATTGGCATGAGAAAGTGGCGTGATGAGCTGAGCATCGGTAAGTACCATGGTTGTGGAGCTTACAATGGCATTTCCTTCCAGATTTTTTAACACAACTCCACATCGATCTGTGCCTGACAATGTTTTAATATGAGCCGAAATGCTATCATCGACCACTTCAATATCTTCCATTTCCAAATTTATGGAAGAAATATCCAAATGCTCGTAGTTCATGTAGGGGCTATTATCCACGCTGTCGGTTTCTACATAATAAACAAAACGTGAATTATTGAGTGTCAGGTGTCTGAGAGCCAGCAAAAAAGGCCCCTGGCTTGGGGGGAAATTTTCAATGGTATCGGTTGACGAGTCTATCTGGTCAATGAGAATATTGAGATTCAGGTCGTCGTCACCTTTATACTGCACCAGATTGAATAAAGCACTATCGATGGTTATGTTTCCAAACAACAATTTATTTCTCAAAGCCTGTGCCAGGGGATAATAAACTTTGATGCTTTTGGCGGTAATCATCGGTTGGTTTTTATGGTCGTTAACCACCACATTTTCCAGGTTTAGATGAATAAATGAAATGATGCGAATTTTGTCTATCCACACCGATACACCTAAATAATTAGAAACGTAGGTAGAACCCAACCTTCCAAGATAGGATTGAACTCCACTATTCCGCAAAACAGATAATAGAAAACCCAGGCTGATTGCTACAATCAGCAAAATCCTTGTCAGGCCTTTTATAATTTTCCAAATCAATGAATGATTATTTTAATTTTGTAAAAATTTCTTTATGAGCACTTATATTCTGGGAATAGAATCATCTTGCGACGACACTTCAGCTTCTGTAATAAAGGACAACATTATTCTATCCAATATTATAGCCAATCAGAAAGTTCACCATAAATATGGCGGGGTGGTTCCTGAGTTGGCTTCCAGATCGCATCAGCAGAATATTATTCCGGTTATACACAGTGCACTTATGGAAGCAAATATAAATAAAAATCAGCTCCATGCTATAGCTTTCACCCGAGGCCCCGGACTTTTGGGAAGTCTTTTGGTGGGCACTTCTTTTGCCAAGTCATTTGCCATGGGATTGAAAATTCCACTGATAGAAATCGACCATTTACAGGCTCATATTCTGGCTCATTTTGCTCAAAAACCCAACCAACCTAAAGATACCCCCAATTTCCCCTTTCTTTGCCTCACAGTTTCGGGCGGGCATACCCAAATAGTGCGTGTAGACAGCTATTTCCAAATGCAAATAATTGGCCAAACCATTGACGATGCAGCGGGCGAAGCTTTCGATAAATCGGCCAAAATAATGGGCCTACCCTATCCGGGCGGACCTGTTATCGACAAACTTGCAAAATCCGGTGACCCCAACCGATTTGTTTTCCCCATTCCCCAAATTCCCAACCTGGATTATAGTTTTAGCGGACTCAAAACTTCGATTCTATATTTCCTTCGCGATCAATTAAAACTGGACAATGATTTTATAGAAAAAAACAAGAACCATATTGCTGCCAGCATTCAGCACACCATTGTAAAAATTCTGCTTAAAAAGCTGGTAAAAGCTTCGGAAAGTACAGGTATTAAAGAAATAGCCATTGCTGGTGGAGTGAGCGCCAATAGCGGGCTGCGAACTGCTATTAAAAATGGGGAGAAGGAATATAGCTGGAAAACCTATATTCCGAATTTTGAATTTACCACCGATAATGCTGCCATGATAGCCATAACGGGGCTTTTCAAATATCGCGAAGGCCTTTTCAGTGACCAAAAATCAGCACCCTACACCCGCTCCGTATTAAAAACCTAAATCAAAATAGCGATGATTAAAATATTAATGATTTGTCTGGGAAATATTTGCCGTTCGCCTATGGCCGAAGGAATAATGAAGTCAAAAATCATGCAGCATGGATTGAATGCGGAAGTTGACAGCTGCGGCACAGCCAATTATCATGTGGGCGACAGTCCTGACTACAGAGCTCAAAAAACCTTAAAAAACCAGCAAATTGACATTTCATCGCATCTGGGCCGACAATTTCAGGTTGAAGACTTCGACAAATTCGATTTTATTTATACCATGGATGAGTCAAACCACAACAATATATTGGCTTTGGCCAGAAATGCAGCTGACCAGCAAAAAGTTAAAATGATACTCGACGAAATTTATCCTGGTAAGAATTTAGATGTCCCCGACCCATATTATGGAAGTCTGAGCGATTTTCAAAGCACTTTTAACCTGCTCGATGAGGCTTGTGACGCGATTGTTGACAAGGTTAAAAAATTAAAGGTGTGAGAAACCACACCTTTAAACACAAACCATAATTAACCAAAAAATATTAATATAAATTAATACCCAAATATACATGGTGTATGATAACTTGTCAAGAAAATGAGCAAAAAACTTTATAAAATTTTAATTTTTTTTAAGAAATCCAGTGTTTTCAATACTTCTGGAATGACTATAGATGCCATTCATAAAGATTTTATGCACAAACACTTATAAATTTTTGTATTAGTTAAAGCACCTTTCTAAATTATTTATTAAACATTCGCAGTATTAATATCAAATTTTTTGAACTCTAAAACCCAAATTTCTTAAATTATCATTAATACTTGCTTTTCGTAAAATAACAATAAAATTCACTAAGCATACCACAATGCAACTTGCCATCAAGACTTTGAATGATAATAATAATATCTCCTGACCTTTTCAACAGGAAAAAGAGAAAATACCACATTTCGACTGCCCTCCCTGCAAAAATCTATAAAATCCAAAACCATCGTTGAAAACAACATTTGCCCCCAATTTTATAACTCTAATCAACCGGGCAAATTCAAATGATATAAAAAAAAGGTGTCGAATGAAATCCGACACCTCAATACAAACCATATTTAACCAAAAAATTCAATATGGGTCAAAAATAGTATTAAATGGTATTACCTCAACTAACTAT
>DYSN01000082.1 GCA_020718205.1 Draconibacterium orientale
CCCCAATCATGGCATTGGTTAGTTGAATGGCGTTGTTATCATCTGGTTGGAGATTATATACTTTCCACCATTCAATAATGGCATGTTTAAAATCTTTTTGAGAGGAAAGTCTTCTGGCAAACTGGCTCCTTGAACTTGCTTTATCCGGAAGCAGATTTGATATTTCTTCGCAGGATAATTGGTGTTTTTGAAAAGCGTTCAGACTTGAGTTAAGAAATTCATCACTAATTAGCAGTGATTGTTTGTATTCATTTTTTGCTTCGTCGATGTTTTTGTTGGCATAGAGTGCATTGGCCAGATTAAATCGGGTATACGCTTTTGTTGGCATTAAGTCTTTTGCTTTTCGGAACATAAATATTGACTCGTCATATTTTTGCAAATCCTGCAAAATGAATGCTTTTCGGGTATAATAATAGCTTTGTACCGAAACCCTGGAAATGGCATGTTCATATTGATCTAAACTTTGAGCTTTCAAACTATCTTTCAACACATTATCTAAGCTGGATTGAGCCTGAAACCAATATATGTCTCCTAGTTCCGCATAAACTTGCGGATTATTAGAATCAAAAAACCTTGCCTTTGTTAACATTAAAATTGCTTCGGGATATTCCTTTTTTTGCTTTAGTTTTTGTGCTTTTCTTAGATAGTTATAACCAGTGAAAGAGCTCACAGACAATACGATAATTGACAATGCCACAACTGATAGAGCTATTCTAAAGATCCGAATTTGCAGAGAGCTCAGATGAATAAGTTTAAAATGAATAGCCGAATTTTCGCCTGATGCTGCATTGAAAGCTATTGCGCCTAAAACTGCAAAAAGAATAACATTGGAAGGAATATGAAAGTTAAAATCGGTGAACGAGTGAATGGACAATGATAAAATTGACGATAGAATTGAAATTGCGATAATCTTCAATCCCCTATCATGTTGGCTCTTCGATAGTTTAATAATTACGATAAAAAAAGAAAGTATCATCAGAGCAAATATTGTGAAACCCGGAATTCCGGTCTCGGCAGCAAGTTCCAGATAATCGTTGTGGGCGTGGGTAACAAATAGTTGGTTTACATAAGATGTTTGGTAGATAGGAAATACCGTAGAGTAGGTTCCTAATCCGGTACCAAAAATCGGATAATTCTGAATCATGGCCAGTGAACCTTTCCAGTATTCAAGTCGGCCAATACCTGCCAATTGTGGGTTTTCGAGGGTCTCAAACCGCTCAATAATTGGGTCTATGCCAAGGATTATCAATAGTAAAAGAATGAGTAGCACGAAAGTTGATATGGTAATCCAGGATTTATTGTGCCTTTCAAAGAATAACAGCAGACTCATGAGAAAAATAGTTCCAGCGCCAAATCCAATGATACCACCCCTTGATAAGGAAAAAAAAATGGCACCTGCCATATATGCTGAGAGCACCAAAAATAAAATCCTTCGCGATTTATTGTAAAACAAACTAAGTCCAACCCCGGGAAACACTAACAATTCGAGAAAGCCCGCAAAATGATTTCTGTTCACAAAAGTTAGGGTAATATGTTCGTTTGATGAAAAATTCCTAACTCCCAAAATATCTAATCCAATGACAGTTAAAGCCACTGTTGCATAAACAATACCAAAAATCACTAAGGCATGAATTAGATAAAGTATTTGTTCTCTGGATTTTATTTGACTGATGGTATAGTAAAACAAGATAAAATATGAAGTGTTCTTTAGCAGGGAAATCTTCGTTGTGTAAAAGCTTGCAGTATAAAATAAAGACCCGATTTCGAGTAGTAGAAAAAGCAGAAAAAATCCATCAATATAATTGATTCTGTAGTGAATAGGCTGAGTGTTTCGATTTTGAAAAAGCACAAATAATAATAAAACTGCAGCATAAACAGAAAGTATGGTTGTTGCCCAGAATTCCACAGCACCATATGAAAAAACTGCAAAAATGATAGGCGCTAAAACTAAATTTTCGCGGTAATGATTAAAAAACCAGTGAAAAGATTTATTCATTTTTATCATATCTCAGCAATTGTTTTGAGCCATTGAAATAGTTTTGCAATATTACTTAATCTGGAATGAATTTATAATTTGGCCATACTATTATTTGGCAAACCTTATGTTAACCAGCGATATATATTTATAAATCAGTTCAATAAGCCCAGATTGCAAAATTCTTTGCATTTTAATTTTTACGATGCGTAAACTTTAGAATTCTCATAAAAATCCATGACACCAAAAAGTCTCTGGGAAACAGAATCAGACTAAAAAGTGGTCGGTTTTGAATATTCCAATCCTTAAACCAGCTTCGTTGGTTCATAAAATTGATTTCTACGCCCGATTTTTCCGCTATTACTTTTTCAATATAACTGTAAAGCAACTGATTTCCAGGACTAAATGTAGAATATTTCTCATTGTATCCAATTTTCCATAGATACACCACTCCATTCATATTAACTACTAAATGACCTGCGACAGCCGATTCTCCGGCTTTCAAAAAATTCCATTCCATCCAGCCCGCTTCGCGAAATTTAAATGTGGCTTGATTAAACAAGTCCCAATCACCGGGTCGTTTGCGAATACTCGAATTTTCTTCACCTTTCCATCCGCTGTTTTCCAGATCCACAAAATCGGCAAAAGCTTCGCGATGAGATAAATCCTTTGGATTCAGCATATAGTGCACATCGTTTTCTTCCTTCAATCTCCTGAGCCTGCGATTCAGCTCTCTTTTAAATTTACCATCGAGTCCGGCAACAAAAGTTTCCATTTGAGCTGGCATCACAATATAGTCTTCGCTCGATACTTGTCGTTTAAAACCCATCAATGACCCATTAGATTTTTGAGCCACCTGGCACGATATTGAAAAATCGGGGATATAACGCACATTAACTATGGGCCATACTTTGAGTTTACGCTTCATTTCTTTCATAATCAACTCGTAATGATGCTCAAATCCTGGACGAAATATGGCATCGAACCTTAGGGTATGAAAAAAATCGAAGGGGGGAGAAAAAATTTGAACCTGGAACAAAGGAATCGCAATACGTTTAAGATAAATCAGCGGCAAAACGCCTGTGAGTTGGTTTTGGTGGAAGGAGAAGGCACAAACCCATTTTTGAGCGGGTTCTTTCTTGAATGTTAAATAGGCATGAAACCAGGCATAAGTTTGAACAGGCCCCACCCCCGAAACCAATGGAATCAGCTCATTCCAGGGTTGTTCAAATGCTGATAGTTCTTCAATGCTATCCACTAAAACCACTTTGGTGGCCGACCCAACCGGGTTTTCTGGTGATTTTTCTTTAGCGCTTTTCATTTTTGGGAGATTTAGTGGTTGCTATTCCCTCGCCCATGATTACCTGTGTTTCAAGTCCTTTGAGCGTATTGGCTATTAAATCGGCATGAAACTGAATTGTATTTGGCTTGAAAATAAGTACCACAGTGGAGCCGCCAAATTTAAAATATCCCTTTTCTTCACCTTTTTCAACCTGGTGGTTCTCATAGGTTTTTATCATGCTTCCCACCATGGTTGCTCCCACTTCGCACATCACCATATCGCCAAAATAATCTGAGCGGATCACGGTATATTCCCTTTTATTTTGCCCCCAAATTTCCAATTTTTTTCTAATTGCTAAAGGCGAAACAGAATAGTAATCGCCCGGAATCTTTTGCTCGTAAACCACAGAGCCGTTTGCAGGAAAGTGATAACGGTGATAATCGGTGGGACAGAGCCGAATAATGGCCATGCTTCCGTTGGCAAAAAATGCCGATAAACTGTCGTTCTGCAAAAAATCATTGATTCTAAACCTGTGTCCTTTAACAAAAAAATCTTCTTCCCCCAGGTGTTGATAGACAAGAATTTTACCATCGGCAGGCGAAACCACCGCTGAACTTTCGGCAACTATTGGGCGGCTTTCGGGTTTTAATTTCCTGTAAAAGAACTCGTTGAAACTGGCAAACTGAGAATCCCGCACAATGGTCATATCTATTCCATAGTCCGAAATAAATCCGGGAATTTTTTCGGCAGACTCCGGAGAATCCATTTTTTTTCCATACCAATTGGTTAAGAATTTTCGCTTGGCCACAGCTTCGAGCGACAAGCCACCAACAGGATTATAGTAGAGCCAACGAAGCCATTTTTCGCCCGGAACTTTCTCAATGGCTGTCTGACCGTTGTTTCTCTGAACATATTGAATGGGTTTTGGCGAGCCAAAAGGAATTGCTGCAATCAAAAGAAGAATTAAACCCAACAACAAAAGAATTTTTAGGAATGAAAAACGGTGCATTAGTTATATATTTGAAAGCAAATTTAACAAATATGGAATTCGAATTAGGCACACATGAGTTTATTGAACTCAATAAATTATTGAAATTGCTGGGATTGGCCGAAAGTGGCGGAGAAGCCAACAACCTTATCACCGATGGATTGGTTCGTGTGAATGGGGAAAAGGAACTTAGAAAGAGAAAAAAACTTTTCACAGGCGATGAAGTAGTATTTTCGAATCAACAGGTTAAAATAGTATAAAATACTGATATTGTATACATTATAAATACTGAACACAAATATTTAGATTATTATTATATGATGGATGTTTCAACAAGAAAATCAATGGCGAAGTATTTGAAGCTGATTGCCAGAATAGTTGGCTTTGTTTTTGGTATTTTGGTTTTTACTTTTGCACTGCTGTCGGGAAGCGAATCCAATGGTAACGATTTTTGGGCAGTCGTAAAAAATAGCCCCAATTCCTTTCCCTGGCTTATTTTCCTAATTTTAATCGGACTTTCAGGGCGTTGGACCGGAATATCTGGCTTGCTTATAACTCTCGGTGGGCTGTATATGCTTTACTTTTTCCATATTTTCGATAGTTTTATGTGGCCAACATTCATCATAGTTGCTGTGGTATTGATTTGCGGATTATTTTTGATTATCAGCTACTTGATAAATAGTTCCATTTTTAAAAACCCACAATACTTTCAAAAAAGCGAATAAAAAAAGCCCCCAATATCTGAGGGCCTTTGCAAGTAGTTTAGAAATTTGTTATTTGAATAATACCGAAAGCATATCTGTAAGACTGTGTTCCGAACAAGTTCGGAAGTCCAATAAGAATTGGACTAAACAGTTATTGCATCGGCATTATACAATTCATTTATCGGACTATAAATTATTTGTATATGGTATAATTTCCCTTTGGGGGACTTTTTAATCTTCGTCTTTTTGAGAATCTTCGTATTCTTTCAGTAGCTTGTCCTGAACATCGGTTGGAACCTGTTGATATTGATCGTAGGTTAAACTGAAAGTTCCGCGACCCGAAGTCAACGAGCTCAAAGTCGTTGAGTACTTGTGCATCTCAGCCAAAGGCACTTTAGCCCTGATAATCTGATAGTGACCATCGGTATCCATACCCATAATCATGGCTCTGCGACCTTGGATATCAGTCATTACAACACCCATCATATCTTCGGGAACTCTGATGGCGATATCGTAGATTGGTTCCATGATTTTTGGACCTGCATTTTTAAAGGCAGTGATAAAAGCATGACGGCCAGCCAAACGGAAAGAAATCTCGTTTGAATCGACGGGGTGCATTTTACCATCGTAAATATAAACGGCGATGTCGCGGGCATAGGAACCTGTTAACGGACCTTGCTCCATTCTTTCCATAACACCCTTAAGTATGGCGGGCATGAAACGTGCATCGATAGCTCCCCCAACAATACAATTGTTGAACATGAGCGTACCGCCCCAGGGCATTTTATGCTCTTCGATTCCACGAACTGGGAAATCGGTGGGGTGTTTCATATCTTCGTTAAAAGGTTGAATATGCATATGAACTTCACCAAACTGACCGCTACCGCCCGATTGCTTTTTGTGACGATAGTCGGCACGAGCTGGCTTGGTAATGGTTTCGCGATATGGAATTTTTGGTGGATAGTAGGTAATATCTATTTTATGGATATGATCGAAATACCATTTCACGGTGTTGAGGTGCAATTCGCCCTGGCCTTTGAGAATAATTTGGCGAAGCTCTCTGCTGTGCTCCACAATGATGGTAGGATCGGATTTGTGCATCTCGTTGAGAATGGATCCCATTTTTTCATCATCGGTTGACGAAACCGCCTTAACCGCTGTGGTGGCAATAGGAACGGGGAACATGATGTGTTCAAAAGCCATTCCTTCTACTTTGGCCGACATGAGACTATCTTCGGTGCGGGTATCTTTGAGTTTAATGGCGGTAACGATATCGCCTGCGCAAACTTCGCTTACTTTCTCGCGTTTTTTACCCGCAACTATCATAAGCTGCGAAAGTCTTTCTTTATTTCCTGAACGGGAATTCACCAAATCGTCGCCTTCTTTCAATACCCCACCAAATACTTTAAGGTAGGAAACTTCGCCCACGTGAGGCTCCATGCTTGTTTTAAAAGCAAAAATTGCAGTTGGGTCGGCTGGATTGTTATTGAAAGTTTTGGCACCATTGGTTTTTTTGGTTCTTCCGGAAGGTGCGGGACAAGAGTGGTTAATAAAATCGAGAAGTCGATTCACTCCAACCACATTTTTTGCGCTGGCGCAGAAAATTGGGAAAATAGCGCGGCTATTCATTCCCAAACGAATACCTTCTCTCAATTCTTCGAGTGTAAGGGCGTCGTTGGCAAAATATTTATCCATGAGCTCTTCGGAACCTTCGGCTGCATTCTCCATAAGTTTAAGAGAATATTCCTGAGCTTTATCCAACTCTGATGCAGGAATTTCGCTGATTTCGCATTTACCACCGCCTTTGGGAGTTTTGAGCATTTTCATCAAAACAAGGTCGATAACAGTATCGAAACCATCACCGGCATTTACAGGATATTGAGACATGGTCACTTTTTCGCCGAAATACTCTCTGAGCACATTTACTGTGGTTTCAAAGTTTCCTTTTTCGTGATCGAGCTGGTTGATGACAAATAAAACAGGAGTTCCTGTTTTTTCAGTTTGTCTCCAGGCATTTTCGGTGGTTGCATCTACACCCACAGTGGAGTTAATTACCATGATTGCTGTCTCAACTACGGAGAGGGCCGACACTACTTCGCCCACATAATCGCTGAAACCGGGGGTGTCGATAATGTTAATTTTTTTTCCGTCATACTCGGTATACATTAGGGTTGAATACACGGAGTTTTGTTTGGTGGTTTCGATTTCGTGATAATCAGAAACAGAATTTTTATCGTCAACAGAACCTCTTCTGTCGATAATTTTTCCTTCAAATAGCATGGCTTCGGCAAGAGTAGTCTTACCGCTTTTCGCCCCGCCTACGAGAGCCACATTTTTAATCTCGTCTGATTTATATACTTTCATAAGGCAAATATTATTTTATTGTAAAAAAATTGTTTTCTAAATTGAAAGGCTGGCAAATTTATCCAAAAACTTCACATTTGAAAATAGTACTGTGAATTAAATTACAATAATGCAATAGTTTAGAATGATTCAATCCACCGAAAAAATGATAATCTACCGGTCTTTGATTTTTTCTACTTCGTTTAATATTAAATCCCAGGTTTGTTCGGGTATTTTGGCACCCATCACTTCGATTACTTTGCCTGCGAGTAAGGCTCCAATCTGACCCGATTGTTTCAAGGTCAGGCCATTGAGAAAGCCAAAAAGAAACCCTGATGCATAATAATCGCCGGCACCTGTGGTATCAATTGGATTTGCTTTAATAATATCAACTTTAGTTTTTTGCCTGTTTTTAAGGATAAAGGAACCATTTTTTCCCACTTTCACCACACTTACATCAACCATGGAGCCCATGAATTGCAATGCTTCTTCGGGGTCTTTGCTTCCGGTAAATGCAAATGCTTCTTCTTCGTTGGCGAATAAAATATCCACATAGCTTTTGACTATTTTGGTTAAGAAGTCCTTTTTAGCTTCAACCACATTAAAGCTTGCCAGGTCGAGGCTTATAAGAAGTCCGGCATCTTTGGCTGTTTTTACCGCCTTTTCGATAAGGCTTTCATTAAACACCAAATATCCTTCGATATGAAGCAATTGGTAGCCTGAAAAAATTTCGGGGGTTATTTCGTCGGGGGATAATTCCACAGCCGCACCCAGATAGGTGGCAAAGGTTCGTTCGGAGTCGGGAGTTACCATGGCCACGGCTCTGCCAGTGTTGGTATTGGAATAGAACATGCGTGGGTTTATCTTACTCTTAATTAAGTCGTTGACAAATATTTCGCCAAAATGGTCGTTGCCAACTTTGCCCAAAAAAGCGGTTTCCATTCCAAGCCTTGCAATACCATGAATGGTATTTGCCGCAGAACCACCGCTGGCTAAAGTACTCTGAATGTGAGATGTAAGTTGAACCACCTCGTTACTTTTTCCGGCATCAACCAATTGCATACTGCCTTTTGGGAAACCAAGTTCTTCGATTATATGATCGTTTTCGATGGGAGTCATGATGTCGACCAGGGCATTGCCCAGTCCAATTACTTTTGCCATGATAAATTTGATTTTTTAGAATACATAAAATTTGAGCAATAATATAAAATTAACATGTAGCCCGACAATTTAAAACCTAAAATGGCCCGAAATGGTTAGTTGTCGCGTTTCATTAGGGTGTCGGCCAGGCTGATGAGAAGTCTTTCTTTTTCGGCATTGAGATCGATTAGTTTTAGAAATTTCATGGCATTGGAGTAGTATTCCTCCATAAGTTGCTTGGTCAGGTGGCTGATTTGATATTTATTGAAGATATTGATTACCTGGAGCACTTTGGCTTGCTCATCGGACGGATAGGATGAATAGAGTTTAATGAGCACCGATTTATCTGCTTCATTTGCCACTTCCAGGGCTTTCAGATATAGGTATGTTTTTTTATTGGAGCAAATATCTCCCCCGGTTTTCTTTCCAAAAATATTTGAGTCACCGTAGGCATCGAGCAAATCGTCCTGAAGCTGAAAAGCCATTCCAATACTTTCGCCAAAAGAATAAACGAGTTTTGATTTCTCTTCGGATACGCGGGCAATAATGGCACCCACATGCATGCTGCCGCCAATGAGAACGGCGGTTTTTAGCCGAATCATTTCGAGATATTCGTCGATGCTCACATGGTCGTTGGTTTCGAAATTCATATCGAATTGCTGGCCTTCGCACACTTCTTTGCCCACCTTATTAAAGACAGTAAAGAGATCGGAAAGTAAATCTTTGGGTGAGTTGAGCAAATAGTCGTAGGCCATTACCATCATTGTGTCGCCGCTTAAGATGGCCCGGTTGGCATCCCATTTCTGGTACACCGTAGGCTGGCCGCGGCGCAAGGGAGCCTGATCCATAATATCGTCGTGAAGAAGAGTGAAATTGTGAAAAGTTTCCAATCCCAGCGCAGCGTTGATGGCACTGTAAATGTCTCCGCCAAATATATCGCAGGTCATGAGTGTGAGGGTTGGCCGCAGTCGTTTACCCCCCAGTTGCATGGTATAGGCAATGGGTTCGTACAATTCGGGCGGTGTTCCGCTAAAACTTTGCTCCTGTATTTTCTGTTGGATTAGCTTTTGATAAAAATCGATATTTAACATGAAGGGCTGAATTTTTAGGCTCTGCAAAAATAAAAAATAGCGTCAATTTTTTTAGAAAACTTTTCATGCTCAACATTTTATTATTCAATAAATTAAATAAAAAAGTTGATTCTATTGAAAAAATACCTATTTTTGCACCGCTTTTCGGGAGAATTCTTCTTTTGAATTTGAACTAAAAGCTCCTCACCTACAAAGTGGGTTTAAATGTTTAATTAATAAGCGTTTAAAAAATATGAGTCGGATAGATAGAGGGGACACAAGTCCCCTTTTGTCGTAATCTCAGAAAGGAAATATGATAGAAACGAATAAGATAAAGGTAAAAATTGAGGAAGGTCTCCAGGGAACCGACAGGTTTTTGGTGGGGTTGAATATTAGTCCGACCAACGAGATTGAGGTCTTTATTGATAGCGACACGCAAGTTGACATCAGTCATTGTGTGGAGTTGAGCAAATTTTTGGAATCCGGAATCAACCGTGAGGAAGAAGACTATGAGCTTAATATTTCTTCGGCAGGGCTGGATATGCCTTTGCGTTTGGCTCGTCAGTACAAAAAACATGTTGGGCAGCTTTTGGTTATCAAAACCACCGGAGGCGACGAAATGCTCATGAGGCTTACTGAGACAGACGAAAACGGCATCAAGGGGCAACCTTTGAGAAAAAATCCCAACGCAAAAAAAGGTGCAAAAAACCAATATATGGAGTCGGAGCCAGCTTATCTGACTTTCAATGAAATAGTTGAAGCAAAAATTGAAATTGTTTTTTAATAATATAACAGAAAATGGCAAATCAAGAAGGAAAAATGAGTTTAATCTCAACCTTTCAGGAATTTAAAGAGTTTAAGAGCATCGACAGGGAAACTATGATGCGTATTTTGGAAGATGTGTTCCGTCATATGCTAATTAAGCGATATGGTACCGACGAAAACTTCGATATCATTGTAAATATTGATAAAGGGGATCTTGAAATCTGGAGGAATCGGAATATTGTAGAAGATGGAGCAGTAGAAGACGACAATTTGCAAATAGCTTATTCGGCAGCCATTAAAATAGAGCCCGATTACGAAGTAGGCGAAGAGGTTTCGGAACCCATGTTTATGGAAGATTTTGGCCGGAGAGAAATATTAACTATCCGCCAAAATTTAGCCACAAAAATTCAGGAGCTGGAAAAAGACAACGTTTATAAAAAATATTCTCAAAAAATTGGAGAAATCATCAGTGGAGAAGTTTATCAGGTATGGAAACGCGAAGTGCTCATTCTCGACGATGAATACTATGAACTCATACTCCCCAAGAACGAACAAATTCCCAGCGACTATTACCGCAAAGGCGATGTTATCAGAGCTGTAGTAAGCAAGGTTGACTTAAAAAACAATACTCCTGTCATTATTCTTTCCCGCACCTCTCCTGCATTTCTCGAGCGCCTGTTCGAGCAGGAAGTTCCAGAGGTTTACGATGGCTTGATTACCATTAAAAACATAGTGCGTGTTCCCGGCGAAAGAGCCAAAATAGCTGTGGAAAGCTACGACGACCGCATCGACCCCGTGGGGGCCTGCGTTGGAATGAAAGGAAGCCGTATTCATGGTATTGTACGCGAACTCAGAAACGAGAATATCGATGTTATCAATTTTACCAACAACGCCAGTTTGTATATTCAAAGGGCACTGAGCCCCGCAAAAATATCGTCGATAACCATTGACGAAGAAAATAAAAAAGCCGACGTTTTTCTAAAACCCGATCAGGTTTCTTTAGCAATAGGAAAAGGTGGTTTCAATATCAAGCTTGCCGGCAGACTAACCGGATACGAGATTGACGTTTATCGCGATACCGACACCGACCTCGACGATGTGGCTTTGGCCGAATTCAGCGACGAAATAGACCAATGGATTCTCGACGAACTCATTGCCATTGGCTGTGACACTGCAAAAGCTGTATTGGCCATTCCGGTTGATGAGCTGGTGAACAGAACCGACCTGGAGGTAGAAACCATAAACGAAGTGGTTAAAATCCTGAAACAGGAATTTGAATAAACACCAATTAAAATATCTATTGATTCGAATAAAAAAAGAGATAACTGATTTAAATAAATATGGCAAATAGTAATGAACCTATGAGGTTGACCAAAGCTGCAAAGGAATTTAATGTTGGTGTTAATACCATCACAGATTTTCTGCGCAAAAAAGGCTTTAATGACGACTTCAATCCAAACAGTAAACTTTCTCCTGAAATGGTGTCTCTTCTGGTGGCCGAGTATCATGGGGAGAAAGAAGTAAAAGAAAAGGCACACGTGAAGGTGTTCAATAGCGACAGAACGCCTGTTTCCATAGACAAAGATGCTGAAATCTTTGACGAAGAAGCCGACGAGAAGCCTTCGAATGAGCTTATGATTCGCGATAATACCATTCGTAGTACTACCAGTCAACCCAAAGATGTCATTCATCCTATTGCCGATGAAAAAATGGCTGAACCTGCCCCGGTGGTAGAAAAGCCAGCTCAACCAGCACCCGTACAAAGTGTTGAAAAACCCGTTGCCACCAAAGAACCTGTAATCGAAACTCCCGTTGCCGAACCTGTAAAAGAGCCCGTTCCCGCTCCTGTTGCCGAAAAACCGGCCTCAATAGTGGTTGAAGCTCCCTTTGAAGAAAAGCCCATTGTTCAAACGCCAACTGTTCAAACACCCACTGTTCAAACGCCAACTGTTCAAACACCCACTGTTCAAACACCCACTGTTCCAAAGCCCCCTGTGGTTGATGAAGTGGTCAAGGCAGAAGAACAACCTGCTCCAAAAGCTGCTGAGGGCAATCACCCCAAGGTAACTGGCAAAATAGACCTTGACCAGGTGAACTGGGCTACACGTCCCAAGCCAAAATCGCAGGAAGATAAGCGTAAGGAAAAAGCCCGGAAAGACGAAGACCGCAAAAAGGAACTCGATCGCATTCACGCAGAACAAAACAGAGCCCGAAAACAGCAGGCTCAGGCCGCTGCCGCTGAAGCAGAAGCTAAAAGAGCTGTAGCCAAAACTCCGGAACCCGCAGAAAATGGCGATGTTCCCATTGAAACCATTCGGGTTAAAGTAGACTATGCCCCTGGAGTGAAAGTGATTGGCACTATCAATTTGGATAGTCCCAAACCAAAAAAATCGCCAGAAGCATCTTCAAGCGATAGAAAAGGATCTTATAATAAGGATCACGCAGGGGGAAATAAAAAACCCAGACCCCGTGTTACCAAACCCGGAACTCCAGGCACCAGCGGTGGTGCCAACAAACCCCACCAGCCCAATACACCTGGTGGAGGCCCCCGTTTCTCCAAGCCTGGACAAGTTGGTGGTAGTGGTGGTGGCGACAGATCGTACAACAGAAACCAAGGTAATAATAAAGGTGGTTATAAAGGAAATCAAAAAGCTCCGTTGGTTAAAAAAGTGGAGCCCACAGAAGACGAAATCCGGAAACAAATTAAGGATACGCTGGCTCGTTTAGCGCCCACCGGGAAATCTAAAACATCGAAACACCGCCGCGACAAACGTGCTGCCTACACTAAAGTAGCCGAAGAGGAGTTACAAAAAGAAATGGCGCACCAAAAAGTGATTAAAGTAACAGAATATGTTACCGCCAACGATTTATCCATCATGATTAATATACCTATTAATCAGATTATTGCCACCTGTATGAATATCGGGCTTTTTGTTTCCATCAATCAGCGCTTAGACGCAGAAACTCTGGTACTTGTGGCCGAAGAATTTGGTTATCAGGTGCAGTTTGTTGGAGTAGAAGCCACCGAAACCATTAAAACAGATATTGACGATTTCGACGAAACCGATTTAATGCCCCGCAATCCCATTGTAACTGTTATGGGTCACGTGGATCATGGTAAAACCAAACTTCTCGATTATATCAGAAGTGCCAATGTGGTAGCCGGCGAAGCTGGTGGTATTACCCAGCATATTGGAGCCTACGAAGTAAGACGCGAAGACGGCAGAAATATCACCTTCCTAGATACCCCCGGCCACGAAGCCTTTACGGCCATGCGTGCCCGCGGTGCCAAAGTAACCGATATTGCCATCATTGTAATTGCTGCTGACGACCGGGTGATGCCTCAAACCAAAGAAGCCATAAATCACGCACAGGCCGCGGGAATCCCTATTGTTTTCGCCATTAATAAAGTGGACAAGCCCGGAGCCAATCCCGAAGCTGTTAAAACCGAACTTTCGCAAATGAATATTTTGGTGGAAGACTGGGGTGGAAAATATCAAAGCCAGGAAATATCGGCCTTGAAAGGAATTGGAGTGGAAGAGTTGCTGGAGAAAGTGCTTCTCGAAGCCGAAATGCTGGACCTTAAAGCCACCCCAAAACGTCGTGCTGTGGGTAGTGTAATTGAATCGTCTTTAGATAAGGGTAGAGGTTTTGTAACCAAAATTCTGGTTCAGAACGGCACCCTGAGAGTGGGCGACTTAGTTTTAGTGGGTAGCAGCTTTGGAAAAGTGAAAGCTATGTTCAACGAGCGAAACCAACACGTGAAAGAGGCCGGACCATCAACCCCTGTGCTTATGCTGGGATTGAACTCGGCACCACAGGCAGGCGATAATTTTATCGTTATGACCGACGAGCGCGAAGCCAAAGCCATTGCTACTAAACGCGAACAGCTGCAACGCGAACAGAGCCTCAGAACTCAAAAACATATTACCCTCGACGAAATAGGCCGCCGCTTAGCCATTGGCGATTTCAAAGAGCTTAACGTTATTGTTAAAGGTGACGTGGATGGATCGGTGGAAGCACTGTCCGATTCGCTCATCAAACTGTCAACCAGCGAAGTACAGCTCAACGTGATTCACAAGTCGGTGGGACAAATCAGCGAAAGCGATGTATTGCTGGCTTCTGCCTCCGACGCCATTATTGTTGGATTTCAGGTGCGACCCAATATGCAGGCACGAAAACTTGCCGAAAACGAAGGTATTCAAATCAAGCTCTACTCCATTATCTATCAAGCCATTGAAGATATTAAGGCAGCACTCGAAGGCATGCTTTCGCCCGAAGAAGAAGAGAAAATTGTGGCCAACGTGGAAGTACGCGAGGAATTCAAAATCTCGAAAGTGGGAACCATTGCAGGTTGTATGGTGCTCGACGGAAAACTTACCCGCCACACACCCATCCGCATTATTCGCGACGGCGTTGTTATTCACTCGGGCAAGTTAGGCTCTCTCAAACGTTTTAAAGACGATGTGAAAGAAGTAACTTCCGGCTATGAGTGCGGATTGAACGTAGACAATTTCAACGATATTAAAGAAGGCGACATTGTGGAAGGATACGAAATTGTTCAAACCAAACGCACGCTCTAACAGCTTATTCTAAAATAATTTACAGGGGCTGAGTGGAAATACTCAGCCTTTTTTTTGCCCATCTGGCTCATTGAACAATGCCAAAAAAAACTTAGAAAGTTAATTGAATTTTATCTTTTAATTAATTCTTTTATCAGTGCTTATCTGACCTTTGGATATGTTTTTAGATTTGCGAAAAAAAACATCATGGTCAGATATTTTCAACTTTCAATCGCGGTAGCGTTGGGATCACTTTTTCTTTTTTCCTGTGAAAGCCAACCCGTTCACAAGTTTCCCGAAGTAAATGCCACCGTTCAAACTGTAGCTGTCAATACCCAGGGCGATGCCGCCGACGATCCGGCAGTTTGGTATAATGCAGGCAATCCGGCCGAAAGCAGGATTATTGGTACCGATAAAAAAGCAGGTCTGGCCGTTTATAACCTTTCGGGGCAATTGGTAAGTTTTGCGCAGGTTGGAAAGATAAACAACTGCGATGTGGCCTATGGTTTAACCAATTCTCACGATTCTACCACCATCGATGTGGTGGGCGGCTCCAATCGCTCGAACAACTCGGTTTCGCTTTATAAATATCTCCCCACCGAATCAACCATCGACACCATAGCTTTGATACATATTCCCAGCCAATCCATAGAAATTTATGGTTTCTGTTTCTATACCACCCCCAACAGGGAATTGTTCTCATTTTCGGTGGGCAAGGACGGACTCATAGAACAAAACAAAATTACCTTCGACAGCACAGGAATCAGCGCCCGCCGGGTATGGACCTACACTTTGCCCGGGCAATGCGAAGGACTTGTGGTGGATAACGAAAACGGGATTCTATTCGTGAGCGAAGAAGACTTTGGCATTTACAAATTCGACCTGAAACAAAGCAGTCCCGCAAGAACCGAGATTGCATCTATCAACAGTTTGGAATATCTAGCGGCTGATATAGAAGGCCTTACACTTTATTATGGATCAGAAGGAAAGGGCTACCTGATTGCTTCGAGCCAGGGAAATAACTCCTATGCACTTTTCGACCGCCAGGCGCCCCACGCCTATCTGGGAAGTTTTCGCATTGTAGCAGGCGCCAATATTGATGGCACCAGCGAAACCGATGGCATCGACGTGACCAACTTAGCCATGGGCGAATCCTTTCCCCACGGTTTCTTTATAGCTCAGGATGGCGAAAACCTTGAAAATGGAGCTCAGATTACTCAAAACTTTAAATTGGTTCCGTGGGAAGAAATTTCACTAACCATTCAACCTGTCTCTCATAAACAATAAAACAAACAGGTATTTGATGTAAATAATAGATATACAATGAATTATGACCAACCACATTATATAAAGTCTATTATATATTTACATTTAATTTTGCTAAATCTTTTCCAAGT
>DYSN01000201.1 GCA_020718205.1 Draconibacterium orientale
AGCGGAGTTGGATCGTCTGATTTGGGAGGCCTTTCCTCTTCCTGTATCAACGAAATAAAAGAAATGTAAAATTAAATATCGAAAAAAAACTGTTAATATACGATACCATTTTTTTTAGAATTTTTAGTATAAACCCTAGAACAATTGAACCATGGTTTGATACTTAGGAAATAAACGGAGTTGACTCACTCCGATAATCGGTCAATACAAAGTCGCCTGATGATTACTAAAAAAACCATACCTTAGCTCAAAAAAAGCATGTTAGCCCACGATGTCATAGCGATAGAGAATCTCCCCGAGCGGGTGGAGAACAGCATTATCAACCAAGCTGTTAATTATGCCCTGCTTTCTATTTCCTACACCTATAACCGCATGGAAATTCCTCTTTTAGCCACCAGGATTCAAAATATTGCCAAGGGAAAGATGGCCGAATTCATGTTTCATCATTTCATGACGCAAAATAAGCTCGATGTGAATTTCTCTTCCTGCCAAACCCCCTTTTATCTGCCCGACAAGCGCGATTTTATTATGGGGGAATATGAGTGGGATCAGAAAAACAATTTTATCCGCTGCGACATATCTCCCGAACCAGGCCAAATTATTGAACTTCCGGCACTCATTCCCAACAGCCCTTCTAATGGAAATTTTAAGGATCAATGGGAACAACGACTCCTTATGAAACACCCCACCAGCAAGGGAGCCCGGTTTGTATTTACTTTTATGGAACGGCCGGTTAACGGGGAATTAATAAAGGTGACTGTGCACGAAGGTCTGGGGAAGTTTTTTGAGCGTATTAAAAAGGAGTTTCCCCGTGGCAAAGACACAGAAGCGCCCTTTACCGAAAGTTGGTTTTGGAATGAGCTGAGCGGTGCCGATTTTCCGGACTACAAAATATCCCAACCGCTGAGGCTTTACATCACATCATGGGCGGGCGAAGAGCATTTTCGCTTGTTTTTCAATACGGAAAAAAGAAATTTCGATGAAATGATTTTTACAAAAATCAGGAACAAAACCCTAAAGGCGCATCATTTGCCTGCCTTTTCTCTGCTCTTTCCCTCATTGAAAAGAGCCATGAAATGTGGAAGATTTATGGTTTCGGAGCATTAAAAAGATTGAAGTTCAACAGGCCAAACAAGTGCAGGCTGGTGAAAATAATAACCACCAGAATGAACCATCGCACAAAATTGGCCCCCTTCTTTACCGAAATTTTCGAGGCCAGCAAAGCCCCAATCACCGTGCCAATGGCCAGGGTGAAACCCATGGAATAATCGACCATTTGGTGAAACATATAAACCGCAAAAGAGAAAATGAGAAACATGGCGGTGATAAAGACCTTAACTGCATTGGCCTTAACCAGCTCAAATCCAACACCATAAACCAAGGCAGCAATCAGAAAATAGCCTACGCCCACCTGAATAAATCCACCGTAAATGCCAATGAGGAAAAAGATGATGATTTGTTTCCGGTTCAGGGGTTGATTGAGCAAGGCAGTATTTTCGGTGAGCCAGTTTTTGGGTTTGTAGAACATGAAAAACAGCATAACCAGCAAAATGATGGCCAATGCCTTGTCGAATACCACCTCGTTAATATCTACCGCCAGCCAGGCTCCCAAAAGCGAACCAAAAACAGCTGGAATACTCAGCCACAGCGATTTTCGTGAGTCGAGCACCTTTTGATGCTTAAAACTCCCCACTGCCGCTATGCTCTGTAGAATGATTCCGATTCTGTTGGTGCCATTGGCCATGGCAGGCGAGAGTCCCATCATCATTAAAACAGCCAGGCTAATGGCCGAACCACCTCCGGCCAGGGTATTGATAAACCCCACCCCTATTCCCGATACGATTAAAATTGCAATTTCGGCAGTACTCATGGAACATATTTGATGCAAAGGTATTGAAAGAAAGGAAATATGAAAGTTTAAAACGGTGGTGGCCTTATCGATAGTTTCCACAGTGACAGGATAATAAAATCGGACGAAAAAAAATAACGAATCCGGCGATAAAAAGGCGAAATATCTTATGCATACATAGGAAAAAATAAATACATTTGTCCTCCAAAACCTAATTTATAAACAACAATAAAAACCAATAATAATGGATAAAATAACTGTGATTGGAGCAGGTAATGTGGGTGCCACCGTGGCCAATGTTATTGCTCAAAAAGATTTGGTAAAAGAGGTTTACCTGGTAGATATTAAAGAAGGAGTAGCCGAAGGCAAAGCTTTGGATATTTGGCAAACAGCTCCTATTTTGGGTTATAATACCCGCATGAGAGGCGTTACCAACGATTATGCACAAACAGCAGGATCGGGTATTGTAGTTGTGACTTCGGGATTGCCCCGTAAACCCGGAATGAGCCGCGACGATTTAATTTCGACCAACGCAGGGATTGTAAAAACAGTGGTTGAGCAGGCAAAAAAGTACTCTCCCGACACTATTTTTATTATTGTTTCCAACCCCTTGGATGTAATGACCTATGCTGCTTTTAAAGCCGCCGGACTCGATTCTTCGAAAGTATTTGGTATGGCCGGAATTTTAGATACAGCCCGTTATAAATCATTCTTAGCCTGTGAGTTGAAGGTTCATCCAAACGATATTCAGGCCATGTTGCTGGGTGGTCATGGCGATACCATGGTTCCACTTCCACGCCACACCACCGTGAGTGGTATTCCTGTAACCGAACTTGTATCGAAAGAAAAACTTGATGCTATTATTCAACGCACCAAAGTGGGCGGCGGAGAGCTTGTTAAACTCATGGGAACTTCGGCCTGGTATGCTCCGGGTGCAGCTGCAGCACAAATGTGCGAAGCCATTGTAAGAGACCAAAACCGCATTTTCCCTGTTTGTACTCTTTTGAACGGACAGTATGGTGAGCATGGTGTTTATTTGGGAGTTCCAGTGAAATTAGGCAAAAACGGTATTCAGGAAATTGTGGAAATTGACCTCCACCCCGAAGAAATGGCTTTATTAAAAGAATCTTCCATTGCTGTAAAAGATGTGATGAAGGTTCTGGACGATATGAATTTATTTTAGCAGATACTTCAATTTATTGAAAAGGGAGCTTTCGGGCTCCTTTTTTTGTTTTTTGAAAAAAAACTAAAAGCCAACCCGCTCTTTTCTAATGATGACTTTTATGACTGGGTAACTTGGGATTTCTCCTCC
>DYSN01000083.1 GCA_020718205.1 Draconibacterium orientale
TTATTGTTGTGGATGGAGTTCCCGATGTTGATCTTACCATGATAGCCCCCGAAGATATTGAAAGCTACAATATTCTTAAAGACGCCGCGTCAACAGCTATTTATGGCTCCCGTGGTGCAAACGGCGTAATTATGGTAACCACTAAATCTAAAGCATATAAAAATGGCCAGATTACTCATCAAGTTGACTTCAATACAAAATATACTTTATCAACTGTTGCACATATGGAAGATTTACTATCAGCTGATGAATTGAGGTCTTTTGCAAATATGCGTTTATCAGATGCATTATCTGCGCACCCCAACTGGACAATTGATAGCATTTTTAATGATGGTGGCGCCAATACTGACTGGCAAAAAGAAATATATCGGGTCGGTGTTACAACAGATAATAATTTGAGCTTTTCAGGAGGATCAGAAATCAGTAATTATAGAGCTTCTATCACACACGCCAACTGGAAGGGAATAATGAATGGAACTGAA
This sequence comes from Draconibacterium orientale, assembly GCA_020718205.1. Classification (GTDB taxonomy): domain Bacteria; phylum Bacteroidota; class Bacteroidia; order Bacteroidales; family UBA12170; genus UBA12170. The sequence continues at coordinate 483 of DYSN01000083.1, forward strand.
AAAGAAAGAACCAATGCAAAGATTAATCTATCGCAAAAAGCTTTCAATAACAAACTTACATTATCAGCTAATTTAGCCACAGCATTTGAAAATAATAATTATGAAAATTATGGTGGCTGGGGAAAGGATGATATTATATACCAGGCTTTAACCAGAAACCCTACCGATCCTGTTTACAACGCTGATGGAACCTATAATAAAACCCAGCGTGAATTCAATTATGAGAATCCGATAGCCATTATTAATGAAGTTCAAAATGACAGAGATGCCAAAAAATATATGGGGAATCTTATGGCAGATTTAGAAGTTTTCAGTCACTTAAAAGCAAATGTTAGCATGTCCTACATCAGAGAAGATGCAGAATATAGCTACTTCAGACCAGCTAATCTTTTTGCTTCTGCCGATAATGGATTTGGTCGGCGTAGTTACGAGAATTCTACTGATAAAGCTATTGAAACATTTTTAACTTATGACAATAGTTTTAATAAAAAACATAACCTTAATATAATGGCTGGTCACTCCTGGAGAAACAAAATGTACGATGGATTTTATTCTCAGGCTACCAATTCATTCTCACCAAATGTTGGAGCAGATAATCTGCAAACATTTGCTGACCTTGTTTATAGAGATATAGGATCCTATAGAAGGCACAAAACATTAATAGGCCTTTTTGGTCGACTTCAGTATAATTATAACTCGAAATACTATATTGCTGCATCGCTGAGAAGAGATGGTTCTTCTGTGTTTGGAGAAAACAATAGATGGGGCTGGTTTCCCACAACATCTTTAAGCTGGAATATTCATAATGAATCATTTTTATCTGAGGCAAACTGGCTGGATCAATTAAAAATTCGCGCAAGTTATGGTGTTACAGGAAATGACCAGATTGGAATTGGTAATAGCCAGATTGCCTGGGTTCCAAATGGAACAGCAATAAATCCTGAAACAGGACAAGAAGTGATTGCTTTTAGGCCTGCCTGGAATTCGAATAAGGATTTAAAATGGGAATCGACCACCGAGACAAATATTGGTTTGGATTTTGCCTTCTTCAAGAGTAAACTAAGTGGTACAATCGAAGTTTATTACAAGCAAACGGTAGATTTGCTTGGCGAATATCAGGTACCTGTTCCACCAAACTTAGCTCCAGTAACCTACTTAAATTCAGGTAAGCTAGAGAATAAAGGTATAGAATTGTATCTTCAGGCATATGTAATTGACAAACCTAATTTTAAATATAAAACTTCCCTTACTGTTTCTCACAATAAATCCAAATGGCTTGACCTTGGGTCCTATAATGATAGTAAAGAAGTGAAAAAATATGGCCATATTTCCGGAAGAGGGATGGTAGGCGAAGAATATTATGTTACAGGAGTTTATGTTGGGCAAGAAGTGGGTGCATTCTATTTACCAGAATATGTAACAATGATAGGTGGTGAATTTATATATACCAGTGAATCAGGTGGTTATACCACAAAACTCGCCGATGCAAAACGCACTTTTGTTGGCTCACCAAACCCAGATGCCGAAATAGGCTGGTCAAATAGTTTTACCTTTTTCAAATATTGGTCTGTTGATTTAGCTTTTAGGTCCATGATTGGAAACCAAAAGTATAACGCAACAAAAATGTTCTTTGATGTTCCCGGCAATATGCCATCTCTAAACGGAACACAAGATGCTGTTGATTGGTATGAAGAAGGCAGAACCATAACAGGAGCTACTATTGCAGATTTTTATTTGGAGGATGCAAGTTTCATTAAATTGGATTATTTATCCATTGGATATAATCTCATAACTGAAGAAATAAACTGGCTAAAGAGTTTGAAAGTCTTCATTGTTGGCGAAAACTTACTTACAATTACCAAGTACTCTGGAACAGATCCTGAAACATATATGCAAGGGTTGTCTTATGGTATCGACCAGTATAATGTTTATCCCAAAACACGTAGTATAACAGTTGGAATTAATGCAACATTTTAAGGAGGAATAACCATGAATAAATATATTGTAATTAAATTAATCAGTATAGTTTTTGTATTTGGATTGTTTTCTAAATGCACCAAAATAGAAGAAAATCTATACGATCACCTGGGTGCAAATTACCCGGAAAATGATGCCCAAATTGCCAACTTGAGTGTAAATGCTTACAAAGAAATGCAATCTTTTATCGACGATAACGGTTGGTGGTTCTTAGCTCAGGAAATCAGTTCAGATGAGATGTGTGGTCCCACCCGTGCTTCCGATTGGTTTGACGGTGGTAAATGGTTAGATATGCATCAACACAACTGGTCAAATGATAATGAAGGTGTAAACAGAATGTGGAGCGCTTTTTGGGGTGGAATAACGGTTTCTAACCAAACTTTAGACCTTATGCGAAAACTTGACCAAAGTGAAGCTATTAAATTAAAGATGGCAGAAGTAGAAACACTTAGGTCTTTCTATTATTATCTTTTAATCGACAATTATGGCGATGTTCCTTACCTAACAACTGCAGAATTTGCTGGCGATTTTGCACCAACAAAAGTTGATCGTGAAATTATATTTGATAGCCTGGTAAATACAGTTGAGCGAAATCTCCCATTCTTGAAAGCTAAAAATAATAAATTAATGGCAACAAGATATATGGGTTTTGCCTTATTAGCAAAACTATATCTAAATTCTGAAGTTTACACTGGCATGCCACAATGGGAAAAATCAGGTCAATACTGTGACAGCCTGATAATTAACAGCCCTTATGTGCTGGCTAATGATGTTAAATCTCCTTTTGTAACAGAAAATGAAAATTCTGTGGAAACCATTTTTTCGATTTCCTTCGATGAAGATAACGCTCAAGGTTTCAGATTGCACATGCGTACCTTGCACTATCAGCACAATTTAACCTTCGATATGCCTGTTGGTCCCTGGAATGGTTTTGCTGTGGTTCCAACTCATTTTGATACTTACGAAGATGTAGATTTAAGAAAGGATGCACATTTTATATATGGCCCCCAATATGCGGTAGATGGAAGTGACATTATAGAAAGCATCACGCTTGTGCCATTAAATATAGACCCATATTTACCTGCTTTATACATGGCAGAAGGTGAATATACTCCTGCTCAAATTCGCACAACTGGTGCCCGCATCAGAAAATATGAAATTAAAAAAGGTGCCAAAGAAAACCTATCCAACGATTTCCCATTGTTCCGCCTTTCAGATTTTTACCTGATGAAAGCCGAAGTTGAAATCAGATTGGGTAGAAGTGGCGATGAATGGGTAAATCCTATTCGTGAACGTGCTGGCGTTACTGCATATTCGGGTTGCACTTTAAATCAATTGTTCGAAGAAAGAGGTAGAGAAATGTTTGTGGAAGGCCACCGTCGTCAGGATCAGATCCGTTTTGGCAAATGGGAACAATCCTGGTGGGAGAAAGAAGCTCATGGTCCGGAAAAAAATACATTCCCCATCCCACAATGGGCTATTGATGGTAACCCCAACTTAGGAAATTAATTATCTTTGTAATTAAATAATAACCGATTTATTAACTAATTAAATAATTTCAAATTTTTGACTTATGAAAAAAAGCAATTTTTTTAAATTCACCCGCTTTGCTTGGGTGGTTTTACTGGCAGTAGCAGTGATTGCTACCTCTTGTAAAAAAAATGAAGAGGAAGATCCAACTACTCCTGAAATCGTTCTCGATGGTACCTACATTAAAGGAGCTGGAACAGCTCTTACAACTTTCAACGCCAAAGGTATGATGAAAATTACCCGTAACGAAGTTTTACAGGTAGACAGAGCAAATTTATTGGAGCTTTATGTAGCTGTTAAGGGTGGTGCCGATGGTTTCAACATCGTTACTGTAGCTGGTAATGTTCAAAAAACCTGGGGTCCAGGCGCTGACTTTGCCGAAGTAACTGAACTCAACGGCGATGAACCTACATTAGGCCTTTGGAGAGGTTCTTTAGTTGAAACTGCTACCAAATTCACCGTTCCTTCCGATGGTCTTTATCATATTGCTTTCGATAGCGAAATCAATGTGGTAACTATTGCCAAAGTTGAGTGGGGAATCATTGGTGCTGCATCTCCAGGTGGCTGGGGCGGAAGTACTGCTATGCCAGCAACAGGATTCGATCTTAACACCATGACTTTTACAGTTTCTGATGTTGTTCTTACCCGTGGCGATTTTAAATTCCGCTATAGCAATGGCTGGAAAGTTATTTTAAGTCCCGATTTCGACTTAGGTGGCGGAAATGTGGGTATTAAAGTTAATTCCAATTTTGGTGGTGCAGTTAATGCTTTGGTTCCTGGTGGTGCAAATATTACCAACGACGAACCCGGTAAGTACACAATTACCATGGTTTGGACTTTAGGTGCTGGCTATACTGCTACCTTAACTAAAACTGGTGATTTGGAAACATTTGACTATTCCGCAGTTGAATTAGGTCTTGTTGGTGATGGTTTAATGGTTGACGGCGCTCAACACAACTGGGATGTTACAATTCTGTCAAGCCTGCCTGTGATTGAGGCTGAAACAAATTACACCTGGACTTTCAATGGTGTTGAAGTTACTACTTTAGGTTCTTTCAAAATCAGACAAGGTCAAGACTGGACTGGTAAAATCATTGGATACACCGATGTAACTATGGCAGGTCTTGCAGCTGGCGATTTCACTACCAATGGCGATGGCAACTTTGTTCCTACCGTTGATGGTACTTACGATTTCGAATTATTCATCGATGCCGTTACTGAAACTTATACAGTTACTGTTAAAGCTGCTGGCACTGCTGATCCCGAACTATTTATGTTGGGCAACGGTTGTGCTGCTGGTTGGGATAATACTGCAGCTCTTCCATTGGAAGGAACCGGTGGTTTATATACAATCACCGCTGATTTAGTTGTTGGTGATATCAAATTTATCACCACCTTAGGTCAATGGGCTCCTATGTACGGAAGCGATGGTGCCGGAACTCCTTATGCCGGAACTTTGGTTTACAGAGCCACCGAAAGCGATCCGGATCCTGCTAATATCCCTGTTGAAGTTGCTGGTAAATATGACATCACTATTAACACCAACGATTTGACCTACACTGTTGTAGCTAGCGGCCCAAAATTGTGGGTTCCTGGTGCATATCAGGGATGGGCTCCATCGGAAGCTCCTACTATCGTTGATTCTGACGAAGATGGCGTTTTCACTGGTCTTGTTACAATCACTGGTGCCGATTTACACTTCAAATTCACCTCTGAACCAACATGGACTGGTACAAATTATGGTGGTGGTGCAACTGATGGTACTCTTTCTAACGATGGGGGTGCTCCGGATTTAACTGTTCCCGCCGAAGGCACTTACCTTTTCACAGTTGACATTACTAACCTTACCTGGTCATACGTATTACAATAAAAATATTTGAAATATCTTATTTAAAAGGCTACCCCAAAAGGGTAGCCTTTTTTATTGCTTTATCTTTCATCTTCCAGTTTTTCCAGCTCAAATTCATCAATTACTAAAATAGCTCGTTTCACAACCGACTCTTTATTAACAAATCAACCCCTTAATCAACTTGAAATCCAAAACGTTATTCGCTAATTTTGTTTCAACTACAAAAAATAATCCAAAAGTTAATAATTTGGTAACCAATTGAGTTGAAAATCGTAGAAAATTTTACTAAATTAGATATAAAAATTAGAACCCAATGAAACGAATCTTTTCCATTCTAATAATTCTTTCAGGAATTAACGTAATGAGCCAGCAAATAAGCCCCGAAGTTATCAGCTCAGCCGGGGACTATTTTAGTAATCAAAACATTTCTCTCAGCTGGACTCTGGGGGAACCAGTCATCTCAACTCTGGAAGCCGATTATATCCTTACTCAGGGCTTCCATCAGGACTTATACATTATCACCGCTGTGGACGAAGTTGAAATTACCGGACTGGATATAAAAATCTACCCAAACCCCACTCCCAATGAGGTGAATATTGTCTGGACTCCATTTAACAACCATCAAAATCAAAAAGTTATCATACAATTATTCGATTTCAATGGACGGTTAATCCTTCAGGAAGAATCAAAAACAGACCATCTATCCGCCAAAATCAATTTATTGTCATTTGAAAGAGCTCAATATCTTCTTAAAATCATTTACAACGAACAGATTAAAACATTTAAAATTATTAAATCATAATTTATTAACAGCAGAACAATTATAAAAAAACGGACAAATGAAAATTAAAATTTTACCCCTTATTGCCTTGCTTTTTATACAGTCCATTCTTCTTGGACAATCTACGCAGGCATTTAAATACCAGGCTGTCGCCAGAGATGCTTCGGGTTATCCTATTATTAACCTGACAATAGGAATTCAAATAAAAATATTTACTCTCAATGGCGGAAATCAGGAAAATTATATCGAAAACCATTTTGCCACCTCCAATAGTTTTGGCCTGGTGAATCTTGAAATTGGTAGAGGCGAAATAGTTGAAGGTATCTTCGAAAATATTTCCTGGGGAAATGGAAACCAGTTTATCGAAATAAGCATCGATGTAAACGGCGGAACAGATTTCGTTCTCATGGGATCATCAGAAATTCTTTCGGTTCCCATGGCAAACTATGCAGCCATAGCAGGCAATGTGGTGGATACAAGTGCCACCAATGAGCTACAAAAACTTTCGCTGAGCCAGGAAAATGTTCTAACCATTGCTCCCGAAGGAAACTCCGTTTATCTCGGTGTTTACGACCAATCTGACGAAATTATTGCCCTAACACAGAAAGTTCAAACCGATAGCGTTTATTTCGAAGGCGAATTGCAGTCGGTTAGAGATGCATTAGATATGGAAGTTGCAAGAGCCATGCAATCCGAATCAGACCTCATGAACCTGATTTCTGAAAACACAATGAATATCTTAAATGACAGCATATACTTTCAGGAATTGATTGACAATTTGTCGAATAACGATGACAGTTTGTACTTTCAAATTCAATTAGACGATTTATTGGCAAAAATCATCTCCGACAGTGCTTTTTTAAAATCGCTCATAGATCTCAATGCCTATAATATTCAACAGGAAATCACCCGGGCAATTCTTGCGGAAGCTCTCATGTACAACGATATTGTTGAAAACACTGCCAATATTTTATTACTTCAAAACAAAGTAGTTACTGATTCTATGTATCTAAAAGGACTCATTGACCAAAATACCCAGGCAATCTTAGCCGAAACAACCCGGGCTATCATGGCCGAATTGCTGAACGCAAATAATATTGCAGCCAATGCTCAAGCCATTTTAGTTAATCAACAGAACATCCTGGAAGATAGCACCATTTTCCGCAACGAACTCAATTTGCTGGATTATAACCTGCAGGAAGAAATTACCCGTTCGATTTATCGGGACGAAATGAACAGCGACTCAGTAGCCTATTTATATTCCAAAGTCTATAACGATAGCATACACTTTCAAAATCAAATCAATGGAATAGCTGGATTGGATCCAACATTGGAAAATGGCAAAATTTTTGTAGGCAATAGCTCTAATGTAGCCACAGGCGTTTTTGTGAGTGGCGATGCTCAATTATTAAACACTGGTTCATTGATTATCTCTCCATCCGCAATTACTACAAGCAAAATTGCAAATGGCAATGTAACAAACAGCAAACTTGAAAAATCCTATATCACCATTGCCGATAACTCAGGTAATTCGAAAGCAGTGAATCTTGGCGACCAATTTAAATTGGTTGGCTCTGGCAATACCACAATCACACTAAATACTGCCAACAATACCTACAGCATACTCTCATCGGACAATCAAACCCTCACCTTAAATGGAACAGACCTGAGTATATCTGCAGGAAATACCATTGACATGTCAGGATTCGTTGGAGCTCAGGGTTCTGCTGGCCCAGCTGGCCCACAAGGTCCTGTTGGCCCACAAGGTCCTTCAGGAGTTGGAATATCTTCAACAGTAAATAATGGCAATGGCACATTTACCATTACCTATACCAACGGCACAACTTTTACAACAGCCAATTTCACCGGCTCCGCAGGGCCTCAAGGCCCCGTTGGACCTCAGGGTGCTATTGGACCTCAGGGAGCACAAGGTGTTGGCATAACTTCAACCACCAACAATGGAAATGGTACTTTTACATTAAATTATTCTAATGGCACTTCCTATACAACCCCTAATTTCACTGGCCCACAAGGTCCTGTTGGTGCCGTTGGCCCACAGGGTTTAGTTGGCCCACAAGGTGCTCAGGGAGTTGGTATTACATCAACAACTGATAATGGCGACGGAACCTTTACATTAAATTATTCCGATGGTTCTTCCTTTACTACCGCAGATTTTACCGGCCCCCAAGGACTTGTTGGAGCTGCCGGACCACAGGGAGCTCAAGGATTACAAGGAAATGTAGGCCCACAAGGTGCTCAGGGAATTCAAGGCTCTGTCGGACCTGTCGGACCACAAGGTTTGGTTGGCCCTCAAGGCGCACAAGGCGTAGGAATTTTAACCTCAGTAGATAACAACGACGGCACTTTCACTTTAAACTATTCCGATGGTTCATCATTTACCACATCTGACTTTACTGGTCCGCAAGGGGATCAAGGTATCGCTGGACCACAAGGAATTCAGGGGATTCAGGGAGTTGCTGGCCCACAAGGTGCTCAGGGTCCTATTGGCCCACAAGGCGCCATTGGTCCTGATGGTTCCCAAGGCGATGCAGGAGTTGGGGTAGCATCAACAGTGAATAATGGAAATGGAACATTTACCATTACTTACACCGATGCCACCACTTTTACATCAGTTGATTTAACTGGCTCAACAGGTCCTGCAGGTGCGCAGGGTCCTCAGGGGATTCAAGGAATTCAGGGGATTCAGGGAGCTCAAGGCGATCAGGGCGATCAGGGTTTACAAGGTCTCGCCGGAACTAATGGAATTAGCATCAATTGGTTAGGAACAATATTTCCTGCCCCTGGAAGCCCCAGTTTAAATGATGCTTACAGAGACCCTGTTACCAGAAAAGCCTATATATGGGATGGTTCTTCATGGGAAATTATTGTTGAAGACGGTCTTCAGGGTCCAAATGGGCCTCAGGGAGAACCCGGTGATAGCATGAGAGATTGTCCAATAGGAAGCTGGTCTGAGATTAATGAAGAATTTTGTATTGAAGTAAATGAAAGAGTCTCAACCGACTGGTGGAATGCCAATAAAAACTGTGGTGATTTAAATGCCCATATATGCTCATGGAACGAGTGGTATTATGCCTGTCAAAAACCTGGTAATGGTACTATAAACATGACCAATGATTGGGAATGGACTGATGATGGCATTGCAGGTGGTACAGCTACAACTGTTGGAAATGGTGATTGCAAAAACTCATCAACTGAAACCATGACCAATTCAAAAACATACAGGTGCTGTTTTTCAAGATAATAACACACTCTATTATTTATAAAGGCCAGCAATGGCCTTTTTTTATTTTCTTTAATTGCATGGATAGATTTGTATTTTTGCTAATGACAATAATTCTACAAGCCGCCCAGGTGAAACTTAGCAAAAACAGTAAGTAATTGATAAATGATTATGAGAAAAAAAGCATCCCAAATTATATTGATTTTCTATCTATCTCTTAGCCAATTATTATTGGGCCAAAGCACTGTAATACAGGGTGAACTGAATAAGAACTGCGGCATCGACAAAATTTATTTGTACGAAAATATTGGGGGGAAATTCAACCCAATAGATTCGTGCCGAATAGACCAGAACAACCAATATCACTTCAATGGATCTTTCGAAACCGGTTATTATTCTATTTTTTCGTCAACCAACGATTGGGTACAATTTATCATCAATAATAAAGACACGCTTATTTCAATAGATTTCCCCAATGAAAAGCTAAGAGACAGTATAGTTGTTGAAAATTCCGCTGAAAATATAAGACTGTGGGATTTTATTAATAAAAGACGATACTTTAAATCTAAAATTTCTGAGGCCTACACGCAGAAAACATATCACCAGCAAAACTCCACCGAATACAATTTTTATTCAAAAAGTGAAGATTCATTAAAAAATTTATTGAATAACTTTATTCTTGCCACCTATAGATTTGATTCAACAAGCTTTCTTAGCCGCACTATTATAAGTGATTATGAGCAACTTCCCGGCGATGATTTTTTTAAATATACTTTTTTCACCGATGATGAGCTCATTAGATCGGGGGTGCTTTCTCTAAAAATAACCCAATATCTTCAATTCCATACAGAATATACTGAAGCAGGATTTACCAAATCTATTGACTTGATTCTATCTAAAGCATCTGAAAATCAATTGGTCTACGAATTTGTTTTAAATTATCTCTTAGATTTATTCAACAATGTAGGACCCGATATCATTCTCGACTATCTTGTTAATACCTACGTATTGGAAAACTCCTGCTCAGAATTAGATATTTCGACGGTCATTTCGAATAAATTAGAGTCGTATAGAAGCATACAGATTGGCGAAAAATTGCCCCAATTCAGCCTTTTTGACGAATCCGGTACATTAAACAATATCAATGATTTAATCAGCTTGTCCAATTATAATCTCCTGTTTTTTGGCTCCAGCAATTGCGCCTTTTGCCAGGAGGCAAATCCTGTATTAAGAGAAATATCCGATTTAAATGATGTATTTTTCTTTAAAGTCATTTATATTTCTCTGGATACTGAACTAAGTGATATTTTAAAAACCAAAGCTTCGTTTGGCCATAATTGGATAGTATTATCCGAGTTAAATTCCTGGGATTCCAAATTAGCGCAGCATTTTATGATTCACAAAACCCCAAGTTTTATTCTTCTGGACAATAACGGAATCATTATCGATAAACCAAAAAACATGGAGTCACTATTGAATCAACTAAACTTCCTAAAAATAAAAAAGCCCGCCAAATAGCGAGCCTAATCATGTTTAAGATAAATATTTTCTAATCTTTTTTCAAAATAATCATTCCATCGGTTGATCCATTAGCTATATAAAGAAAATCTCCAGTTCTTTTTGCATAGTTGCATGAACCATTAAAATTCCAATGCCCCACTACATCAAAAGTCTCTTTATCAAGCACAAACAAACCATCTGAACCATAAGCTGCATAAACATATCTAAAATCAACTGTTACTCCGTTTGCAAAACCCCCATTCTCATAATCAAAACGTTTTACTACATCACCATTTGTCAGGTCTATTTTTACTATCCCATCGTTACCCATGGCTAAATATGCAAATTCATAATTGATATCTACAGCATTCTTTCCCAGATGAGTAACATCATAAGGAATGGTATATTGGGTCATTGGGGCATAAAGGCTATTCATATCCCATACAGTTAATTGCGATTCGTTGAATCCAACTCCGTTTAATAATACTCCGTAATCGCCGGTAGCGTCAAAATGTTTGGCATTTGCCACATCTAAATTGTATTTAACATCCGATAAGTCATAATCCCTAAACACGGTTAACCCGCCTTGAGAGCCCTTGGAGAGCCAAATGGTCTGATTGGCAACATAAGTTATTGAATTGGCCGAGTAACCTGGCAAATAATTTTCCCAGTTCATGGTTTGAACCAATCCACTGGCTGAAATATTGAAGCTCATTCCAAAAGCATTGTTATCACCAACACTTTCACCTGACATGGTTTTAGTGGCTTGGCCTGCAAAAAATATCTTAGAAACATTGGGTTTTACTTCAAGATCATTAAATTCCTGATTTGGGAATACACCATATTGAATCATTACAGGGTTCAAGGGATCTTCCACTGACACAACTGAAACCTCACCAACAATATCACTTCCTCTTGCGTGCCAGCCAACATAAGCCACATTGTCAAATGCATCTACAGTTGATGCACTTAATACAACACCTCCGGAAGTTATCGGAAGAATATTAGCTACCCAGGTATAATTGAGGTCGGTGGTGCTTTTGAGCCCAAAATCAACCTGAACATTTACCTTTTCTATTCTGGCATCCAGCAGAGCTTGATCATTGATAAAAGTTACATTATCTGAATTTTCGGTAAAAATTTCAGCATCAGATTGATTTTTTTGACAGGCAGAAAACGCCAATACAATCATAATTGCCGATAAACTAAGGATGATATTTTTCATATTATTAAATTTGAATGATATATAGCAACAGAAATTATACCAAACGATATAATGGAATCCATAGCCCTTGTGCTTCAATACTTTACAATTAATAACTCAAACAATTAAACGAGCTAAAATCTATTTACTGGACAATAATTCTAATGAAACTTTTTTCGGCGGAAAGGTAACGGAAGAATATTGGTTTAAGTTGGTTATAAATTTTCTGCCAATCTGAATCCCAAGTAAATAAAAGAACCGGATGGTGGATACGAAAAAATGTATTTAACGGCGCATTGCTCAGGTTTACTCATAAAGCTCCCACCCTTACAAACTTTTGTATCTCCACTTGCAGCTCCAGTTGGGTTTTTGGGAGAAATAGCCGAATTATCCACTGAATACCAATCGCTTACCCATTCCCACACATTTCCTGACATATCAAAAATACCCAGCTCATTGGGGGCTAATTGACCCACTGGATGAATTCTGCAGTTATTGAGCTTTAATTGCTCGTGATCCAGGCGACCAGTTAAAAGAGAATCGCCCGAATTTCGCCAATACCAACCAAGGCTATCCAAATTATTGCCCCCGGCATACTTAAAGTGATTCGATTTATCTCCACCAGAAGCCGCATATACCCACTCTGCTTCCGTTGGAAGTCTGAAACTCCGCGATGTGGCTTCATTTAGTTTGGTGATAAAAACCTGAACATCCTGCCAGCTAATATTTTCCACAGGAAAATTATCGCCTACGGTTTTACTTGGGTTAGTTCCCATTATCTTTATCCAAAGTGATTGCGTAACTTCATGGCGGGAAAAATAGAAGCTATCCGGGTAAATTAATGTATCTGAACCAATAAAATTGCTCCTGTATAAATCCACATGAAATTTACCCGCAGGAATCAGAACCATATTAAAATCGAAATTCTTAAAATCTATGCTTCTTTTTGGATATAGTTCCACAATCAGACTGTCACCATCATCTATATAAATCCGCTCTCTTAGTGTATCGTAGCTTTCATGGGAAAGGAGGATATCAAGGTTTTCATTTTTTGATTCAATCCAATGCTGAGATGGATATACAATTCCATTGATATTCAATACAATCCCAGGAAATGTGCGAACAAAAACAAAAGTATTAACTTCTTTTTTTACGGCAGAAACTTCATTTGGAACAGGAGAGCCGGGTGTTGGATTCAAATGGAAGGTAAAAACGGTATTCTTTCTGGAAATTTTAATTTCTTCATTTATTTTATCGAATCCTTGTTTTGAAATTTCAACAAAATGTTTTCCAGTTTCCAGTTCAATGAGTCCCTTTTCCGGAAAAACCTGTTTACCATCAACTGAAACAATGCAATCAGGTGTGCTAACTTCAAGTCGAACCAATAGTATTGGATCATCATTGCTTTGTGAATAGGCAGATGCAAAAAGAAAATACATTATAAACAAAAACAGATTTCTCATCATGAAGCCAGTTTTATTTCGAAGTTAAAGGAAGAAATTATTACTCCCGCTCTTTAGATTTTCAAAATAACACAATTTTACAATATGCCTCCTTAAAAAATTAAAGCTCACTTATAAATACCAAAAAGGCAAGAAAAATAGTTAATAGCAGTGTATTTATTGCTGTTTTTCTCAAAAATAAATCAAGATTCCTGGGCGTTTTTTCCATTTCAATTTTCGACAAATCCAATATAAAAGGAATATACATTAAAAAAACCAGATACACATACCATTCCATCTTACTAAGAAACAAATAAACTAAAAGGGAAAAGAATGACAGATTGATAAGGAAAATATGATAGAGCTTTGCTTTGGTAATTCCAAGAATAACAGCAACGGTTCTTTTTCCCATTCTTTTGTCATTCTCAATATCCCTCATATTATTTAGATTAAGAACCCCAGTACTCAATAAACCAACAGTTATAGCTGGAAATAGAACATCCAAGCTAAAATAATTCGATTGAAGGTAAAAAACTCCAATTACCGCCAATAGACCAAAAAACAAAAACACAAAAATATCACCAAAACCGTAATACCCATAGGCTTTTGAGCCAACTGTATATTTGATGGCAGCATAAATGGCTATCATACCTAAAAATAAAAAAAGAAAGCTAAAGTAGGCATCAACTTCGCTAACTAGTATCAAAGTAGTCCCACTGATAAAAGACAATATGGATGTAATTTTTATGGCTCTTTTCATCTCGGCAGTAGTAATACGTCCGGATTGAATTGCTCTAATAGGACCAACCCGATTTTTATCTGTTCCTTTTATCCCATCACCATAATCATTTGCAAAATTAGACAACACCTGCAGAAGAAAAGTAGTTAGTATAGCGAGAACACAGACATCCCATTGCAATACATGATGGCGATAACTAACCATAATACCCATCAGTGTGCTCGAAAAAGCTAATGGTAGTGTTCGAAGACGTGCTGCTTCTATCCAGAATTTTAAATACATAATGTTATTAGGGGAATTTAGGGTATTTATGAAAATCAGGATCACGTTTTTCGATGAATGCATGCTTACCCTCCTGGGCTTCATCTGTTAGATAATAGAGTAATGTAGCACTGCCGGCAAATTCCTGAATTCCTGCCTGGCCGTCTAGTTCAGCATTCATTCCAAGTTTAATCATTCTTAAAGCCATCGGACTTCTTTTATGCATGGTTAAACACCAATCCACCACTTCATCTTCGAGTTTTTCAAAAGGTACTACTTTATTAACCAATCCCATTTCCAGTGCTTCTTTTGCAGTATATTGCCTATTTAAAAACCAGATTTCTCTGGCTTTCTTTTGCCCAACAATAGATGCGAGATATGAAGACCCAAAACCGGCGTCAAAACTTCCCACTTTAGGCCCGGTTTGTCCAAAGATAGCGTTGTCCGATGCAATTGACAGATCACAAACTACATGTAGAACATGCCCTCCTCCAATGGCATATCCATTAACCATGGCAATAACGGGTTTTGGCATGGAGCGGATTTTTCTTTGAACATCGAGAACATTTAGCCGTGGTATACCATCTTTGCCAATATAACCCCCTTTACCTTTAACATTTTGGTCACCTCCAGAACAAAAAGCCTTATCACCTTCCCCAGTTAGGATAATGGTATAAACTTGTTGATTTTCACGACACATATCAAAAGCAACCGCCAATTCGGTGGTAGTTGTTGGAGTAAAAGCATTATAATATCGAGGCCGATTAATTGTAATTTTCGCAATATTATTCCAATACTCAAGTTTGATTTCTTCGAAATCGTATAATTTTTTCCAGTTTCTATTTGAGTACATAAATTTTTTTTTTACAAAAGTATATGAATTCTATAAAACAGCGAAGCCCGGAAATAATAAATATTTCGGGCTTT
>DYSN01000084.1 GCA_020718205.1 Draconibacterium orientale
TGAATTGTGAATTTCAATATACTTTTACGACCTTTTTAGACCGGACTCATCAATTTAAAACTTAAACTCATTAATAGCTATAAAAACAGAGAAATAAACATCTCAGAAAAAGCCGTTCTTAAAATTCATAAACGATCCGGAACATTTTCTTTCGATTAATAAACATCTGCTAATCGCCGTTACTCGAAATTGCTGGTCTTCGGATGGTTGTTCGTTTCTTTTTACTATTTTCGTTTACGGTAATGGAGAAATCCCGGCTACTAAACCCAACTTAGGCTGGCGGCCAAACGTTGTGCTTTTAAATGTTTTGATGGAAACGGTTAGCTCTGAGGTTCGTTTTGAATGACTTTAATGAAACCAACATGGTCTCACCAGGAATCAAAACCCCACCTGTCCTTAAAAAATGGTAGTTTGGGCTTGTAAAAGCGAAAAAAGCACGACCCGGGCCGTGCTTTATACGACACTACAAATTCTTATTAGCTACATCCGCCAGATACTTCTTTCTTGCCGCTCCTGGATATTTTAGGAGATGCAGATTTAGCACTCTTAGAAGGATTGATTTCTTTTTCGAAGCTTTTATCGGTGGGATTTTCGCCCTCAGTCAAAGGAAAATCATTTACTTTTTCGCTGGACACAAAGGCATTCCTGTTATTTTGTTTTAGGATATTATACATAAAACTATTGGCTCCCATGGGCATAGTAAAGGCGTTATAGCCCAACATGCGCAAATAGGCAGCGATAAAAGCCGAAGTTTGTCCGGTAAAATCGTAAACTAACACTTTTTTATCGGATGGTATGGTATTCATCAGGGTAGATTTCTTGATATCCTGCTGAGGAATATAATTATAGGCTCCGGGAATATGTCCCACCTCGTAAATATCTTTGGGCATATAGGCAATAATATAGAAATCGTTATGCTCCTTAAAAGCTCTTTCGGCACTGATTTTTAGCTTCTGAAACGGTGTATTGAGAAGTGTCCAGGCGCGGGCATCGAGAATCTCGGCACCACAATTGGCGCCGGTAGCCAAAGCCGGATAGGGATGTTGGCCTTCAATGGGGTTGGTTTTGGTCTCCAGTTGATTGATAAAATCGCTCGATATCTTCGACGACCAATTATCCAACGATTTGTTCCAGGCACTCATTCCAAAACTCATGCTGTAGGCATTGCTATAGCCTGTGAGCCGCATCACGCCGGCCACATAGGCCGATTCCTGGCCATTGTGACAAACCACCACTAATTTTTCATAAACGGTTGGGGCTACCACATCTTCCAAAAACTTGATTAACTCGTTGGATCTTACATTCACTGCGCCCGAAATATGTCCTTCTACATACTCCTCGTGGGGACGAATATCGATGACATAGTATTTTCCCAAATTTTCATAGACATCGGAGGCGGTTACCAAGGCAGGAAACGCCGTACTGTTGATATAGTCGCCGGAATTCTCGATAAATCGAAGCAGAGCATCAATTTCACTAACATCCATGGTGGGCTCGGAAACCACATCAATATTTTTACCTGGATGATACGACTGTTTGCAGGAACTAAAAACCGACAATACTATCAAGCCAAGAATGATGAAATATTTAGATTTTTTCATTTTTTAATGATTTTAATTTTTCGCAGCCTATTGAAAAACAATCTGTTTGGTAAATTCAGACCCCGTTTCTATTTTTCTGCGCATTCAATTTATACTTTTAATTCAGCTTATCACAGGAAACCCCTATTAATTTAAATCTGGACAGGACTCGTCGAAATCCTTGATTACTTTATTGGGGTTTTTGTGCTGCAACTCCGGAGCACTCACATTCACTTTTGTTGGCTTATCAATGCCCACCACCAATCGCAAGTAATCGTATTTGGGTTTTTCATCGTTATAGTCGCCCGATTTAACCCCATAGTGATTCAATACAAACTTATCGATATAGTCGAATCCGCCCAAAGCCACCTTAATATTTTTAAATCCAAGTTGTTTGAGAATCATATAAATATTAATAGCCTCGTTTTTTCCGCGACAATAAAGTACATTGATTTTTTCGCTTTGATTGAGTGTTTTATAGTATTCCATGTCTAAAACATTCTTTGCGGGAATATTGATTGCTCCTGAAATATGGCTTTTGATAAATTCAGGAGGTGTTCTTAAATCGACAAACTGATACATTGTAGCGTGTTTACAAAGCAGGATATTAGCCACTTTTTCAACTGATAAAATATCATCTTTCGACAAATAAGCTTGAAGCGCTTCATCGGTGGAGATGGCATATTTTTTATGGTTCTCAAATGTGCAGGCGCCCAAAACCAATGGAATCAGGAGCCACAAAGTATATTTTAGAATATTTTTCATATCGTAATGCATTTAAAATATGTTTAACTACAGCCTCCGCTTACTTCCTTTTTCTTGCCTTGCATAATTGGCTTCTTCGATTTAGGCGCAGTGGAACCTTCGTCCTCGTTTATCGATTTGCCACCAAAATATATACTGGCTCCTTTGCGATACTGATAGAGCTGGTCGTTCACTTTATCCCAGATAACCGAATTATCAGAAGGTTGAAGAATGTGATCGACCCAGGTATTTAACCCACCCTGCATAACAAACACATTTTTATAGCCCATTCGGGTCGACAGCATCCAGGCAATGTCGGCATCGCTGCTTCCATTGGAGAAAAAAATGGTTTTGTAGACATCCTGATCGATGTAAACCTTGTTTTCAGGGCTAAAAAGCTTACTTAAAGGAATGTTGATGGCGCCGTTGAGCGAAAACTTATTGTAATACACCGAATCGCGCAAGTCGATTAATTGGATGCTCGGATCTTGCGAAATAATCATCTGGGCAACTTCCTCCACGGTAAAATATCGGGTACTTTCTATGAGATCGAGAAACAGGTGATCGGGGTTTTTCTCCACATAATCGCGTTGATTCACTCCCGAAACAGCAACTATCAAAGCCAGGACTATGAAAGCGACAATTCCTAATAAATATTGTTTTTTCATTTTTTATTGATTTGTTTTTCTCCCGATGTGGTAGCTGGAAATTTGACCCAGGCGAATACTGGCCTGTGTTGCAGCACTACTTCATCGTTTCGAATGGATTAATAGTTCACATCATCAATTTTATATTTCTTCTTAATGGTATCAACCAGCCAAAAAGTGCCAAAAGCCATGATGATAAAGCCCAACACAGCCACTCCTTCGCCAATTCCAATGAGGTCGCCCATCTTCACTTGTCCCAAATTGGTACTTTCTCTCAGTTCGTGCCAAAGAGAATCGTAGGTAAAGGAGTAGAAATAAATTCCAATCATGATACCGAAAATAAAGAACATGGCATCGAGTTTTCCGATGGCGGCAGCACAAACGCTGGTGCCCGGGCAAAACCCTCCCATAATAAAGCCTAGACCCATAATCACACCGGCCACAATGGTTGGCAACAGATAGGTGCCGGGCATCCACACATCTTCAAAATACAGCAATCCCATTTGATTCAGGAGCAAAAGTCCCAGGGCGGCGGTAATGGCGGCGGTAAAGAATACTTTAATTACTACGAAATCGTACCCGTAAAACACGCCCGCAAGTTTTCGTGATGTTGAGAATCCTGCTCTTTCGAGAACCCACCCAAATGCAATACCTATCAACAGGGCAGCTATGAGATTCCACTCACTTGTTTGATTAAAAATTGGTGCCATATATTATATTTTTTAAATCCATAATTTTCTAAAGAACCAGGCAAACAAATATCCCGATCCAAAAATTGCCATAGCTGCCACAAAGCCCGAGAGCGACATAACAGCCATTCCACTCAATCCTGCTCCCGAAGTACAACCTCTGCCCAATTGCGATCCGATGCCAAACATAGCACCACCGGCAATAGCAAAGATAATGCGGGTTCGGGATGTTATCTTGGGCGAATGCTCCAGTTTCAGATTCAATCGTCCGGCAAAAGCACCCGAAATAATAGCGCCAATGATTACGCCCAAAACCTCAAAAACCAACCAGGTTTTCATGGGGCTGCTTTCTTCTTCGGTGGCCGATTTAAAATAAAGGGTATTGGATGCGTATTCGGGGGCTAAATTCACCACACTTGCCTTTACCACATCTTTAAAAGCTCCGCTACCGCCCAGGCCTTCGCCCGAGAAGAAAAATGCAGCAATGATTACAAGTCCCAATAGAAACCCTGCTAAATAAGGGTTCATATACTTATCGGGATGCGTTTCTTTATGTTTCATAATACTCAGTTTTTACTAAATCAATATAAATATCGTGTCACTTGTCCGGCTTCTACCATGAGAAAACGGAACAATAAACCACCAACCAAAATTAATAAAGCCGGTAATGAAATGGGTATATGAAAGCCATAAAGCTCCATGGTTTCCAAAATAGCTGGCATTACAAGCCCAATTAAAATCACACCTCCCCAGAATATGGCGGTGAATTCGCCCCCCAGAAACAGATTGGCTGCTTCAATTTGCACAGCACTGCTGGCCAAAAATCCCATAAACAAGTGAATAATGAAGAAAAGCTCGATGGCGATTAACAGCAAGTCGATGCGACTAAAGATTAATCTTTCCTTTTTGGTTCGGCTCATCCACATGATGGCAGCTGCTCCGGTTGAAAGTCCCGACACCAGAAACAAGGGGCCTAAAAGGCTGGTATTCCATAGCGGACGAGCATTGAAAGCCGAGAGCAGGATTCCGGTATAAACCCCCAGAATAACCGCCAGTATAATGTTAATCCAGGCTAAATAGTATCTGTTGGTGGTAAACCAGTCGATGATAAATTTGAGTGGTTTAATTTTATCAATAGTTTTTTCTATCCAGTTGATTATGCCCACCACTTTCTCACCGCTGTCTTTAAAATATTCTTTTATTTCTTTCAAATAAGTGAGTGGCCACAGAATGCTTAGCGGCATTATAAGCCCCAAAGTCCAGGCTCCCCACGACATGGGCGAGTCGAAACGGATGGTGGTATAGAGTTGCCAGAAATATGCCGGATGACGCAAGTCGAGCACTAATGCTATTAAGCCAAGAACAATAATGAAGGGGGCAATAATAGGAGCAATTTGAACTGAGGTAATAAGCTCGTTTCCCCTACCCCTAATAAAGAAATAGGCTGAAAAGAAAATGAGTGCTGCCGCCATACCTCCCACAAAGAGATACAGTGGAATCTGCCAGTGCCAGATATTCAGTACAGGATCAATAAATGGTATGTTTCTACCGCTGGTTATAATTTCTTCGGTCATATTAAAGGCTTATTAAATTAAGAAAAACACGTGAGGTTTGGTTCCTGCTTCAGGAGCGAGTACCTTCCATTTTCTATCGCGCAATAAAATAGAAACTTCGGAATTGGGGTCGTCCAAATCACCTAAAGTCAATGATTTGGTAGGACAAACGGCTACACAGGCAGTGGTTTGGCCTTTATGAACGCGGTGGTCGCAGAAAGTACATTTATCAACATAACCATCGGGGTGGAAGTAACGGGCATCGTAGGGACAAGCCTGAATGCAGGCGCCGCAGCCAATACACTCTTCGGGGGTAACTTTAACTATTCCACCTTCAATTACATGGCTGGCTCCGGTTGGACATGTTCTCACACAGGGCGTGTTATCGCACTGGTTGCATCGTTCCGACCTGATTTCCAAATCGAGATGTGGATAGGTACCGGCAGTGTGTTCCACAATCCAGTCGCGGCAATAGCCCAGCGGAACGTTATTTTCAGTTTGACAAGCAACTACACAGTCGCTACATCCGACACATTTTTTTGTGTCCATGGTCATTGCATATCTCATGATATTGCCTCCTGTTTTTTAGTTTCGGCAGCTTGTTTATGAGGATTTTCCAGTAAAAAAGTCACAAAGTTTTCGCGCATTCCGGTGCCGCCCATAATGGGGTCGTATTTCACCCGGGTGATGAGCTCGGAATCGGATGCTCCACGGCCAAAGCCCCTTGTGAGCTCCTTCTCTGTGTTTCCAAATCCGTGAACCATATAAACACTGTCGTGACGAATACGTTCTGTAATTCTGACTTTAATGGGGAAACTGCTGATTTTTCCATCCTGATTCTTGAGCCAGATTTCCTGGTCAGGTTGCAACCCCCAGATTTTAGCCACTTTAGGATTTACCCACAGTTTGTTTTCATTCATTAAGTCAACGAGATTTGGATTGTTAATGGTTCTTCCAAAGGTATGCATGGGAGCACGACCATAGTTAAGCCGGTAAAATCCGAAATCGGGTTGTGGATGATCGGTGTATTTTGGCATTGGGTCGTAGCCTTTGGCTTCCAGGTCGAGGGAATAAAGCTCAATCTTTCCCGAGTCTGTATTGAAATAGAAATCTTCGTCTTCGGCTAGATAGAGTTCCTTTTCCTTATCATAAAGTTTGACTCCAATTTTCTGCATTTCTTCGAGGCTGGTATCCAATTTTTTCAATTTCCAGTCCAGCTCTTCTTCCACAGTTTCGTAGGCGAAGTATTCTGCAAGACCCAAACGATTTGCCAGTTGCTTGGCCATCCACCATCCGGGTTTGCTTTCCCAGCGGGGTTCTGCTGCAGGCATGCGTAGCGCAATATTTGGAATGCGGTGCTGCAAACTTCTGATATCGTCATAACGCTCCAGATAAGTACATTCGGGCAATACAATATCGGCCCAGGCGGTGATTTCCATGGGCATGGTATCGACCACTGCAATAAACTCCAGGTTTTTAATCGCCTTGATGGTGGTTTCCATATCGGGGATGGTGGTGATGAGGTTTGTTCCAACCACCAGCCAGCCTTTTATCTGAAATTCCGATTTGTTTTCGGGCAGCGAAGCCTTAATCAGGTCATTGGAAATACCAGTTCCCGCACTTTTGTAGGTCTTTTTAGTAATCTCTTTCCAAGTCCAGCGAGGATGCGGATATGGTGGTGATGGAAATTCGGGAACATCTTTAGTTTCGGCAAAATAAAAGCCGCCCTTTTTTCCAAATGAGCCCAAAAGTGCATTTAGAATAGCTATTGCCCGAATGCGTTGTGTATCGTCGCCATACCATGTGGTGTGGCGTCCAGGGTGAACAATGACAGCCGGCGATGCTTTGGCCATTTCATAAACTGAGTTGCGAATATCTTTGGGGTCGATATCTGTCTTGGTATATGCCCATTCGGGGGTATAATTCTTCACGTGTGCCTTCAGTTCATCGAAACCGAAAGTATATTTCTCCACGTATTTTTTATCGTAAAGCTCTTCATAGATGAGAACGTGGATCCAGGATAACAATAAAGCCAAATCGGTGGCTGGTTTTATGGGCAGCCAATATTTCGATTTGCTGGCAATGGTGCTGAAGCGCGGATCGACAGTTATTATGGATACACCCCTTTCAATGGCATCGGCCACTTCCTGAACATAACCATTGTGCATATTCTCGCCCACATGATTGCCAATGAGAACGAGACATTGTGTGTTTTTAATATCTGTGGGCTCAGGTGAGCTGACCCCCATGCCAAAAGTAGCAACAAAACCTGCTTCTCTGGGGCCTAAGCATTGTGCATAGCTTGGTTTGGCCACGTTGTGCGAGCCATAGGCTTCGAGCAAATGCTTAAAATAAGACCCGCTGCTGGCATGATATAATAAAGCCATGCTTTCAGGACCATATTTTTCGGCTATTCTTTTCATATTATCGGCAATGGTATCGAGTGCTTCATCCCACGAAATGGGTTCGAAATGATGTTTACCCTCGCCATCAACCACACGTTTTAATGGGGTCTTCAGCCTGTCGTCGTCATAATACATGCCCACTCCCCCGGTTCCTCTGGGACAAAGACGGCCATTGCTCGATGGATCGTTATCGTTACCAATAATTTTTTGAATCTTTCCCTCTTTATTCAAATAGGTGAAAGCGGCACATTTCCAAAAGCAAATCTCGCAAAAGGTAGGAAAACGCTGTGCTTTCGATTCGTCGAGGGGTTCGATGTCCTTTTTCAGGAAATCGGGCGACCAACTCATAACGGGCTGCATCACGGTTAGTGCTCCTGCCGTTACAGCCGATATTTTTATAAATTCTCTTCTTGTTTTCATCAATTACAAATTATTGAAAAACATTAACATCATACACATAATCATATATACATATCTATATGTGTGCTGCAAAAGTACAATGAAACGCATTTTAATTAGGAATTGACAGCTCAGACACCATCAACAGGCACCAATTTTTAAAATACTGAATCTCAACAACTTACAACAATTTCAAAATTATCAATTGTAATTTCTTACATTGCATTTAACTGATTCATTATTAATTAGGAAAATTATTTAGATAACGTACAAATTGATAAATATTCAACAATTTAAAAAATGTCTAAATAGCAATTATCGGCTTAATCTCTAAGCTTAGCAATTTCGCTGAATTGCTTCGTCGTCGTTGGGATTGGCCTGGCAGGTGAGTTTTCTGACTTTCTCCATGATGCTAAAAAACGACTCTAATTCTTCAGGAGTGAGCGCTTCGTAGATGGATTTATTATAATCGAGCACTATTTTTTTACTTATTTTCTTGAATTCGAGCCCTTTGGGGGTTAAAAATAGTTTAACCACCCTTCGGTCATCATCATCTTTTTCTCTGTAAATGAGCCCTTTATCTTCCATTGTTTTGAGCAGACGGCTTAAACTGGTTGGTTCAATGCCCATGAGAGGGGCAATTTTAGTAACCGGAATTCCGTCTTTTTTAATAGAAATAAGAACATAGCCTTCGGCTTGTGAAAAATCGTATTCGGAAGTTAAGCGATTATACATTTTCACAATCGATTGCCAGGTGGCTTTAACCTGGAAACCTATGGTGTCCTGAGCTTTCATTGGCTATAAATTTATTATGCAAACATAATAAAAATGCCTTTATACATATTCACAAAGTCAGTAAATAGCAAGTTAGAGTAAAAAAAGATTAAAAGTGATTACGAGTTTTTTTCTCTTTTGCGCTCGTGTTCCTTCAACAGTATCTTACGGATTCGCAGCGAGGACGGAGTTACTTCCAGATATTCATTCTGACGAATGTACTCCATGGCTTCCTCCAGCGAAAATCTGATGGGAGGTGTTAAATTTACTTTATCATCGGTACCTGATGCACGGATATTGGTTAGTTTTTTGGTTTTGGTCACATTAATCATTAAATCTTCAACTCTTATGTGCTCGCCTATGACCTGGCCTTCATAAATTTCTTCGTTGTGGAAAATGAAAAAATTCCCCCGATCCTGCAATTTATCAATGGAGTATGGAATGGCTGTTCCTGTTTCCATAGCAATGAGAGCACCATTTCTGCGGGTATTTAATTCTCCTTTGAGTGGTTGGTATTCGTGAAAACGATGGGCCATCACAGCTTCGCCTTCGGTGGCAGTGAGCATAAAATTTCTAAGGCCAATAATTCCACGAGCAGGAATTTCAAATTCCAAATGCACCCTATCGCCTTTGCTATCCATGGATTTGAGTTCACCCTTGCGCTGAGAGATAAGCTCGATCACTTTACCCGAAAACTGCTCGGGAACGTGAACTGTCATAAATTCCACAGGTTCGTGTTTCACTCCATCCACCATTTTATAGAGCACCTGTGGCTGTCCCAATTGAAACTCGTAGCCTTCGCGGCGCATGGTTTCTACCAGAATGGACAGGTGAAGGATTCCGCGACCAAAAACATTATAAGAGTCGGAGCTATTGGTTTCTTCAACTCTAAGAGCCAGGTTTTTCTCGGTTTCTTTAAAAAGTCTTTCGCGTAAATGCCTCGATGTTACAAATTTTCCTTCTTTACCAAAGAAGGGTGAGTTATTGATTGTGAACAACATACTCATGGTAGGCTCGTCAATTTTCACGGCAGGAAGCGCTTCGGGATTTTCGGCATCGGCCACAGTATCGCCAATGTCAAAGTTTTCCATTCCAAGTAAAGCCACAATCTCACCGCTGTAAACAATTTCTTTTTTCTTTTCCTTGCCAAGTCCTTCAAAAACATAAAGTTCCTTAATCTTATTGCGGGTTATTGTTCCATCTCTTTTTACCAGCGAAACAGCATCACCCCATTGTAGTGTTCCCCTGAGAAGCTTACCAACGGCTATTCGACCCACATAACTGCTATAATCTAAGGATGAAATACGCATTTGGGTGGTTCCCTCTTTATGTTCAGAAACTGGTATATGTTCAATGATTTGGTCGAGTAAATAGTGGATGTCTTCGGTTGGGTTTTGCCAGTCAGGACTCATCCAGCCAAGCTTGGAAGACCCGTAAACCACTGGAAAATCGAGTTGTTCTTCAGAAGCGTTGAGGCTAAACATGAGGTCAAAAACTTTATCTACAGTTTCTTCAGGATCGCAATTGGGCTTATCTACTTTATTAACTACAAGAATGGCTTTCAATCCAAGCTCAACGGCTTTCTGCAAAACGAAACGAGTCTGAGGCATAGGACCTTCAAAGGCATCAACTACCAGCAATACGCCATTGGCCATATTAAGCACTCGCTCTACCTCACCACCAAAATCGCTGTGGCCGGGGGTGTCTATAATGTTAATTTTAGTTTCTTTATATCGAACCGATACGTTTTTGGATAGAATGGTAATTCCTCTTTCTCTTTCCAAATCGTTGCTATCGAGAATTAAGTCGGTAACTTCCTGATTATCACGAAATAGCTTAACCTGATGAAGGATGCGGTCTACAAGAGTGGTTTTTCCGTGGTCAACGTGGGCAATAATGGCAATGTTTCTAATTTCTGTCATTTAGGTCTCTTTAAAAATGGGTGCAAAAGTAGTTTTAATTTCGACATGAAGTGGTTAAATAATTGTGAAGGGTTTATTTGTTCGTTGTTCTTTGTTCCGGGTTCAAGGTTCAGGTCTCCCTGTTAACAAATCCCCAAGCTACCCGTTTCTCGACCAAAAAACAAACTCACTAATTTCACTTGAATTTATTATTAATTTTGTGTAAATTTTCGTTGGCAGAAACAATCAATAATAGGCCAGGAAAAGAAACTACCTTTGGTAGATTATACAATATAATATATTGGCAATAAACATCTTACAAACCATGAAACATATTTATCTTGTTGCTTTCTTATTTCTGATTTTATCGGCGGGAGTGGCTCAAAACTTCACCGACAGCAATTTGCCCATTGTGGTTATCAATACCGATATCAACCAGAACACAGGACAACCCTACCCCATTCAGGACGAAATTCGGGTTTTTGGCAATATGAAAATCATATATCACACCGATGGCTCCCGAAACTATCTTACCGATCAAAACAACCCCCAATTCCTTGAATATGATGGCCGTATGAATATCGAAATCCGGGGTTCATCGTCAGCTTATTTGCCTAAAAAACCCTACGGACTCACCACTCTCGAAGAAGATGATATCACCAACAACAACGTGAGCATTTTTGACATGCCCGAAGAAAACGACTGGGTTCTCAACTCTTTAGCCTTCGATCCTGCCCTTATCCGCGATTATTTTTCCTATACTCTGGCTGCTCGAATGGGCAACTATGCACCCAGGGGGAAATTCTGCGAAGTGGTGGTCAATGGCGAGTATCTGGGTTTGTATGTGTTTATGGAGAAAATAAAAACCGACGATGGACGCGTTGATATTGAAGAACTTCTGCCCGATGAAAACATTCTGCCGGAGCTCTCGGGCGGATACATCACCAAAGCCGACAAAACCACCGGAAACGATCCTGTGGCCTGGTATATGACCGGCTATAATGGCGAAAGTGTTGCTTTTATCCACCACGACCCAAAACCGACGGATATCACTTCGTGGCAAGACAATTATATTCATCAGCAATTTACTAATTTTCAATATCTTACCACAACCAACAACGAATCAATCTATACCGGTTTCCCTTCTAAAATCGACATCCCAAGCTTTGTTGATTATATGTTGATTGCCGAACTGGCATCGAATGTGGACACCTATACCTACAGCACCTTTTTTCATAAGGACAGAAACGGCAAACTTCGCGCCGGACCTGTTTGGGATTTCAACCTAACATTTGGCAACGACTTGTTTCTCTGGGGATTCGACAGAAGTCACCCCGATGTTTGGCAGTTTGACAATGGCGATAATATGGGTCCCTATTTCTGGAAAGACCTGTTCGACAACAATACTTACCGCTGCTATCTTTCCAAACGGTGGCACGAGCTCAACCAAACAGGGGAAATTTTTAGTTATAATATGCTGGCCGCCAATATCGACAGCCTGGAATTACTCCTCACCGAATCATCTCAGCGCGAACAACAACGCTGGGGAACCGTGGGCAATTTCTCAAACAACCTGGACGATATAAAAATATGGCTTCAATACCGAATCAGCTGGCTCAACCTGCATTTAGGAAGCTTTTCCGGCTGTGAAAATGTGGCTGTTCCCCCGCTGGTAATTACCAAAATTCATTACCACCCCGCTAATGCGGCTGGTTTTGAAGACGATGATTTGGAATTCATAGAAATTACCAATAATGGTGATGCAGAAGTGCAGCTCACGGGCATCTATTTCAGGGAACTTGGCTTCACTTATGGTTTTCCAAACAATTCAACGCTGGCAGCGCACCAAAGTATTTATTTGGCCAGCAATGCAGAAGTATTTGAAGCCTATCACGGCATTGAAGCTTTTGGGGCTTACTCAAAACACCTGTCGAACAAATCGGACCACATGGTTTTGGTGGATGCCTGGGGAAATATAATTGACGAAGTAAGATACACAGATTCCAGCCCCTGGCCCGAAGAAGCCGATGGCGATGGCTTCTATTTACAGCTTATCGATATCAATTCCGATAATAGTCTGGCAGAAAACTGGGAAGCTTCCTCCGAATGGGTAGGAATAGAAACCAGCCCATACAAAACTGACTTACACCTATTTCCCAACCCAACAAATGAAAACATCACTGTTATTACCTCCGATTTGGGAAACCTTCAATACGAAATCTATGACCTAACCGGTCGGTTAATCGTTCCAAACAGCATGATAATTGGTGGCAAAGGCCAGATAGATTTGGAACACCTTGAATCGAATACCTATTTCATCAGATTTTTCTTTACCAATAGCAGCATCAGAATGAAAAAAATTGTAAAATTGTAATTCATTAATCCACTGATTATTTAAAATTATAAAGCCATGATACAAGCATGTTCGATAAAAATACAGACACCTATGAAAAGAATTTTGTTTTTCGCCCTTGTGGTTGTTCAGTTTCTTAGTGCCTGCACTTCATCGAAAGATGACCAAAAAATGTGCACCGAAGAATTTCGCATGATTACGCTTTCCATTAAAAACCCCGACCTCTCCTATTTACAGCCCAGCACCTATTATATGGTCAATCTGGCTACGGGCGATACCATTTTGAATCATTTGACTTATCCCTACGATTTAAACAACATTGGGCCCATCGTAATTTTTAGTGATAATGAAATGATATATACCAGCAATTCAGGAAAATCTTTCCGCCTGACCTGCTATTCAGGGGATCAAATTGTTGTGGATGAAAATTATGTGATAAAACACGACGATTGCCATGTCATTTTGGTTTCGGGTAAAACTGAAATTCAGTTAAACAATTAGTATTACAGCAATCATTCCTGCTATTTTTTCTGCTTTGACAAGAAGAATAAGCCAGACTAAAACCAGCAATATTTTCCTAATATAAATTAAACAAAGCATTGAATATCAGTGCTTTTTAAATTTTTTTTATTGAATCA
The DNA here is from genome assembly GCA_020718205.1 of Draconibacterium orientale. Classification (GTDB taxonomy): domain Bacteria; phylum Bacteroidota; class Bacteroidia; order Bacteroidales; family UBA12170; genus UBA12170. The sequence goes on from DYSN01000084.1 coordinate 13,684, forward strand.
TCCCGGCTGTGGAATAGTTTTTTGGGGCAATACGAGCAATGGAAATAAATCTCTACATTTGGCTTCTTACAAACACAATTTTATGAAGGAATCTTTACTCCACATTTCGAAATCGGCCGACTACAATGTCATGCCCAATACCGAAAAAAATATCCTCGAAAACTTCATCACCGAATTCACCAAAAACCCCAACGAATATTTTGCCTGGGATGCCAATTCAGGCACCAGTACCCGAAAAAGCTTTTTCCTAAAGGCTGCGGTGGTTTCGCAACTTCTCAAAACACGTGTTCGGGGGAAATATGTGGGCATTTTGCTACCCGCCTTACAATCAACCACTTTGCTCACCATTGCCGCCTATATGGCTGGCAAAGTGCCGGTGATGCTCAATTGGACGGTGGGTAATAAAGTATTGTCGTATTGTGCCGAGCTCACCGAGCTGGAAGTCATAGTGACAGCCACAGCCTTCTACGAAAAAATAAAAGACCAGATTCCCGAAGACCTTCAGCCCAAACTGATGCTGCTGGATGCGGAAGTAAAAAATATAAGCCTGGGAATGAAACTCAAAGGAGCCCTCATGGCCAAATTCCCCCGTCAATTTATCAATACCAACATTGACAAGACCGCGGTGATTCTCTTCACTTCCGGAAGCGAAACATTGCCCAAGGCCGTTCCACTCACCCACAAGAATGTGGTTTCCGATCTCAATGGAGCCTTGCAAATCATCGATATCAGGGTTAATGGAATCTTTCTGAGCTTTCTGCCGCCCTTCCACAGCTTTGGATTTACGGTGCTTTCTGTTCTGCCATTGCTCACCGGAGTTAAAGTGGCCTACACGCCCAATCCCACCAATATTAAGGAGGTGATTGAAGCCTTGAAACACACCAAAGCCAACAATATTATGGTGACGCCCACTCTGCTCAAAATGATTCTTTCGCGCAGCACAGCTGAAGACTTGGCCACCGTGGAGCTGGTAATTTCGGGTGCAGAGAGTCTGCATAAAGATGTGAAAGCCAGTTTTCAGAAAATTACCAACAATCAATCGCTCATTATCGAAGGCTACGGCGTAACAGAATGTAGTCCAATAGTTTGCCTGAATCCAAAAACCACTCAAAAGCTCAATTCTGTGGCGAAATTTATTGCAGGACTCGATGCCAAAATCATCGATTTGACAACGCAAAAACAAGTTGAAACCGGCAAAGAAGGAATGATAGTAGCTTCAGGCCCCAGTATTTTCGAAGGCTATATGGACAGCAAAATCGAAGACCCTTTTGTTGAAATTGATGGCAAAAAATACTATAAAACCGGCGATTTGGCCCATATGGATGAAGATGGATTTGTTTTCATCACCGGAAGACTCAAGCGATTTATCAAAATTGGTGGCGAAATGATTAGCATGCCTTTTATTGAGAAGGTTTTGGAAGAAGAGTATGGCGAAGAAGGCAAACATGTATTGGCGGTGGAAGGCTGCGACAGGGCCAAAGATCCTGTGGTTACGCTCTTTGCCACCAAAGAGTTGCAGTTGAGCGATGTGAACAAGTATTTGCGCAGTCGCGGAGTGGCTTCCATAGCCCGAATCAGAAACATTGTGCAGGTAGAAGAAATCCCCATGCTTGGCAGCGGCAAAACCGACTACCGTCAGCTAAAAGAAATCGTTCAAACCAGTTTGCCCGAGGAATAGGCGCAACGGAGTCAATCAGGCTTGTAGGCGGGTATTAAGGACTCAATCCTCTTCAAAGCTGTATCCCCTTAGTCGGCTATAAAAGGATGATAGCCCCGAAGCATGAGGGGATAGCGTCCTTGGAATTTTGTTTCCAGATGTCAGGGCCTCAATCCAGCTTCATCAAGGCTTTGATCCCTTGGATAGCTACAGCTAGCGCGGAAATTCTTTCCGTGCCAAGTTGCAGATTAATCCTGTATATCTTAAAACCCATTTACAAAAATTCTTACATTTGATTAAATTTTATCGCGGAAGCGGATTGTCAGTTAAAATGATATAGCGGTTTGATTGCATTCGTTGAAAAAGTTAGGTTGGGAAAATGGAATTAAATGTATGAAAATCAAACATATACTACGCACAGATTGGCTTCGCCGAGCTCCTTTCAGTCGGTTGAAACCGAGGACGAAGGACGAGCTCAACGAAGTTAAATCCGCACCAGCTGGGGCTGTAGG
>DYSN01000202.1 GCA_020718205.1 Draconibacterium orientale
AATGCTTAAAAACGAATTTCCAGTCTGAAACACCGTGGGCAGGCCATGGCACGGCTGCGGGATGGCGATTGCCGGGCCTTGAGTTCCTGCCTGGCTGCGAAGGCTGGCAGGATGGTTACTTTTTTTTCAAGGGAAAAGTAAGGGAAAAAAGATTCCTCAGTCGTCTCACAAGCTCGTCTCCATCGAAATGACTTGATTATGAAGAAGTAATAAAAAAGGGCGCACAAACACAAATAAAATTTAAACGGAGTTTGTGCGCCCTTTTTTTTGTTTATGAATTTGATTACAAGTTATTTCGACGCAACGGAGTGGAGGAGAAATCCCAATTAAATTATTACAGATTTCTCAGTCGCATCAAAAATTCGCTATTGGAATGACCTGCACAATACACCAATCCTTTAGGCATAATTCCACCAAAATCAATTTGACATGTAAATCACGAATCCACTGGTTTCCAATAGTTAATAACCGATCAGAAAGGACTTACAAAGCCATCAAATAGTGGGGCTTCTTTATCTTTCTCCGACAAAATAGGAATTACAGAGATTCCCCAGTCAACGTTTAGAGTTGGATCGTTCCATCTCAGGCTACCTTCAGAATTCTTATTGTAGACGTTGGTACATTTATAAAAAAACACTGTATTTTCTTCAAGTGTCATGAATCCGTGAGCAAATCCTGGCGGTACCCAATACATAAACTTATTGTCTTCAGTGAGCTCAATGGAAGCCCATTTTCCATAGGTCGGAGAGTTTTTTCTCAAATCAACAGCCACGTCAATCACGGCTCCTTTCATCACTCTCACCAATTTACCCTGCGTAAATGGGGGTCTCTGAAAGTGAAGGCCCCGTAAAACTCCTTTTCCCGATTTCGACTCGTTGTCCTGAACAAAATTCTGGTCAATTCCCTCAGAGAGAAATTTTTCTTTATTATAAGACTCGAAAAAATATCCTCTATCATCTTTAAACACAGCTGGTTTTATAATAACCAAATCTGGAATTTCTGTTTTTATTATTTCCATAGCAGTTGTATTTTCCTTTTTACTAAAGATACAAAAAAACAAAAACCCCAATAGATTCTATCGGGGTTTTTATCGAAATAAATTAAGGTTATTCTATAACAATGGTTTTCACTTCTTTAGCACCATTGGTTCTTAAAATAAGCATATAAGTCTGAGGAGCCAATTGAGTCAAATCAAGGGTATGAACAAAAGTTGACTTTTCTAATTGGAGAGTTTCCTGATATACCATCTGTCCCTGGAGATTCAAAATTTCCAACATAACAGACTGATTTTTTTGCGATTCAATGGTAAGTTGCATCAAACCATTGCTTGGATTTGGATAGGCCACCCAGTTGCCAACAAGGCTCAATTCGTCAATACCGCTGCAATCCTGGAATGAAATGAGTTTTGCATCTTCCGAAGAACAACCAAATTCATTGGTTACCACTACGCTAAATGACATTTCTGTTTGACCATTTAATCCAGTTGTATCAGCTACAATAGATTGTGTAGTAGCTCCTGTGGACCATTCAAAACCGCTTCCCGGATTGCCTGCATCAATCACCAATGAATGATTCATACAAATGATGGTATCGTTACCAAGGCTTACCTGAGGAAGCGCATTCACCGTCAAGGACATTGTATTTACCTGCTCGTTCAAACAAGAATTTGCATCTCTGATCCAACTCATTGTTATGGTGGAATCGGCTGTTGCAGTCCAGGCCATTTCCAGGCTATTTAATTCTGAAGTCATTTCACCAAATCCATCCAAATAAATAGTAAATGGAGCAGTTCCGGTCAAATCAACCTGAACAGAAACTTCGGTGCCAAAACAAACTTCTAAACCTGTTTCCATGGTTAAAGTTGGAAGCGAATTTACAGTGATGATTAATGGCTCAGAATAGGCACTTTCTGCGCAAAATCCGGTTTCCATAACTGATAATATTGCTTCACCAAGATAATCGTCTGCAAACATTACAACTACGCTATCGGCAGACGCTTCTATAGTTCCGGCCTCGGCGGGGGTTAATAACCAGGTAAAGGTATTTCCTTCGGTGAGAGTGGTTCTATAAACCCGGTCAGCAGGATTGGCGCAAAGTACCTGTTCTCCTGTTGGAGTTTCGGGTGCAACAATAAATGCAGGATAAATCTTCAATTCAGTGGAGTTTCTCACTTCACCATTGGTTCCGGTAGCAATTAAGGTGAGTACGACAGAGCCATTGGCAATATCAGCAGTACCTGGAGTATAGGTTGCATTCAACAACGAAGCATCATCAAATTGTCCATCACCCGGAGTAGACCATTGTAAGGATACATAGTTTTCAGCAACGGCATCGCTGGTATAGGTTTGTCCTTCGCACAATTCTTTCATGCCTTCCATTTGAATGGCTGGTAAAATGGTGGGAGGAAAGATAATATAATCAACCCACGCTGCATCGCTACCGCTTTCTACACTGCCATCTTTGCTGTACTGCCAACGGAAAGTATGCATTCCGGGCTGTACTTCATATTCATGAAGCTCCCAGCCTACTTCTCCACTCCAGCTTCCCAATTCATTACCATCTATAGAGAAACGTAGATAATCATAATTTTGCTCACTTGATACTTTGCTATAGAAAGAAAGAATACCTGTGGCGCCAACCTCATAATCAATTTCCATGGAAGTGCTGCCATTATCATTTATTTGAGCACTTTGGGCACAAAATTCACCTTCATAAGGATTCTGGTTGGTTATAAACCAATCATTACCAGAAAAACCCCAGTCAAACGAAGAAAAATCGCCGGTTTCCCAATCTTCGAGGATAAGACCAATGGTCACATAAAATTCTTTTGATGAGGAGAAAACTCCACCGGTTAATAAGCCGGTAAACATATCCACCTGACCAATATTGGCATTTTCGGAGACGGTAATATTAAAAGTTGCCCATTCTGATTGGCCGCTAGCCAATTCCGCAATGGAATATTCGGTGGTTTCAAAAGTTAAATAAGCTCCGGAATAATCAAGATTGAACAATACATCGTTGATAGATGCCTGACCTGAATTGAGCAATTCAATTCGAAGAACAGCAGGTTCTCCTGGATCTAATCGTCCATT
>DYSN01000085.1 GCA_020718205.1 Draconibacterium orientale
AAAAAAAGGTGGTTTCGGGAAACTGAAGCCACCTTTTTCTATTTCACAACCATGTGCCCGGCACGTTGAAATAAAATATTTTGTACAAATAAAGGAAATATTTAGTGTAGAAACGCTCTGACTATCAGCACTATTCCGAATATTATTAAACCAATCCCGGCAATTCTGTTAATCCAGGTTAAGAGCCCATAGGTAAGAAGAGACTTCAGCTTTCCGGCGGCATAAGATTTTAACACATCGCTTATAAAAACCGTGATGAGCGTGGTGGCAAACATGGTTAAAATGGCAACTTCGTTCTGCTCGTAGTTGCTGGTAATGGCTATCATGGTGCCCATCCAGAAAATCCAGATAAAGGGGTTGGCCACATTCAGAAAAAAGCCTTTAAGAATATAGGTAATGGTACGGGGATTCTTTACTTCAATTTCATCCACATCGGTTCGGGCTTTTCTTAAGGTGGTAATGATGCCAAAAACAATGAGAATAATTCCCCCAACCAATCCAAAGGCAATTTTGTTTTTAGGCTCCACCACAATTTGAATCATCCCTTCGAAACTGAGCAACACCAAAAACAAATCGCTGAGAAATACCCCTAATGCCAGCGAAATTCCAGCTTTAAAACCCCGGTGAATACTGGTTTGTACCAAGGCAAGTAGTGCAGGCCCAAAGCCAAAAAGAGTAGCCAGTGTTATGCCCAACAATATTCCGTCTCTTATTGCAAAAGCCATCAATAACTCTCCGATTTAATAAAACTGAGCCAGTCGGCCTTCACACTATTCTTCAAAACCCTCGGAAACTTATGAGCTCCCCCTTCTTTATGGTTGATTTTTAACCATTTATTGAACAAATGCGTCGGTAGAATTTTCACTCTCACTTCCTTTATAGCTTCCATGCGCTCCACACGGTAGTCGTCGTTAAGAATATTCAGATGCTCGTCCAGATGTTTTGCAATCACAGCGGTATCGGCAGGTTCATCCAAACCAATATGCCACTCATGCGCCCAAAGTGAGCCATGTTCTATGCCCATCACCGTAAATTCTCCAATGCGAAGGTTGAGATCCTTTTGAGTGAGCTCAATGGCACGGGTTATATTTTCGAGGGAGAGATGTTCGCCGCAAATGCTCAGAAAATGTTTGGTGCGACCAGTAATGATTATTTCGGAATTCGCAACCGAAGTAAACCTGATGGTATCGCCAATAAGATATCGCCAGGCACCGGCATTCGACGAAATGAGCAAGGCATATTCCTGCGACTCGTCAACCTGACCAATATGGAGAACCTGCGGATGTTCCAGAATATTGCCATCGGCATCGAAATTGGCATTGTTGAAAGGCACAAACTCAAAAAACAGCCCATTATTCAGTACCATTTTCATCCCCTTGTCGCCCTGATGATTTTGGTAGGCCATATAACCTTCCGAAGCCAGATAGCTTTCGTTGTAAATCATGGGCTTGCCAAAGAGTTTTTCGAAACGGGTTTTATAGGGCGCAAAAGCCACCCCACTGTGCACATACACACTGAGGTTTGGCCACAATTCGTGAATGTTTTTGAGTCCGTATTTTTCTATAATGCGTTCGAGTATAATCTGAATCCAGGCGGGTACCCCCACAATAACTCCAATATCCCATTTCGGAGCCGATTTTACAATTTCGCTGAGTTTGGTTGCCCAGTCTTTTTCTTTTGAAATGCGGCGTCCTGGTTTGTAAAAATGCTGAAACCAAAAGGGTATATTTCCTGCCGAGATTCCGCTTAAATCGCCTTCGAGATACGATCCATTGAGATTGAGATGGGTGCTTCCTCCAATCATTAAAATGCCTTTTTCGAAAAATTCTACGGGAAAATCGTATCTCGAAGCAGAAACCAGCTGTTTTACACTGGCTTTTTTTATGGATTTCAGCATTTCTTTGGTCACAGGAATTTGCTTACTGCTGGCTTCGCTGGTACCCGATGTGAGAGCAAAATATTTCACTTTACCCGGCCAGCTCACATACGATTCGCCATTGAGCGATCTATACCACCAATCGCGATACATTTTATTATAATCGAACACAGGAACGGCTTGCTGAAATTCTTCGATAATATAAGGCGATTGTAAAATTTTCGAGAAGTTATAATTCTCCCCAAATGCAGTTGACTGTGCTTTGTCGAGAAGCATTTTTAACTCAATTTCCTGAAGCAGCGGTGCCGATTGGTGCTTATTATTCAACTCTGGCTTGTCTTTTAACAGATAAGCTTTTTTAATAAGATTTCCGAGAATGGGCATATTTGTTTTTTTTAGCAAAAATAATTTTTTTTGAATAGCGCGGAGACTTTTACATAGTGAGCTGTTTGACCAGCTTAGGGTTAAAAATAAATTGCTGGTTGCGTTTGTATATAAAATTCTTACATTTGATGCTTATGTTTTTACAGCTCCCGCGAAAATATCTGATTTGGATAGCAGGCTTGTTGTTCCCGCTTTTTTTTATGCCGGAAACAGCCTCAGGAGCCTTTAATTTCCCAACTTCCGACTCTTTTTCCCCCAAAAATACCAGTGTGGAAGTCATGCTTCGCATTGCCGATTCTTGTAGCCGGATCAATAACGAGCTGGCACTAAAATATGCCAACGATGCTTTGTCGCTGGCCCGAAGCCAATCGGATATGGCTGCAACCGCCAATTGCTACACGGTTTTGGGAATGCTTCACTACGACAATGCCAATAACGATAAGTCGCTCCATTTTTCGCATCTGGCTTTGAATCACTACAACCAAATGGACTACAGGGACAAAAAAATGAATTCGCTGCTCTATATTGGCTTGGTTCATAACCGCGAAGGTATTTTAGATTCGGCACTCTATTATTATAATATCATTTACCAACAATCGAACGAAGCTAAGGATACGCTTTGGCAAATAAGAGCCTTGCGCTCTCTGGGGAATGTTTACTATAAACAGGGGCAATTCGATTTGGCTCTCACCAACTTTCATCAGGGTTTGAGCCTGGCTAAACGAAACCCGGAGTGGGTGTCGGAGCAAAGCAAAATGCTCAACAATCTGGGCATCCTATATTCCGACTGGGAAGAATTTGATAAATCGCTGGCACATTATAAGGAAGCATTAGCCATTATGGATTCTATGGATAATATTCACGAAACCAGTCGTTTGTATAATAATATTGGCAATATATACAGCAATCTCGGCAAGAGCGATTCGGCTCTGATTTATTATATGTTCAGCCTTAACAACCGCATTAAGTCGGGCGATATCAGCGGGCAGGCTTTTGTGTATAACAATCTGGGGATGCTCTATGGAAATCAGGAAAAATATGAGCAGGCGCTGGAGTACTTCAACAAGTCGTTGCTGTTGTTTGAGCAAATAACCCACCGAAGTGGCATAGTGATGGCTCTCATGAATATTGGTTTTATTTACGATGTATTAAAAGACTACGAACTGGCGGTTAAATATCACACCCAAAGTATGATGGTGGCCCGCAGCCAGGGTTTCTCAGACGAAGTACTCGAGAACCTGAGTGCTTTGAAAACCATCTATTCCAAGACCAACCAATGGGAAAAAGCCTATAAGGTTTATAGCGAATATATTGCCATGAACGATTCCATCCGCCGGGTGCAGAACATGGAGCTTATCAAGGATCTTGAAGTGAAATATGAGTATGAGAAGAATAAATCGGAGCTCAATCTGATGACCAATCTCATGAAAAGCAGCCGCTTAGAAAAGAATAAAACCCGCATCATTATTGGCGTTGTGGTGCTTATCCTTATTCTGCTTATTCTTACCGCCATTTTAATTCTCCGCCACATTCGGGTGCGTAACGATTTGGAATACAATAAACTGAAACCCGCACTTCTACGATATCAGCTCAACCCACAATTCATTCGCAGCAGCCTCACAGGCATTAAAGAGCTGGTTTCGAAAAACCGAATCAAAGAATCGGGATTGTTTTTAAGTGGATTTGCCCGGCTCATCAGGGTTTTTATCGATTCTTCATCAAGCCAGAGCATAGTGCTCGACAAAGAAATTGACACCCTCCGGAATCTGCTAAAGCTTCATCAACTGCGCTACAACCATAAACTCATATTCGACCTCGATATTGAAAGTCATGTGGAAACCGATATGCTGGCCGTTCCACCGTTTTTATTTTTTCCGGTTATCGTTCACATCATCAACGGTCACATCAATCAGGGCGACCTGAAAGTGCATCTACTCATTGATTCAAAGGAAAGTTCGCTTACAATTACCTGCCATTTGGTTTATTTTTTATCGGAATTAAACAGCGAAAAAGACGATGCTCGAACCTTGGAACAGGTTAATAATGTGGCCAGCAGAGTTAAATTGCTCAATAAAAGTATGAAAGAACGGATCGTTTTCAGCCACCAATCTGACTTATTTGAGGCTGACCAAAAAACCAGACTTTCCTTAAATGCTCAAATCCCCATTAAACCACTGTAAACGATTTCTTCCACAAAATAATAAGCAAAGAAGCCAATAAGGCAGGTCTATGGCCGGGCTGTTAATATAAATTTCCATGGCTGCTTGGCAGATTTAACTATTTCTTTATCTTTGATGCCTGTTGAAAGCATGTGTGTAATCTATAAAATCATTGGGGGGTTTTAAAACAAATGATTAAATGTTTAATAGTTGATGACGAAAGCAAGGCCAGAGAAATACTGGTCGAAATGCTCAGGCTTTATTGCAGCGATGTGCTGGTTATAGGACAGGCGCACAACGTAAACACAGCCCATAACCTTATAGAAGAACTTAAGCCCGATTTGGTGCTTCTGGATATCAAAATGCCCGATGGCAGCGGTTTCGACTTGCTCAATCGGTTTGCAAGCATCGATTTTAAAGTCATCTTTATTACCGCACACGAAGAATACGCCATTAAAGCCTTCCGCTTTAGTGCCTTAGACTACCTGTTAAAACCCATCGATCCCAGCGATCTTATTCAGGCCATCGAAAAGATTGCCACCCCTCAGGAGCCTGTAAACATCAATGAGCAGTTTCAAGCGTTCAAGGAGAATTTTAATAAGGAAGGAAATCAACAGGACAAGCGTATCGTTCTTAAAACCTGGGAAAATATCTATATCATCAACCTAAAAGATGTTATTCGCTGCCAGGCCGACAAAAACTATACTTATTTCTATTTTACCAACCGCGAAAAGGTAATTGTTTCCAGAACTTTGAAAGAATACGAGGATATTCTCACAGAATACGGGTTTATGAGAGTTCACAGGTCGCATTTGGTTAATCTGAATTATATTGAGCGCTTCGACAAATCGGAAGGTGGTTATGTTTTTACAATTGACGGTAGTAAATTGGAGGTTTCGCATCGCAAAAAAGATGCACTTCTCGAATATATCGACCGATTGGGAGATATTTAGTATCCCATAAACCGGTAATTTATTTCCCCACTTCAAAGCCCGGGCTAAAAACCCAGCTTCTGCATTGTTTTTTCCTGCTAAAAGCTTTTCGCCATTACAAGTTGGCGAAGCTAACCTGAGCAATAGTTTCCATCACCAATCACCGGAAATAATCTAAAAATACCCCTCCCGTTTTTTCTGCTCCATGCTTGCTTCCTGATCAAAGTCGATGACGCGGGTAGTGCGCTCTGAAACGGTGACTGTCATCATTTCTTCCACAATTTTCTCAATGGTATCGGCATCGGACTCCACAGCACCGGTGAGCGGATAGCAACCCAAAGTGCGGAAACGAACTTTTCGCATTTCGGCTTTTTTCACCAACTCAGCCGGCATACGGTCATCGTCGACCATAATCCAGTTGCCATCCACATTCACCACCAGGCGCTCTTTGGCGTAGTAGAGTGGAACAATGGGAATATTCTCTAAGCGGATGTATTGCCAGATATCAAGCTCGGTCCAGTTGCTGATGGGGAAAACCCGAATGCTCTCGCCCTTGTGGACCTTGGCATTGTAAATATCCCACAACTCAGGCCTTTGATTCTTAGGATCCCACTGGTGGTATTTATCTCTGAATGAATAGATTCGCTCCTTAGCACGGCTTTTCTCCTCGTCGCGGCGGGCACCTCCAAAGGCAGCATCGAATTTATATTTATCCAATCCGCTGAGCAAAGCCTGGGTTTTCATGATATCGGTATGCACCTTACTTCCATGGCTAAAGGGGCCAATGCCTTCCGCAAAACCTTTTTCATTAAAGTGGACTATTAAATCCCAGTTATTGGTCTTGGTATAATGGTCTCGGAAATCTATCATTTCCCGGAATTTCCACTTGCTGTCGATATGCATGAGCGGAATGGGAACTTTGCCGGGGGCGAAGGCTTTTTCGGCTAAGCGAACCATTACCGATGAGTCTTTTCCAATGCTGTAGAGCATCACAGGATTTTCGAACTCAGCAGCTACCTCGCGGATAATATGAATAGATTCCGCCTCAAGCTCCTTGATGTTAGAGAGATTGTATTTCATGAATCAGGAATTTAATAGAAATTGACTATAAACGACCATCAACCAAATGCTTGGGTAAATATCCTTTAATGTCGAATATTACCGATTGAGAGCCATTTGTTAAACGTGCAAAATCAATTTGGCCAAACTGTTCGTGGCTCACTGCCAATATCACAGCATCGTATTTTTTGGCGTATATATCCACGTTTTTCTCCATGGTAACGATTCCATACTCGTGCTTCACCTCAACGGGATTGGCCCAGGGATCGTAAATGTCGAGCTGACAGCCATAATCCTGAAGCGCATCAACTATATCAACCACTTTGGTATTTCTGATGTCGGGGCAATTTTCCTTAAAGGTAACCCCCAGAAGCAACACCTTGCTATCGAGTATCTTAAGCCCCTTTTTTATCATGAGCTTGATTACTTTATCGGCCACAAATTGCGACATATTATCGTTAACCCTTCTTCCCGACCGGATTACATCGGGATGATATCCCACGGCTTCGGCCTTAAATGCCAGATAGTAGGGATCTACTCCAATGCAATGTCCGCCAACCAGTCCGGGGCGGAATTTGATAAAATTCCATTTGGTTCCGGCAGCATCAATCACCTCGTTGGTGTCGATTCCAAGGCGGTCGAATATTAAAGCCAACTCGTTCACAAAGCTGATATTGAGGTCGCGCTGGGCATTCTCAATCACTTTGGCTGCTTCGGCCACTTTAATAGACGATGCCTTATGCGTTCCGTTGAGCAGGATGCTGTTGTACAATTCGTCAACCACATCGGCTATTTCGGGGGTGGAACCTGAGGTAATTTTTTTAATGGTGAGCAGGGTATTTATTTTGTCGCCCGGATTGATTCGTTCGGGGCTATATCCTGCAAAAAAATCAAAGTTAAACTTAAGGCCACTCACTTTCTCAATCACCGGCAGGCAGTCTTCTTCGGTAGCTCCAGGATACACGGTGCTTTCATAAATCACAATATCGCCTTTGGAGATAACCTTTCCAACCGTTTCGCTGGCTTTTACTAAAGGAGTGAGATCGGGGCGTTTAAACTCGTCTATAGGAGTTGGCACTGTGACAATATAGATATTACAGGAACGGATTTCGTCAAGCTCGGTTGTTAAAAACAAACCGCTGTTTTCCCTTGCCATCAAAACTTGTTTCAGGTTTTCGTCCTCCACTTCAAGGGTAGCATCGTGCCCGTGGTTCAGTTCAGCAACACGGGATTTGTTGATGTCGAATCCAACAACCTTAAATTTTTTCCCAAACTCAACTGCTAAAGGCAAACCCACATAACCCAGGCCAATGACACCAATTTTATAATTCCCGTTATTCATAATGCTTTGTTTTTGTTAATATTCATATTTTACAAGTTTGGTTATCAAGCTAACCAGCGCTTGTTTGGTTTACATTAAATAATGACTTCTTTGCAACATGAACCCTTGCTATTATACTGTTGACCAATTTCATAGACCGAAATTATCTTCACAAACAACCCGGAGGGAAGGCAAAAAAAATGAGTAACAAAAGTACTCATTCTATTAATTCTGCCAAAAACCTGAAGTGATTTTTATGTTATTTCGTAAAGGATGATAAGAAACCCCGAAAATAAACCCCAATTAGTGCTCGTGCCAACCGGTTATCATTGACTTGAAATTACTAATTTTTTTGGCACTACAAGTTTTTGAGTGAAAACATATCTAATTTAGCATTAAAGTAGTTGCAGAGTTTTGAATGGTTCCGTTTCCTATCGTAATGCCATTTAATTTGATATTAGGCCGCTGAAAAACCGGATTTCCCTGGGGTGCATTGCAGGCATCCGAGCCACCATCCTGAAAGGCAAATACGGTGGAGAGAAAATCGGTGGTAGTTTGGTTAAATATGGAATTTGATGTGTAACCTGTTGAGCTGTAGGAGCATGTATTAATTAGAATCGATGAAACTCCATCCCGGTAAAAGTTATTATAAAAAGGATGCGTGTTCCGGCCAATTTGTGGAGTGTAACCTGTGGAATATGCCACCGGAGTAAATCCTGTTTCGGGAGTACGATCCTTGCCGCTGCAAAAAAGAGTTAGATAAGCACCCGGAGCCAATTCGGTTGATGGGAAAATCCATTTATCGGGGTTCGATGTTTTGTCGGTCAGTGAATAGTTTTCAAGATTTACCGCCGAATTGCCCGAATTGTAGAGCTCAATCCAATCGGGATATTCTCCGTCTTCGTCGGACAGGAGCGCATAGTTTCTGTTACTTCCCTCGTTTACAATTACTTGAGCATTAAGAAACGATGATTTTATAAGGAGCACAGCTAACAGTGCCAGCGTAAATTTTAGTTTCATTTGAATTTGTTTTTTTATTCAACCCGCCATGAATGGAACAAATAGTTTTTAACCTCCGGCTCTAAGGAATTATTCTCAAAGCCATGCAGTGTTTATACAATCCTTTATTTTAAACCTAGTTTTTCTTTTATTGATGCCGGAATAGCGTTCTTATGAACCAATATACTCACGGTTTTTAGCTGAACATACGGAGTCGAAACAAAGAAATAGCCTTTATAGGGACTTCCCAACTCGCTCCAACTGTTTTTTACCTTGAAGAATTTCTCTCCCCGCTGATCGGTGGCAATTCCGGTGAGCAACATTAAATGGTCGTCGGTGGTTTTGTAATTATCGAACTGAGCCTGACGTGCCTTTTGGTCAACAACGGCTTCTTTCACAGGTTTTTCAAAGGCGTAGAGTTTTTTCTCTTTTTCCTTTTCATCTATATTCAACCATTTATCGCTTTCCATGCCTTCAATTTCTGGTTTTTCTTCATCGGGGATCAATGCCACTCCATTTTTCCAGCTAAAGCCTTTTTCGCTCACATCGGCATCCCAACCCACTGAATATCCATTCATTAAGGCATTTTCAACAATGCTCAATAAATCTTCCAGCTGAACATTATAAAAATTTGCCAGCATCCAGTTATCAGGTATTTCGAGAACAAAAGATTCGTAGAAAGGATGATGATTGAAGGAAGTGATTTCCACATAATCGTCCATATTCAAACCGAGAGAAACGGCGTAGGATTTTGGAGAAAAGGAAGCATCATCCGCTGTAAAAGTCTCAGGAACAGCACCAAGATAAGCATCGAGAATGCCATTAAATCCTTTTGTCCAGGCAGAGCTGATTTTTCGGTTCGGATTATTAATGATGGTTTTTATATAGCTATCCAGCAGAGCATCCATTTCGCCATGCACATGTTTTTCTTCACCATAATTGAGACCGGCATAAGCCGATTCGGGCATCATGCCAAAGGTTTTATAAACCCAGAGTACGTCGTGAAAATTTCCGCCCATACCGAAGTTCAAATTTCCGTGCCAACGAACTGTTTGTGCAGCTTTATGCTCGTAAATATATCTCACGCTAAACATTTCGGCCAGGTCAATTTCGCCTTTGCCAATCCTTAAAAGCTCTGTTTCGAGAAAAGCAGTTCCCGCAAAACTCCAGCAGGTTCCCGATCTGTATTGATTTTTCACAGCCGACGAAGTAATTTCCTTAATCATGGTGAACTCGTAAGCCTTTTTATCCTCCTCTTTTTTCTTTTCTTTTTTCTCGGCAATGACCGGTAGCGAAATCACTAAAGCCATCATTATGAACAATATATGTCTCATTTGATTATGGTTTTGTTTGTTTTATTTATTTCTTTACAATAATAGCAAAACATCGCGGACTCTGCCATATTATATACCTTGTTTTGACTTTCGCAGAAATCAGCGAACCATTCTACCGGAGTTATTATTTGTTGATGTATTTTTACAACATGAATTATCTTAGAAAATCGGATGTTTTGTTTAAGAGTAGAAATGTACGTGTGGCTTTCGCTATTGCGGCCTTGCTTTTTTTACCCGGTTCTCCCCTGCTTTTATTGAAAAAGGAAGCCATCAGTCTTGCGTTAAATCAAATGCATCACCCCTTTGCCGACGCATTTTTCTTCTATATCACCTGGTTGGGCGATGGTTTGATTTTTATTCCGGTTTTCGTACTGCTTCTTTTTAGAAGCTATGTTTTGAGTGCTTTTTTTGCTGTTTCGATTGGTTTGGAAGCATTTATAGTTCAGGTGGTTTTAAAAAATGGGATATTTAGCGAGCTCGTTCGGCCATCATTATATATTGCTGATTTTGACAAGTTGCATAAAGTTACAGGTGTTGAGATTCACAGCTTGCACACTTTTCCTTCGGGGCATTCTCAAACCGTTTTTCTGGTGGCTCTCTTTCTAATTCTGGCTCATGATAACAAGCCATGGCTTCATTATTTACTTCTATTAACAGCTTCTCTTACAGCAATTTCGCGGGTTTGGCTGCTCCAGCATTTCTTTGTCGATATTTGGTTTGGTGGTTTGATTGGCTTCTTTGTTCCGCTTATTCTTATGTGGACGCTACATAGATTTGGCATTTATCCTTCAGATAGACGATATTTGCGCTTTAGCCGGGAGAAAATGAAGAGCTATCGACAACAATAATCTTGTATTTGATATCATAAATCTTATATATGCTGAAACTCTATACCTACGAACTGGTTGACGATGAAACTTTTATCAGTTTTCATCGAAAATATGCTTCAAAAATTCCACAGACTATCTACGAGGGAATGACGCGATATAAGTTTCCACAGGATCAGCAAAGGTATTTTATTGGGCAATTGATGGTGAGGTGTTTTTATTCCGAATTATTAAAAATCCCTATGCAATCAGTTGAATTTGAATACAATGAACAAGAGAAACCCTTTTTAAAAAACAATCAGGAGCAGTTTTTCAACATTAGCCACAGTGGCGCATATGTGGTGGTTTGCTATAGCGACAGGCCTGTGGGTGTGGATGTGGAATGCATTAAAAAGGATCGCAGAAAAGTGGCCGAACGGTTTTTTACTCCCCAGGAAATCAACGATATACATCAGCAGGAATCTGAAGAGCTGCAAATCAGCTATTTCTACAGGCTGTGGACTTTAAAGGAAAGCTATATGAAGGCGGTGGGCGATGGCATGACCATGAGTTTAAGCTCATTTTCCATTATAAAAGCTTCGACTGATGGCTTTGTGGTTCAATCTGATGAATATCCCACCGATTGGCATCTTTTTTCAACCCCCTGGAACCATGATTCGTTTTTAAGTATTTGTTCCAAATACAATGCCGCTCCCGAAAAAAATTTCCTTTCTTTAGATTTAATGGCCAATAAAATAAGGGGTTATAAATAAAAAGACCGCCTTGAACAAGGCGGTCTTTTTAGTACTTAAAAGAAAATTAAATATATCTTAGATCACTTTAACATTCACTGCATTTAATCCTTTTTTTCCTTCTTTAAGTTCGAACTCTACGGCGTCGCCTTCACGGATTTCATCTACTAACCCTGTGGCATGCACAAAGAATTCTTTTTTTGATTCGTCATCAACAATAAACCCAAAACCTTTGGATCCATTAAAAAATTTTACTGTTCCTTTTTTCATTGTATTAAATTATAATTGAACGACAAATATAATCTTTATTTTAATTGATTTAATAATTTTTTAAATCTAACAAAAATAATATGTTAAAATTCTAAAAAACATCATTGTCTTTTGCGAAATTATTCATTATAATATTCATTATCAACTTGTTAAAATTTTCAAACCCATAGAAAAATTTACCGGAAGTACCTGACTTTTTCATCCATTCCGTGTATTTTATAAGGATTTTTAAATGCCAATATCAACTAAATAAATTATTTTCAGATTTTTAATCGCATCAACATGGTATTATAAATAAAAAAAAGACGGTGATTGTTTAAGGGCAGGGTCGTCATTTTTTTGTTTACTTTGCGTTATTAAAAGTCAAATTTTGAGTAGAAAATTTATCATACGGGGAATTGCTGCCATTTTGCTCTACATTGCTGCTGCCAGCTATTTGTTGCAAAATGAAACCAACTATTTTTTTGAGAAAAAACCCTACGAAGGAGCATATAGTTTTCCTGTAGACTTTCAGGAAATCAATATTGATTTCAACCAAAACATAAAACTCCATGCCGTACTCTTTTATAAGGAGAATTCCCGGGGTTTGGTTTTAATATTCCCTTCCGGCGACTATTTGAGCGAAAAATTCAACCCCCAAAACAACTTTTTCTATAACCGGGGCTATAGCCTTATTCTTCCCGAATATAGAGGCAATGGAAAATCGGTGGGAAATTACGAAGCAGAAAGTGAGTTCTACAGCGATGCCGAGCAGTGGTATAAGCTGGTTTCGAAAATGGCCGATACCCTCCCACTCCTTGTTTATGGACAGGAATTTGGAGCGGGAATGGCTGCACAATTGGCCGCGAATGAAAATCCCGATTTAGTGGTTTTGGAAAATCCAGCCTATAGCTGGAACGAAGTCATGCTAAAAAAGTATTTTTGGTGGCTTCCACACAGCAAATTTGGACAGTATAAATTCCCGACATGGAAGTTTTTGCGTCTGACTCATTCAAAAGTAGCTTTGATTTACACCACCCAAAATAAGCTTATTCATTCCGACCACAGTCTCAGGCTGCTGGAATTCCTAAAACCCGGCGACGAGGTAATGGAATACGAATCCGAAACCAATGACCAAAACAAGCATGAATTTCAAAACGAAATGAACCAGTATCTTATTAAAAATAATCTCTAAATGAAATCAGTTAAAAACCGAAAACCGCTCGCCCTGCACTGGAAAATCTTGATAGGCATGGGTTTAGGAATTATTTATGGAATTATCGCGCTGCAGACTGATAGCGGTGCGTTTACAACTAACTATATAAAGCCTTTTGGACATATCTTTATCAATATGCTCAAGCTCATTGCCATGCCGCTCATTTTCTTCTCGCTCATCACCGGAATCAGCAATTTGAAGGATATGACCAAGCTCAGTAAAATGGGACTTAAAACATTTGGCATCTACATTTTTACTACCATCGCGGCCATTTCTATTGGTTTGGTTATGGTGAATATCATAGCGCCGGGCGAAGGTTTTTCTGATGCCGACCAGCAAAAGTTTTCAGCCATGTTCAACGAACAGGTTCAGCAACGGCAGGCCGATGCCGAAAAGTTTGAAAATCAGTCACCCCTGCAATTTTTAGTTGATATTATCCCCGATAATATTGTTGCCTCGGCATCGGATAATGGAAATATGCTCCAAATGATATTCTTTGCGGTTATTCTGGGCATTGCCATTATTTTGGTTCCCGCCGTAGAAACCAAAGTGGTTAGCGCCTTTTTCAATGGGATGAATTCGGTCATTTTAAAAACCATCGATATTATTATGGAATTTGCACCCATTGGGGTTTTTGCCTTGTTGGGAGCCATCATTGTTGATTTAAAAGGCGATATGGTTTTGTTTACCGCATTGGGTTGGTATGCACTCACGGTTATTGTTGGATTGGTTATTGTTGCGTTTGTATTTTATCCGTTGCTATTACAATTATTGACCAAAACCAAACCCCTGGCTTTCTTTAAAGCCATTTCTCCTGCTCAATTACTGGCTTTTAGCACCAGTTCCTCGGCGGCCACCTTACCCGTGACCATGGAATGTTGTGAGAAAAACTTAAAGATTTCGCACGAAGTAAGCAGCTTTGTTCTGCCCATTGGTGCCACGGTAAATATGGATGGAACAAGCCTCTATCAGGCTGTTGCCGCAGTATTTATAGCCACTGCTTTTGGCATTGATTTAACCTTTTCACAACAACTCACTATCATTCTAACCGCTACCTTAGCCAGCATTGGCTCAGCCGCTGTCCCTGGTGCAGGTATGGTAATGCTGGTGATTGTTCTCAACTCGGTTGGCGTTCCAAGCGAAGGACTGGCACTCATTTTTGCCATCGATCGGCCCTTAGACATGCTTCGAACCACCATTAATGTTACCGGCGATATGGCGGTGGCTTCTATCATCCAACATTTTAACAGGGATGTGACTTCTAATGTCTGAAATCTTTAAAATAATATGAGCTAAAAACAGAAAAGAAGTATTTTTATAACCGCGTTTGAGAGCAAAACACTATATGAAAAATAATTGGCTAGACCGCCCTTTTCCTTTTATGGAATCTTCAAAGCAGAAGGTTTTCTCGGCTCTGGGTTTTGCCGGTTTCATCTATGCCTTCTTGCTTATCTTTCAGCCTTTTCAAATATCGGAAGTCAAGCTAAATATCCCCATTTATTTGCTGGGGTTTTTCTTTATCACTTTTTTTGTAGCTCTCTTTTCGGCATTTGCCCTGCCATCGATATTTCCCGCATATTTCGACGTTGAGAAATGGAAAATCAGAAAAAGTATCCTTTTCAATTCATTAATAATGATTGCAATAGGAATTTTAAACTGGGTCTATAATCATAGCCTTGGATCGGAAAATGCCGTGGATCACAGCATCTTATCATTTATATTTATTACTGTGGCCGTTGGTGTTTTTCCTTCCGCATTTTTCATACT
Source organism: Draconibacterium orientale (assembly GCA_020718205.1). Classification (GTDB taxonomy): domain Bacteria; phylum Bacteroidota; class Bacteroidia; order Bacteroidales; family UBA12170; genus UBA12170. Next base: position 14,855 of record DYSN01000085.1, read on the forward strand.
GATTGCCGAAAAATACCTGACTCAGCGGAATACCACCATCGCTCAATCCATCGAACACTCTATTAAAGAACCACATCCTGCCGCTAATTCCGCCCTCATTTCAATAACCACCGACTCCGAAAAAGACAAATTAACCATTCACCCCGACGATTTGGTTTGCATAAAATCTGAAGGAAATTATGTTAAAGTATTTTATTACGATTCCAATCATTCCCTTAAAAACAAACTCATGCGGAATACTTTGACCAATTTAACTTCGGAACTATCAGATAATGAATTTCTTAAACGTTGCCACCGAAGTTATATGGCCAATTTTAATCACGTGAAAAAAGTGAGCGGCAATGCCCGCAATTACAGTCTTCACTTCGACCATTTAGACTTCACAGTTCCGCTGAGCCGTAGTTTTCCGATTAACAATCCGGAAAAAGTTGATACCCTTTGATTTTTGCCTTCCCATTCGTCCCACAAGCTTCCCATTCGCATAACCCGACTCCCATTCACCACAAAACTTTCCCGCCTGTAATCTATTTTTGACAATTTAATTTGCCTGTATTTCCTTTGCATCGATTTTAAAATCGTTGGGGATTGCAACCGCGAAAAGCAAAAATTGTTATTAGAAATGACTCGTTTAAAAAAATTAAAAAAACCTGGCAAATGAGATACAGAATTAAATTTTTATTCCTTTTGACGGCGACAATCCTTTCTGGTTTTGCCTTCAGTCAGGGAGCTTTTAAGCAGAATATCAGCGGTATTGTTTTGGATAATATTTCGGGCGAACCGCTGTTTGGAGCCAATGTGATTATCGAAAACAGCAATCCCTTTGTGGGGGTTTCGACCGATGAATCGGGTAAATTTTCCTTCACCGACATTGCGGTGGGAAGGGTAAGTATCAAAGTAACTTACCTGGGCTATTACCCAAAAATTCTTAGCTACCTGAGTCTTGGAACAGGTAAGGAATTGGTTCTGCC
>DYSN01000021.1 GCA_020718205.1 Draconibacterium orientale
AATGAACTCTTTGCCTAACGCTAATACTTCCGTATCGTGCTAAAACGGGTGCAAAAGTAATCTTTAATTGATTCGATTATCATTTAATATAAAATTATTTTAATAATTATTAATTGTTGGTTATCATTATATTACAAGTGATAAAAATAAAAAATCACCAAACAATTAAGATAATTCTTAATTTCATTTGGCGATTTATAAGCAGATTCTAAGCAGAATCCACTAAAAATATTAATTTATTAAGGCTATTTCTTAACCATCTTTTGAGTTAATCTTTTGGTTTCATTTGCAAAGGTTATCATATAAACCCCATTTCTAATAGTAGAAATATTAATGTCATCTCCGCTTTTGTAGTCATCATTATAAAGAACTAACTTACCAGTCATGTCTACCACAGAAATACTGCCCGTTTCTGAACCAAGAAAAAATCTCACATTGTTATTGGCTGGGTTAGGCGATATAATAAGTTTTTTAACTATTTCCTGATTATTGGTACCCACCGATGATTCGTCGACGGCAAGAGTAGATTTATAAACTACATCACCGCTGGTACCTCCATTATTATTGGCGGCATTGAAAGCACCATAAAATGTAATTAGTCCAACATCGGTTGCTGGTGCTGTCCAATTTAATGTCCAGGTTTTTGCGTTGTTTTGTGGAGTTATTCCAGCGTTGGTGTGAGTAACTGCATGATTTGAGTTCGTCAATTGGGTTTCGGAATTGATTATTGTAAACTGACCTACCTTGTTCCCATTGGAATCTTCAGCTGTTAGTTCAAAGCCAAAACGGCCAACACCATTATGAGTACCCGTTGCTGTGATCGTATAAGTTTCCCCAACTACATAGCCTAACGCGGGGATATTGGAAGTTATCCATCCATCGACTGCGACAGGAGTTCCTGAATGACATTGAGTGCAAGTAGCATTATTATCACCCGGGCTACCTGACTTTCCTCCAGGACTTCCATTATGATAAAGGGTTCCGGCAAAAAACAAAGCTATAACTGCAGGTGCGATTAAAAAGGTGAGTGTAAAATTTTTCTTCATAAAATTTAGATTTTAAACATTAGTAATTTTTTGATTAGAGGTAGTTGATATAGCATGTTCAGCACATAATATATTGTCCACTTACTTCAAAGAACAGCTAAAATTTAGCGATGGTTGTTCCTTAACAAACCTTTAACAGCTTGCTGAACTGATTTTCAATTGAATAAAATCCAGTTAACCCCAAATCTAAAAGCCGCGTCCTGGGCAGGATAGCCAGGACTTGAATAGTAATTGTAATCCATTAATCCGGCATTAAAATGATCGTATCGCACAAATAGTCTGGCCTTTCCAATTTTCGCATTTAGGTATGCATCCATAAATATATAATCTCCAATAGTTTGGTCATCCTGCAAATGAAACAATCTTAAAGCAGGCATATATTTATTGGCATAATAGGATGTAAAATAGTTGAATTCCAATCCGATTTCCAAATCAAGTGCCTTATTAAAAAACTCGTTAAAGTAAAAAAGTCTGGCCTTTCCGGTAAAATCAGGTACTCTGATTACCGTAGGAACCGAAACCTTCTGGTAGGCCATTGAGATATCGCTTCCCCAGGGTCCTAAACGGAAGTCTTTTCTTACAAGCAGCAGCAAATACTGAATATTTCCAGTATACTGAACAGGCTGAAGGGTTTGGTCGATGTAAACATAATTTATAATGTTTTGTAAACTAAAATTCAGGTATAGTTTTTCCCGATCGAATTTTGCATGCAAATTTTGAATGTCGGTTTTACTCAGATTATTGTTCCAAAAAAATCTCGAAGAATGGAATGATTTATAAAATATATCGGGTTCTTTGTGAGTCAATTGAAGTCCGCCTGTAAATAAATTCGATTTTATTTTAATAAAAACTTTAGCACCAAAATAGAAATCATTGGCCAAATGATCTCCCTGATAATATGCAAAATCTGACGAAAGACTTAATTGCTTTGCAAAATTGACAAATACACCACCAATGATGGCATAATTCTGAAAATCAGTCTTTTGGCAGGATTGAAAGTATTGAGTATATTCATGCCTGGCTCCAAAAAAGAAGTTTATCCATTTTGGTTTTCCCGCAAAGTCCTTATAATCAGAATTTGAATAAGTCAACTCATTTACATATTTTCTAAGTCCTATGGTATCGGTATAACTAGTGCTATCATAGGTTGGGTAAAATGGCAAACCATTATAGAGTGTTGATGATTGGTCGGAGTCGGTGTATTTGAAGTTCTGTCGTTCGTAATTAAAATAATGACTTAATTTTCCCAAATGACTCACGGGATCAAAATAGGGCTTTTTATAGTGAGTAACTGTAAATGCTTTGAAATCAATAATATTAGTATCTGGAATTGCCGATAAATCTGGCTCAGATTTGGAAAAATAAAAGTTTTGAGTCACTGCAGCACCTGAAATTCTTATCAGATTTGCAGCATTTGATAAATTTATCGCTATGACTTCTCTATTACTTTCCAGATTTTCTTCAAAATCTGAACGATTTTCCAGTCCGCCATTTTCCTGCAATACTAATTTATTATGGTAGTATTGTGCATTAAAATGATATCGCTTATCCACAGTTTGATAACTACCACCAACAATAAAATTCTTAACATCTGTTTTTTGTCTTTTATAAGCTCCTAAATGATTAAATAATCTGAAGTTCATATTCAGGCTCACCTGCTGATTCAGAAAACTCTGAGCATGTGTAAATTTTAAAACATTCTCCCTTTTGGACCCCATAAGGTAAAACAATTCGGTGAATGGGGTTTTAACATCATATAATTGAATGTTTGCAGGAGACCAAATAAACCCATTATTGGAGCTGATACCAGCGTTGAAACCCATTTGATTATTCGTAGAAAAAACACGCGATTCATGGGCTGAACCGATGATACCTAAATTATTAAATTCGTTGGAGAAAAGCCCAGACGGATCATAATCAGCTGAATTATGATTGGTTGTATCGATAAATAACCTGTTGGAATAATTAATGCTGTCGCGAAAAAAGCCATGTCTGTATACATCAAGTGTATCCAATTTAATAAAGAAGTCGAACACAGCGGAATTGTTGGTCGTTTGCTCCTGTATATTAGGTAAATTCGCATCCATAGTGTCTTGATCCATAGCATCTTGCATGTTTACGTTTTTCAACCTGGTTTCTGATGAATCTGCTATTATTTGGGAGTTGCCAACCATAGTCAGCAAAAGGTAAAACAGCATTAAATAAACATGGGTTGCTTTGGGCATTGAAACTAAATTTGATGCAAATTTAATGATTTACCTATGAGGGACGGTTTTCAATTATGAAAAATTAGTTTTTCATTAGAGTACCTGAATATATACTCTTATTGCTAATAGTAACTTTGAAATGATAAATATCAGGTCTATAGTTTAATCCAAATGCTGAAATTCCAGAGTTTAGTGGTTTATATTCAATAAGTTGACCTAAGCTATTGGTTACAATAATGCTAAATTTCCGATGATTATTATCCAGAGTTTCAAGGTAAAAACCGGAGCTGGAAATCGTTGGATATATTTTAATCGAAGAAGATGGGATAGTTTGATTTGCGGAAAGCCAGGTATCATCTTTAAAATAGGCAATGTATATTTTTTTCGAATAAGGACTTTCGAGAATTTGATCGCGTATAGCTATTTCGTTGCTGTATTGGCCAACGATAAAAAAATGGTTGGGGTTAGGGACAGCAATATCGGTAATATTGGCACGTTCTCCGGTAATTTGCTGAGCCTGAGCAATTGAACCATCGGGACTAATTTTTACAACAAACACTTCATTACTTCCGCAACAAAGATTATAGGGCAGCACAATTTCTCCAAAATGAATATGGTTCAAATAATGACCTGAGATATGTGCGTTGCCCAAATGATCAAGCGAAAGGCTGACCACCGATTCCATGGATGAACTATAAAATCTTTGTGCCCAATGTACATCGCCATTGGTTGAGAATTTTGCAAAATAGATGTCCTCATCGAATTCTGCAGTAGTTAATACCTGGTTTCCGAGATAAATCGATGAACTAAAAGTTCCTGTGGCGACTATATCACCTGTGGAACCTGCTTCAATTTTTATTACTGGCTTTAGATCGTCGCCTTGAAATTGATATGCCCACAGAACCTGAAGGCTATTATTTAGTTTTGCCAAATATAAACCGAGTTTATCGCCAGCATCAAAGGAAATTTCCCCGAAACTAATCGTTTTATTAAAATCGCCCGCAATATAAATATTTCCATAAGTATCGGCAGTGATAGCGGATATTTGGTCAACACCTTCACCGCCAGCAGAAAAAGTTGCCAATATATTGCCATACAAGTCAAGCTTTGCAACAAATAAATCGGTTTCATCAGAGCTATAGACGGTATCGGTTTCCAACACGGTGTAATCGTAAAATCTGCCTGCAATTACAATAGATTCATAAACAATTTCCATATCAATAAAAGACTCGGAATTGGGTCTCCCAAAAGTTTTAACCCATTCGCATTCACCAGAATTGGAATATTTTGCCAAAAACATATCGAAAGCTCCATTACTGTTAAAAATCTGATTGTTAATGCTCATGGATTGACTGAATTTGCCCATGAGATAAAGATTTCCTTCAGAATCGCAAATTACTTTTTGAGCAAACTGGTCGTTGATTCCACCATCGCTCATGGTTCAGGCTATACTTCCATCTTGATTAATTGATACTAAAGCCAAATCGGCATCGCCATTGGATTCCAAGACTTCCTCACCCATTTGAAATTGATCTTCAAAATCGGTGAAAAGAAACAGATGATTTGCTTTATCAGTTGTTATTGAACGAATATCGGTATCAAAACTATCATTTCCATAATCAAAGACCCAATGCAAATCAGACTGCTTCCCCATTACTGAAAGCCGCACCAATAAAAAGATAGTAAAATACAGGTAAACAATAGGTTTATTCATGATGATAGGGTTCATTGTTTAAAATACTAAATGCGCGATACAATTGTTCCATAAATATTATTCGTATAATTTGATGCGAGAAAGTCATTGATGAAAGTTTTAGTTGGTCGTTACTTCTTTCATAAACAGCGAAACTAAAACCATAGGCACCTCCAATCAAAAAAACCAGATTCTTCATTCCCTGAACCATTTTTGATTGAATAAAAGTTGAGAATTCAATGCTGGTCAGGTTTTTTCCCCGCTCATCCAAAAGCACCAAAAAATCGTTGTTCGAGATTTTGTTCAAAATAGCCTCCCCTTCTTTAATTTTAAGCTCATCTTCGCTCAAATTCTTTACATTTTTCAAATTGGAAATTACCTCTATTTGAAATGGAATATATCGTTTAATTCTCGACTGATACATATTTATACCAGACTGAACATAATCGATACTTGTTTTTCCAACAACCAGAAGTGTAATCTTCATTTTAGGTTCAATTGCTTTTAAACGAGGGACAATAGACCCATTTCTTTAGATTTTGCTATTAGCAATACATCAAGATTGGTTATTTCATCCGTTTTTTTTGCAAACTTAATAAAACCGTTATAAATGAACCATAGGCAGGAATAAATGACCAACTTTATTAGTTTTTTAACAAAATCTCAACGAGCAAATTTGGAGTAAATCATTAAAAAAACTTTCCGACATCGTTAATATACTATCTCTTACAGCTCAACCACAATCAATAAAAGCAAAAAATAAATATAATTTGGCCATAATATTGCTATTTTTGCGGGTACTAAAAATTAATTTGCCAATTAAGCAGAATCATAATCCAGGAAATGCGGGAAGGTTAATTTTTGTAGAAATTAAATGTAATTCTTTGATGTTATTGTTTTTTCGATTATCGTTTGAATTTATTTAGTTATTGATATTTAATATATTACAAAGTATTAAATCTCCACAATATGAAAAAAATAATAGTGCTTTTAGTCCTCTTATTCCCGGGCACAGTAATGATTGCTCAGGATAAAAAAGACGTTTTTGACGATATTTCTCAAGCGTTTTTAACAAACGATTCTCAAAGAATTGGAAATAATCTGGCTCAATCTATCGACATAAGCATTTTGACGAATGATGGAACATTTGGGAAGCCTCAGGCAACTGTATTGATAAAAGATTTTCTGCAATCAAACAATGTAAGTTCATTTACCATAAAACACAAAGGTTCGAGTAACGATTTGACTCAATATGCCGTTTGTAATATGACTTCAGGGCAAATCAACTGGAGAGTATATATCCTTGTCAATAAGGAGCTTAAAATTATACAATTACAAATTGAAAAAGAATAAATATCCTATGACCATTGAACAACATATCAGGCTTGCCCTTGAAGAAGATCTCGGAAGTGGCGATCACACATCGTTATCAACCATTCCAGCCCATGCCAGAGGGAAAGCCAGGCTCGTTGCCAAAGAAAGTGGTGTTTTGGCTGGAGTTAGAATTGCAGAAATGGTTTACAAGCAAATTGATTCTGCGACAGATATAAAGATTTTTATAAACGATGGTGAAAAAATCAATAAAGGCGATATTATTTTCGAAGTCAGTGGAAAATCTATAGCGATTTTATCGGCAGAACGATTGGCTTTGAATTATATGCAAAGGATGAGCGGTATAGCTACGACCACAAGCAAATATATTGCACTCCTCGAAGGGACCAAAACTCAATTACTAGATACCCGAAAAACTACACCGCTCATGCGTCTTTTGGAAAAAGAAGCGGTTGTTTTGGGCGGGGCAAAAAACCACCGCATGGGCTTGTACGATATGATCATGATTAAAGACAACCATGTCGATTTTAGTGGAGGCATAATTCAGGCCATCGATGCCTGCCACAAGTATCTAACAAAGAATGATTTGAGATTGAAAATTGAGATTGAAGTCAGGAATATGAATGAGTTGGAAATAGTTTTAGAAAAAGGTGGAATAGATAGAATTATGTTAGATAATTTCGATCCGGAAACCTTGAAAGAAGCTATTGGAAAAATTGGGCATCGTTTTGAGACAGAAGCCAGTGGCGGCATCACGGCCGACAACTTAAGAGTTTATGCAGAAACTGGAGTTGATTATATTTCGGTTGGAGCATTAACTCATCAAATAAAAAGCCTCGATTTGAGTTTGCAAGCACTTTTATAATACCTTCATTGCTGTGAAAAACAAACTGCTTTGGCTACGTACAATAGTTATCCCCGGATTTGATAATGTTCCAATATATAAGGTTCTCACCTTCTTTGTGAAAGGTGTCATGAATGGAGCCATTACAACCCGAGCTTCAGCCATTTCATTTAGTTTATTCCTCGCACTTTTTCCGGCTCTTATTTTCATGTTTACTCTGATTCCATTTATCCCCATTGAAAATTTTCAGGAGATTTTACTTGGATTGCTAAAAGACATCACCCCAAATAAAGCCTGGGAAGCAGTAGAATCTACTGTGATTGATATTGTAACCCGTCCGAGAGGAAGTTTGTTAAGTCTGGGTTTTTTCCTTGCCCTGTTTTTCGCAACGAATGGGATCAACAGCCTTATTGATGCTTTTAATGCCTCGTACCATACCATAGAATCCAGAGGAATCTTTATGCAACGTTGGGTAGCCATTGTTTTGGTCTTTCTATTGGCCATTCTTTTGGTTATTGCCATTGCGGCTCTCACCACCGGAACTGCGTTCTTCAACTATTTGGACGACAAGAATCTGATACACGACAGATTTGTGATATTATTAATTCAATGGAGCAGGTGGTTAGTTTTGCTCTTACTCACTTATTTTGGGATCTCTTTTATTTATTATTGGGGGCCAGCACGTAAGACACCATTTAAATTTTTCTCTGCAGGCTCTAGCCTTGCAACCATTTTTATGATGTTAATTAATATTGGATTTAATTTTTATGCCAACAATGTGGCGCAGTACAATGTATTATATGGATCTATTGGGACATTATTGTTAATCCTGCTTTGGGTGTATTTTAATTCGCTGATTGTTTTAATTGGATTCGAATTAAATGCCAGTATTCTATTGGCCAGAAAATCGTTGAAAGAATAAATATTTTTAGAATCAGGCAGCAGGCAGACCTCTTAATTCCAACAGGGAGCCTTCTTCACTAAATATCAGCAAGCTCCTAATAATCAATGGTCTTTGGGTGATTATTTCGTATTTTTTAGTAGCGTTTGAGCATATAAAGATGGCGCTCATTATTTCTCCATAGGGTTCGCAATGTGTTTTTATCTTAGATGGAACATCGCAAAATTTTAAATTTTTTTTGTACTCGATGAGTTTACCCTGGGCTGAAATTCTTGCAATATGTTCAATTTCATCCACATAGAATATGGCTTCAAAATCATTTTCAATGGTTGACCATTCTACATTCAGACAGTGTGGGAAATGTCCTTCCAGTTGGGAAGTAACTGCTTCCGGAACATAATCCTCACTACTTTTAAAAAGGTCATCAATCATACCACAAAAAAAATTGTTTCAGTATTTTGACGACGGAAATAATAAAAGTAACGAAAAAAAAATGTTTATTCGAAAGTTTGTTCGTAGAGGTATACTACTCTTGACTTGGCTCGCTTCAATCTCATTTTCACAGCATCTTCGCTAATGGCCAGGGATGAAGCAATGTCTCTAAGCGAAAGACCATCCTGATATTTCATCAGGAGCAATGCTTTTTCTTCGGGGTGGATTTGTTCCATAATAATAATGAGATTTTCGTAATTTAATTCATCGACATTTGAGCTAACCTCATCAATTATTTCGGGAATGTCATTTTCGGAATTCCAGTTGGGGTAGTGTAATTGTTTCTTTTTTCTTAGGTGATCGATTAAATAATTATAGGTAATAGAAAACAACCAGGAAGAAAAACTTGAATTCCCTTTATAACTCCCGAGTTTTTCATATGCTTTGGATAAGATATCTTTAGCGAATTCGGAAGCTAACTGTTTGTTTTTAAGAAAGCTATAGCATTTCTGAGTTACTTTTTGAATATACCTGATATAAATTATTCGAAAAAACTCACTATTCTGCGTATCCAAAATTAATTGAACGAGAGCTTCATCACTATATTTTTCATAATTTACAGGCTTCATAAACCACTAATAAACAATGCTTTTGATTTATTTTTCATGCAAATTTACATTTATTTTTGATAGTTTAGTTACTTCTTAAAATTATCTCGTCTAAACATATGAGTTGAGAATGATTTTATTAAGCATGCATTCTTAAATAAATCTAATAATAATAATTAATTAAACTATGAAAAAAAATCTGATTGTTTTTGCGTTGGCCATTACTGGTCTTTTAATGGGTGGTTGTGCTAAAGTTCCAGAAGCTGAAATCGCTGCTACTACCGCTGCTATTGAAAAAGCTAAATTAGCTGAAGCAGACGTTTATCTACAAGCTGAATATTCAGCATTACAAGATTCTATGGGTGCAATTAATGCTGAAGTAGAAGTTCAAAAATCTAAGTTATTTGCCAGCTACACTGTTGTTAAAGAACAATTAGCTGCTTTGCAAGTTCGCGCTGCAGAAGTTGAAGTTAACGCTGGTGTTAGAAAACAAGAAATTACTGCTGAAGTAAATGCTCTTTACACTCAATTACAAACTTTAGCTGCTGAAAATCTTGCTTTAACTGAGCAAGCTCCTAAGGGCAAAGAAGGTAAAGCTGCAATTGAAGCTATCAAAGGTGAACTTTCTGCTATCGATGCTTCTACTGCTGAAGTTTTCCAATTATTAGAAGGTGGGAAATTACTTGCTGCTCAAGCAAAAGCTACTGCCGCTGTTGAAAAAGCTAATGCTATCAACGCTGAATTAAAAGCTGTTATTGAAAAATACGGTAAAAAAAATAAATAGTCTAACTATTGATTAGAGCCGGAACTTGATTCCGGCTTTTTTTTTATTATGAAGTTAAAACGTAGGATTATATTTTTCCTTTCAATATTATTTCTTGGCCTGGTTGGTTTTGGTCTGTATAGTATGTACAAGTACATTACCAATCAACCCCCTACAGAAGCTTCGGCCAAGGCTTTGGAAGCACTGGCCTATGCCAAAAGTGAGAGTGCTAATAAATACGCCACTGCCAAAGTAAAAAAAGCGGAACTGGTTCACAGTCAGGCAATGCGCGAGTGGGATTATCAAAATAAAAAATATTTCTTTTCTCGTAACTTCGACAGAGTTGAAAAGCTGATGATTGAGGCTGAATCACTTGCTCTGGAAGCATCGGGCGAAGCTACAAACAGAAAAGTTTCAGCCAAAGGCCTGATTGAGAAAAAACTAAAGACCACTCTTCAGGAGCTTGAACTTTTCGAAAAGAAATTCAAGATTTTACCATTATCATCGCAAACATTCTCGAGCTTCAGTAAGTCTAAAATGCTTTACACCGAAGCTTTGGGTAAATTTAAGGAGAAGGATTATCACGAGGCAGAAAAAGCCATAAAGGAGTCCGAAACTCAGATTACCAAAATTAACAAAATAGCCCGAAACAAATTAACCGATTATTACCGCAACTTTCCTATCTGGAAAAGAAATGCCCGGCGCGCCAGAGAGATGAGTAGAAATGGACAGATTGTAATATTGGTGAATAAATTTGAATCTACTTGCTATGTACTCAAATCGGAAAAGGTGATCGCTGAATACAAGTCGGAATTCGGCACCAATTGGATGGGAGATAAAAGATTTATGGGCGACCACGCCACCCCTGAGGGAATTTATAAGGTGGTGAAGATGAAAAGCGGCTCAAAAACAAGATATTATAAATCGCTTACTATTAATTATCCAAACGATGATGATGAGGCAGCATTTAACGCTATGAAAAAAAGTGGCTCCATATCGAAAAAATCGAAAATTGGGAGCTTGATTCAAATTCATGGTTTTGGTGGGAAAGGTGTTCACTGGACTCAGGGCTGCATTGCTCTGGAAAATAAGGACATGGACAAAATCTATAATATCGCCAGGATCAACACCCCTGTAGTTATTATTGGATCTGAACAACCACTAAGCGAGTACTTAAAATAAACATATATTAGCAGCATGAAAAAATTGGGAGTTGTAATTATCATTTTTGCCTTTATCGTAAGTATTTCGCTTAGTGTTTGGGTATATTTATACGCAGTTCCATCATTTCAATTAGATTATTTTCGTGCGCATTTGGCAGATGGAGTTGTTGAAGAAGATGGACTTAAGGAATTAACTTCAGATGCCCTGTTGGCTGAAACCAAATCGCTGGAACAAAAGCTGGATCAGCTTAACCCGGTAAAGGCCTACATAATTATCAATACCACCAGCAATACCTACGAGTTATATCGCGATAAAAGGCTCATTAGAAAAGGAATTTGCTCCACCGGTTCACAAACAGAATTGGAAGGAGCCAATAAACGTAAGTGGGTTTTCGAAACCCCTAAGGGCGTTTTTAAGGTTAGAAATAAAATTGTGGATCCTGTTTGGAAAAAACCAGACTGGGCATTTGCAGAGGAAGGCTTGCCCATTCCTTCGGCCAATCATGAATCGCGCTACGAGTATGGGGTGTTAGGAGATTATGCTTTGAGCCTGGGTGATGGATATTTGATTCACGGAACGCTTTTTCAACGTTTCCTGGGTCTTCCAGTTACACATGGTTGCATCAGGCTTGCTGATGATGATTTAGAAGCTGTTTATAAAGAATTACCCATCGGTGCCAAAGTATATATTTATTAGATTTTGAAATGGAAAACTCAGAGAAAAAGGTTTTTACCAAATTAACCTATATTTTAATAATTATCCCACTTGTTATATCGGGATTGATAGCCACAGCCATGATTTATCTCTCCTTAGATGATGTAAAAGCTACTTTGGTTGCCATGCAGAACAATAACAATTCGGAATTGAAAGAAACGGTGGATTGGCAAAACGATGAAGCAAAAGATTTATTTAAAAAGAAGCAATGGCTTCTGCGCCAGTTGGAGTTGTCGGACGATAATACCATGAGTTTAGGAATCAATTTGGCCGACAGTAGTTTTCAATTGCAGCTTAATGGATTGGTTCTTATTCAAACAAAAATTAAGTATATAAGACCCACAGTTTTTCTTGACGAGGAAAGTTTAAATGTATATGATAAGCTATTTTTACAAGCAAAGAAAATTGACATCGAAACTGCAAGTGAGCCAAAAAGGGTGTTAACCAAGAAAAAAGTTGTTGCAGAATCGGAAGAAACAGAAGCCAAATCGGATACGATTACTCAGGAAAGTACCGTTGTAGACAGCCTTTCCCAGACGACAAAAGTTGGTACTGTTATACAACAGCAGCTTCATTGGGAGTTTATAGCCAACAACATGGTTAAATTTGTAGTGATGGGATTGGCTGTTGGGCTAGATTCCTTATTGATACAACCCTCTTTTGATAAAGAAATGATGGCCAGCAGAAACGAAGCCGAATATAAAGCTATGGACTCTCTCGCCTATCATCCCACTATTTATTTATGGCTATTAAATCAGGATGCAAAGTCTATTTACAGAGCATTACCTGAAAAAGCGCAATTGGTTATCAGAAATTAAAAAGTCCGTTCTGGCTTAGAAATACAATTTCTTTCCATCGCGGAATCCAACCACAAAAGCATCATTAACCAGCTCCTTTACTTTGGGCAGATAATGTCTGGCTTCTTTTTCCGATGTGAAATTTCCCAGGCTATACACATATTTTCCATTGGAATTCCGTGACATTTCGATTGATTCATTTCCATCAAGTTGTGAAGAAATCCAATCCAGATTTACCGGATTACTATAAACACCTACCTGAATTCGGAAATTATTCGCTGTATTTGACGAAGTATTCTCGATCGTACTATTTTGAGCGATACTCCAATCGCTGTTCAGTCTTGTTGAGGCATCTTCCAAAATAACAATATCCTCGTCAGAAGGAATTTGCCCTCCCCTTTCAATAATGTCCATTGCCGAAGTAATATTCACTGATTTGCCATCGGTAAAGGCCACCACAAATGCATCGGCCACGCCATGGGCAACAATTTCATCTTTTCTGCTATTGGCTTCTTCCATTGATTTATAGATTCCGGAATAATATACCCAATATCCATTGTTTAATCGTTTGTGATAGAGTGGTGAAATTCCTAAAATAGAATTGCTGGTTCGTGGGCGTGTATATACTCCAATTTGCACTGTGAAATAAGTTCCCTGTAGAGCCGTAATATTGTTGGCTGAAAAATCTACATTATTAATTACCGTTTCTACTGAATTACTAACAGGCACTGAGCTTGAATTTGTACCACCACCCGCCGAGGTTTGAGATGCCAATAGATTAATAGATTCGCCATTTCTCCAGCTTTTAATAAAGGCTTCGGGAAAGCCGCTTGCACGCAAGCTGTTTCGGCGGATAATGGCTGCTTCGATCTCGTTAAACTGACCAGAAAAATATCTGATGTACGTTGAATTTGACACTCGTTCAGCTGAAACTTCGGGGACTTGCTTAAAGAAATCGGCAGATTTAAGTTCCTTGATCGCCAAAAACTGCACTTTATAAACCAGCCCAGATGCCGGGATTTCGAACGAAATCTGGCTTTTGACATCAGTTGATGTCTGGCCGACAGTTGGGGTATTGTTTTCTGGTGTCAGTGTCTTGGTTTGCGAAGTAGCAATCTCAACTTCCCGGTTCTGCTTCTGCTTCTTCTCCTGGTTATTGTCAGTGGAATTTGTTTGAGCCAACTCCTGCTGAGCCGATTGTTTGGGTTGGAAGGCGAGCATGCTATTGATATCGTGCTTTTCGAGCATGGTTTGTGCTTGTTGTTGAAGGTCAAGTGCTTTCATTTCAAGGGAATAAGCATCCTGAAGAAGGATTTTTTTCATGGTAAAACTTATTCCTGGCTCGTTGGCCTTAAGATGCTTTAGTTGTGTCTGACTGAAATAATCGTCGATTTGTGCAAAAATAGCAGTCATCAATTCTCTTTCCTGGAGCGTAGCTTTCTCAAGCAGAATCTGCTGAAGCACCAATTGATTTTTCCTATATCGTGTTTTATTCTTTTGGGCAATCACTTCAAACTCTTCCAAAATCAAGTACATGGCTATGCCTTCTTTTTCTGTGGCTTGCTTTAGCAGCTCGTCGCGATTGACCAGATTATTAGATCGTTCGGCTCTTTGTTTCAAAGTTGATGCTTCGGAAAGAAGTTTTTCTATTTGAGTTTTGAGGTCTTGTAGATAGGCATTAAAATCGCGGCTATTTTTACGGGCAGTTTTTTGTTCATCGGCAGAGAGGGTCTCAAGGATAGAATTGGCCAGGTTAAAAACCAATTGGGCTTCATATTCTAAACTATCTGCCTTGATTCTTAACAATTTAACCTTTTGGGTATTGAGATAAATTTCTTTATCAGTGAGGTTGGAATTTGATGCCTGGGAAAGCATTACAATTTCGCGTTTGATGAGCTCAAGTTCCTCCGAAATCATTTCGGCTTTAAAATTTTCACGCTCATAGGCTCGCAAATCTGTTTTGCCAATGGCCACTGAATTCGATTCGGTTTCGGCAGTTGGCGCCTCCGAAGTGATATACCGTTCCTGATAAATTTGTTTTTTTCGGTTATCAATTTCGCTGAAAACAATTTCCCTGTTCACAGGAATTATTGATGCAGTGCCAGAATTTTGCACTGTTTGGTAAATTTGAGATGAGATAATCCCCAGAGCCAGAGCTACTTCGGATGATTGATAAAGCATATTTCCCTGAGCAAGAGCTTTTTCCGATTCGTTTTGCAATTGAGTGGCTTGTAATTCCAAATCCTCTGCTTTTTTAATCATTTCCCTACGCTTAAAGGCGTTCTTTTTCCCATCAGCTTTTTTGCGTTCTTCGCTTGCCTGGCTTAGCATCATGACCGATTGGTTGGCTAAATCCTGCGACTTCAGGTAAAGAGAATCCATTTCGGTTTTGTATTTTACTGAATTGACCGAAATATCATTTTTCAATGAATTGAGCACGTGATTCGGAGAGTCTGAAAACTGCCCCACTTTATTTTGCATTTGAGTAAACAAGGATTTGCCCTGTTCGAGTTGCCCCCCGGAAATGGCCTTTTCAATTTCGAAGGACGACTGAGTGATTTGGTTTTTCTTTTGCTCCTCGGCGTTGGCATACACAGAATATTTCTCGGTTAATTGCTTGAGCGCCAAGGCTTGGTTTAGGAATATCGCTGACGAGTCGCTCCAAAGTCTTTTTAATTCCGGGGTTCCATTTCCCGACTCCAGCTTCAGTAAAAATTCATTGCTATTATTAAGTTTCTGTTCGGCAAGCAGGGTCAGTTGATAGGTGACATTATTTACATCGGACAGATGGGTTTGAGCTGCAAAATTGAGTTGAGCCAGAGCGTTTCTCACATCGTTATCGTCGTTAAAATCAGCAGCTTTGTACGATTGTATCAATTGGGAAATGTCGGCTGATTCATTACCGCTGGTGGTAGAATTCCTGACATTGCCCATTTGAGCATTGGACTCTGTGATTGCAGAATCCTGAGAAATTTTGGATTCAGTAGACCAACTAAAGAAGTTGGAAGAAACCAGATTGGTATTGGTTTCCGGGGCTACAGAGTGATAGAAACTTAGGAGTCCGGACTGGTCATTTCGCTGTATTTTCCCATCAACAATGAGAAACTCGCTGTTCTCCGGACGGTTAAAAATATCAGTGGCTGGTGCTAGAATTTCCCCTGTTTCATAATTAAATGAAGCATCGTTTATGGTGTTGTCCTGTGAAGCCACTTTTCGTTGAAGCTGAACGTTTAGAAGCAGAGCTTCATCCGATTCATTGCTATTTACATAGGCCAGCACTTGATCCGCAGTAGATACCGATTCGGCTAATAATTTACTGTTATCCCAGATTTTCCGGTCAGTCTTTTTGATAATTTGCGAAATCAATGCCGCTTTATAAAGGCTTTGCTTGCTTTGCCGGCTTAACATATTTGCGGTTTCAACCGATTCGACAGTAAGTTCAATAGTATTTAATATTTTTAGGCTTTGCTCTTCATATTTTGCTGCTTCCGAAATTTGAATTGTGTATTCGCTTTCGAGCGCATTGCGTTTATTGGTAAGCTTTTCAATTTCATTTTTAAGGTTATCGACCTGAAGTGAGGTAGACCTGACCAATGAATTCGTAGAACTGGCAACAGATGATTTCAATTCGGGTGCCTTAAAAGTCAACCCGGTATTTTCAGGATTTTCCAGAGGCGCAAAAGACAGAGCCAATTGTTTGGTATTGCTGCTAAGCGTGGTATTTGGTGCGAGCTCAAGGGCTGGATTCGTAGCGTCAGCCGAAGGAGTCAAGTCTTGCATGAGATCTTGAGAAGAAGTCCATTGTTTGGCTGGATTGCCAATGTTCTTTACAATGGAGCCGGCACTGGTTACTTCATAGACCATTTTCGAAGAACCCTGCGACGCAGGAGGCGCAAGCAGCAAACCTGTTGATTTATCAACCAATGACAGACTTTGGTTTAGTGTCTGGTATTTTTGAGCCAGTTCCTCCTGTTTACTGAAGGAAGATTTAGCTTGTTCCCAGTTTTTTTGATTTAGACCTTGATTCAACTTTTCGTTTTCCGATGACAATTCTACCATGATAGTTTCGGATAATGTGCTGTTATCCAATAGTGTTTGCTGGATATTTTTATACGCGGTAATATTTTGCGAAAGCACAATGGCAGTTGAGAATTTTTCGTTGGCTTGATTTACCAAAACCTTCTTGTTGGAGGTGGAAGCATCTTTTGCTTGTTGAAGAAGAACGTTGGCTTCGGCTAAAGCAGTATTGAGATTTCTTTCGGATTCCGGGATATTTAAATCAATCTTTTTTGCCAAAAAGTCGTTTTGCTTTTCCTGATTCCGGATATCGGCCAAAATTTGAGTGCTTCTTTCTTTAACAATACTGCTTCCTTGCTCGTTAAAACTCAAGGATTCCTGACTTCCAAGGTCGCCAGATCCAACAGCCTTTTGTTCTAAATCCCCCGATTGATTTATTGCATAACTAATAGCTTCGGTGGTTGGAATACCTGTGGAGACAAAACTGTTTGCACCAAAGTCGTAAACTTTTTCCAAATGGGTGGCTAAGTGCCGGTAAACCGTACGCTTGGATTCGGGCGAGGCCGCTGACAGAAGTTGCTTTTTATATTCGGTTTCGGCAGATGATACATTTTGGCGGACTATGAGGATTTGAGAGGATAGCACAGAAAATTCCTTTTGAAGCGCATTCAGTTGGGCAAGTTTTTCCGTCTTTTCATTTTCGGGCAGGATAGCCCATTTAGACTTTATAATTTCGATTTGATTCTGAAGGTTTTTGCTTCTGATTTCTTCAGAAACCAATTTCTCATTTATAATTTCGATGTATTCATCAACCTTGCGTGACGGATTATTTGAGAACGATTTGGATGAATTGGCTATTTCTGAATTGGTTGAACCTGGCAAAAGATTCTCATAATCAGCATTTACTGTAACCACCATCGGTTTCCCGGATTCTGTGGATACTTCAAAGGGTTGGAAAGATTCGGTGTCTATATATTCTGCGGGTAAGGTTACCGCTTCTTTTTCCATATTGTCGAATGGAATATTGATGGATGAAGCAGTATTTGATGACTCCTTCCCGGGAATAACCATGCCCGAAATTATAAATTTTGCCTCGTCGAAATTGCCATTTATCATGGCATGCTGGGCATTGCCATAAAGCAGATTGAGTTTGCTTAATGTATCATGTTTTTGACTGATGGAGTTCTTCAAACCTTCGGCAAAATCGCTTTGTTGTTGCGCCACATAAGCATATTTGCGGCTTTGAGCCACGGATGTATTGGCAGTTTTAACCGATTCATTTACCAGGGTCATATCCTTATTTACCTGAGCAGACTTAAGCGAATTTCGCGCTTTGGCTAGCAGAATTTCCGCTTTGCTTGTATTTTGGATAGAAAGAGTTAATGCCAACTGGCGAATACTGTCCTGTTGCTGAATCTGGATGTCAAATTTATCGATGAGATGGCGAACACTATCGAGGAGGGCATCCTGAGTTTTATTTTGTTGCAATTTTCGGGCAATCATATCTTCCCCCTTTTCGAAGTCTCCAACTACAGCAATCTGATTCTGAACCACAGGCTCAGGTATTTCCTTAAATTCGTCTTCGCTGATATTTACATCGAGACGTGCTTTATCTTTAATTTTTTTAAGGTCGGCTTCGGTGAGTTGTTGATTTTTTTTATAAATCGATGCCAAATCTTCTGAACCTTGGGGACGCTTTAAAATACCCACTTTATAAACCATAATTTTATCGTTCACGCTGTTTCGAACTGATGCGAACCACGCAGTTGTTTCGGATGTATCTGAAACAAATAAAATATCATCGACCGGGGTATTGAAAGGGAAATTGATGTTTTCGGGTATTGACCATTTCAGAGTTTTTGGATCTAAGACCGATTTAAAAATATCGAAACCACCCATGGTATTGTGTCCATTTGAACTAAAGTAAAGGGTTTTTCCATCGGGCATCATTACGGGAAAATCGTCGTCGTAGGGAGTATTGATAGATTCGGGTAATTTTTCAGCTTCGGACCAGGAGCCATCTTGGTTTCGGGTTCGGCGGAATATGTCTTTTTGAGCTTTACTATCTTTACCATAAGCAGCGTAGTAAACCACAGGTGCTTTAGAATTGAAGAACATAAAGTCGTTGGTATTCATCTTTACATCTTCTTTCGATGCAAAAGTCTCGGGTTTTTTAATGATGCGACCGCCAAAATCTCTCAGTTCGTAGGAACGGAAAAAATCTTGCCTTGCGACTTCGGTTTTTTGCATAACAAAAAGATCCCTAACACTTTGCATCATTGTCATTCCGTTTCGGCACATCTCGATTTTGCGGTCGACTTCGAAATTTTTATTGGCTTTCTTTCCGGCTTGTGCCTTGTATTTTTCATAGTATGAAATAGCAGCAGGGAAATTATAGTTGATATGATAGGCAAAACCCAGGTGAAAATACACATCGATATCGGATAATTGGTCGAGTCCTTTTTTAAGATATTCAATGGGAGCATAGGTATCGCTTCGGTCGGAATAGAGCAAGCAAACTCCAAACCTATAGTTGAGCATTGGATTTGTCCGGTCGAGACTCAACATTTGAGAATACATGGGAAAAGCTTTGGAATACTCGCCATTATTATAAAAATTGGTGGCCGCTGTTTCCATTTCCTGAGTCGATGCAAACTCATGCTGAGCCATTCCCCAATTGGAAAGGATCACAAAAAATACCACAATAAAATATTTAAAAGCAGATTGCATTAACTTCTATATTTGGTGTAAAAGTAAGGAATAATTAACATTAGGAATATTCCTTCTTAGTTTTTAGAGTAAACTTGTTCTCGGTACCTTTCAGAAGTTTTCGAATATTGGAGCGATGTGTATAAATAATGAAGGAGCTGGCAAAAAATCCAAGCAAAACAAGAGGCATGGAGTTGTTTTTAAAAACAAAAACCAGAAACACAGGAAAGGCAATCCCCGCAGCTATTGAACCTAATGAAACATAGCGGGTTAGATAGATAACAACGATAAATGTGAGCAAACTAGATAAAAAGGCCAATGGAAAAAGGCCTATGGACATGCCGGCCAATGTCCCGACACCTTTCCCGCCCCTAAAGCCAGCAAATACAGGATATACATGACCCAATACAGCTGCGAGGCCGAACAAAATCTGAAGATATTCAACTGTCTCGGGGGAGTAACTCCAGGGTATTTTGGAAGCTATAAAAACCGGAAACCAACCTTTGGTGATATCGAAAATAAGGACAGGAATTCCGGCCCGAGGCCCCAAAACCCTCACGGTGTTGGTGGCCCCTGCGTTTCCGCTACCATGCTCTCTGATGTCGAGACTAAAAAACCATTTCCCAACCCAAACAGCAGTAGGAATGCTTCCGAGCAAATAGGAGCCGGTAATCCCCAGAATTAAATACACAATAGAATCCATTAATTATATGGTTTTACGCGAGTTAGAAAATCGTCTTTCTTTTTTGTATCGCCAATATTGTAGCGGAATGCCGATTTTTTCCCATCATCTTTTTCTTCTTTAACTTTATTTTTATCTCCTTTACCGGTCACATCTTCGATAATTAAATCATTGAATTTTCCGAGGGATGAGAAAGCCTTGAGCAGATTGCTCTGATAATTGAAGTAGAACCACTCCCCTCCTATTTCGAAATAAATATTTACTTCGTCGCCTGACCTAATTTTTCTAAACTCCACTATACCAACTATTTCGCCGTTGATTCTTCCTTTTAAAATCCCCCCGATATTTATCTTTCCCTGAGAAATATAGCTGTTGGTTGCGGGTTGCCATTTTAGTTTCATTTCGTTAAAAAACAAGGTATGAACCAGTTGGTCGGGACTTTTCTTTTGCTGACCAAGAGCTATGCGGGTAAGATATTTATCGGCAGCTTCTATTCCCATATATCCTCCAGCCACCTTAGCATAGAAATCGGAATTTAGATCGTAGCCGCTATATTCATTGGCTTTAAAAAGGTTTATAATTTCTTCGAGAGCTTTTTCTGAGAAGTGAAAATCGAAAGCCGAAGCCATAACAAAATCAGCATCGCCCGATTTCTCTACGGCGTTTCCATAGGATTGGATTACGAAATCTTCAGTTCGAACATCGATATTTATTTTGCCTTCGCCAAAAGTTTTACAGGAATTTGCATTAAAACTCAGGTAGTTATCGGGACGGCTGAGCTGAAGCAGCTTCTCCTTGCTCGAGATTCTATATTCATTGCTTCCTTCGTCGAAGGTAATAAACCCATTGGCCGACAAAATTACGGAATCGAAATAATCTACTTTATCCTGGAGGAAGATAGAATAAACTTCGCGTTTGGTTTGGCTGTTTGCTATACCCGCATATTTACGTGTATTGGAAATATCGGGCACCCGGGGTTGGACCGGAATTGGAATGAAAACATTTTCCGGTTCCACAATAGATTTGAAAGCAACCCAATGGTCGCCATTTATGCAGCCGGTATTAATTTTAAATCCCCCATCGAATTCAAGTTCTTTTCTACTGGCCAAAAGGTGTGCATCGCCATAGAATTTGAAGGCAGGGTTAAGCGTAAAATCATTTTCTTTAAGAATGGTTCCCGATGCAATGGTTTGAAAGGTAGTATCGACGCTGATATTGTTGAAGAAGATATTCTGTGCTTTTTTCTCTTTGTCGATATATTTATAATTTCCTGAGGCCATATAGTCGTTTTTACCATTCACTTTCACTTTGGCGTTATCAATATCGTGATATTTAGTGGTTGTATTGGCTAATATTCCAGCATTTTCCAATGGAATCATTTCGGCATTTTGTAAAATGGTCACAATACCGTCACCAGGAAAAATGGCAGCATCGGCCACATTGAGAAAGATAACGCCTTCGGCTCTGATTTCCTTCCTTTTACTATTGAAACTTGCTTTGGCACTTTTGAACGTCAAAGAATCCTGACCGGGATGAACCGAGAAAAACTCAGAGCCTTTAATCTCAATGTCGGCCAGTTCTTTTCTGGTCTTTCCGACCAATTCTTCGGGCAATGTGGCGTCTTTTTTCGAGTAGGTTGTTTCATCTCTGTCCATATACCAGGTGGCTTCGTCCATATAGCAAATATATAGATTTTGAGGAAATTCTACTACCGAAGTTCCGCCATTGGAGCTAAACAAGACTTTACGTTCTTTATAATCGGCATTTGCCTGAAAATTGGTTAGAGTCCAGCCATCGTCAATAAAATTAACGGTGTCGGCCTGATAGGTCAGATTTTTAAATTTGTATTTATTCGAAATCATCTTGGCAACCTTATAATTTAAAGTTCCGCTCCCTGTGAGGCCAGTTGGCTTGAGGCTCAACATACCAGCCAGATTGGTTTCCTCATCGTACATGCTCATATTGTCTTTTTTGGTAAAAATGAGCATTTCGTCCCGGTAAGGCATCCAATGTTCGTAAACGTTAATAGCATTCACTCGGGGATATTCAATTCCTGCAGTTGAAGCCTGAATATTAAAGGCATCGGCATGAACATTCATGGAATCCAGATAGAAGATATAGTCTTTGGCAATGGTTTTGGAAGTGAGATAATCCAGGTTTCCATCGCCCCTAAGCCCCCGGTTACTCAGATTCACGGTATTGAAAAAGTTTCCTTTGCCGCCATAGGCAGGCAGCCCCGATGTTGGAGTTTGCTTGACAAAACCAAGAGAATAATCGGGCATAACCCGCAGTGGTTCAGCAATATCAGGAAATATTCCACCCGAGAAAAGGTAGCCGTCAAAACTAATTTCTTCGGTTTTGATATCGTCGAGAGCATGGAGCACAAATGGGCTAATGCGATAATAGAACCTGCTTCGGGAATACACCCCTAGTTCGATAGAAGGGTGATCGTAGTAGGCATACGAATCTTTTTTACTATTAAAAACCGGATATTCCTTGTAGGGTTTAAGACCCGATTTATTGGCCGGATGGTCGATAAGAATATCGCCTGCCAAATCGATGAGTGCGGTTTTTACAGGAATTCTTTCATACCCCCCAGTTGGCAGCGGACCTCCTTCGACCCAAAACCAAAGGGAGTCGATTTGTGGCATGTCGAGTTTAAAAGCATTATAATCGAAAACGCAATTGTGGGCTTTAAAGCTAAACCGACCCGCAGTTACAGTTCCATTGAACCTAAAGTCGCGGTTCTTTCCAACAATAATGTATTCGTCGTCGGCAATTTTTTTATCGCCTGGTTCAATTACAAGATTCTGGGAATCGGATAAAATAATGCTTTGCACACCGTTTATTCTTAAATCGAAACTATCGAGCCTGAGCTTGGCGTTGGTGAGTTTTGTGCTATCGGATCTGAATAGGATTACATCGTAATCAACTTTTCCGGTTCGGGCGTTTATATAAAAAGCAGTTCTATCTTTCACGATAACCAGGTCGTTTTCAGCATCGTACATTACAAATCCCTCGTGGGCTAATGATAGTAACTGAAGTTTAACCTGCTCGTAAGGCTTTTTTACATATTTGGTATAATCGAGTATATAAATGACATCGGAATGGTTCTCTTTCACGTATTTATTGAGTAAACTTAGGGGATGTTCGGAATCCATTCCAATGATTTCTTCGAAGTGAGTGAGGGAGTATTGATTGTTGGATGTGAAAAAGGCCGGACGTTTATTCATGCCTTTAATCATGTCGAAGTCGATGTAATTTTCGTCCATTTTCCAGTAAAAGGCTTCCACAAACATATCGAGTTGATGATATGTATTGGAGAATGGATCGGCTCGCAATCCTTTATCGTCGCGGATGAGTGAAAGCTCTCTGGTTTGATCGGAGTAGTTCATTCTCAAGCCACTGTGGTAAATACTATCTTGCCCATAGTGCATCGAAATGCTCGCGAACTGAGATCTGATTCTATCGGTATCGATAGAAAAACTGTTGGATTTGAGATAAATAAAAGGTTTGCCGTTGCGTTTAAAAGTGAGAACCACCGGGTTTTTAGAATCTCCAACACCAATCAATCTGGCGCCTTCAATTTTAAATCCCCCCGAGAAATCAACATCCTTAAATATTTCGGGAATCTCCCATTGCTTGGTGTATGAGGTGAAGGATGGATAAAGTGCTTTTTCGCCTGTCCGGCTGGCCAAAACTTGTTCTTCGAGCCTTCCGAGAAGCGGTTGACTGAAGTATCTTTTATTTTGAAACTCCACTGAATCGGCTTCGAATTTCGACATTTTCATTTCGATTCGATAGTTGTTGAGTGTGGCAAATACTTCATCGGGAGTAAATCCGGCACGTTGCCAATCTATCCGGCCACCTTTACCAATCCATAAATTTTCGGCAGCAATAAAAACGCCCTGGGTATTATAAATATTGGAGCTATCTTTTTTGGTATAGCAAATAAGGTCGGTATTGGAGAATAAAACCCGGATGCTTGTATCAACTTCCATGGACCAATCGCCAGTTATCTTCCACTGAATAATATCGTTGGAAAAAATAAACTGTTTATTGAACAGCGCAAGGCTATTTTCTAAATAGGCAGTAAAATCGCGACTGGGTTTGGTTTTTAAAATGAAATCGACACTTTCCATCCATTTCGAAATAGCAGCAGGATCGTACCCTTTGTCAATCATTGTAATGAGGCCAATAAAATAATCGTAGAAAAAAGGCATGGCCCGCATTTTATTATCGAGCATTTTATTGGAAGTGACATAAATTTTCTGTTTGATGTCGTCGCTAAAATAGCCGGTTGTCCACTTGACTTCCAAGTCTTTAAGAAAGTTTTTAACGAGCTTGGAATCTTTATCCTGAACCCGTTCAAAATGCACTTGTAGAGTTACAAAATACTCGTCGGATGAGGCAGGCATCGACTTAACTACCTGTTGTCCAAAAGAGTAGAAATTCATTAACAAACCCACAAAAAGGGTTAGTGTTGTTACAAATATCTTTCTGTTCAAATTCATGAGCTTATTTATTGGGGATAAACAAAGATAGTATTTATCAGTTTTGGCGAGCTGTAAATTTGTTCACAAAAAAAATTTGGTAAGTGAACATTTGAGTTTTAAAAAGCCGCAAAGGATTTTTTTAATGATACTTTGCGGCTGGTATTTTATTATGATATAAATTATTTGAAATACAACATTTTAAACTCCAAATCAGGCTTTCTGAAAGATTGCAGCTACCCATTGGTTTCTTACACTGTGACTTTTATAACTCAATCCCAGACTTTCGGCATGAGCCCGAATGTCGGCAAGATCCGATTCATAGAATCCACTAAAAAATATTCGGCCTTCGGGTTTGAGCACTTTTTCATACTCAACCATGTCCTGAAGAAGGATATTTTTGTTGATGTTGGCCAGAATCAGGTTGTAGGATCTGTTTTCGAGAAGAGCGGCATCGCCCAGCTCCACCACAATTTGGGGGAAACCATTTTTCAACACATTTTCCGATGCATTTATAAAGGCCCACTCGTTATTGTCGATGGCGTGAACAAGGGTTGCATTTTTCATTGCTGCGAAAATGGCTAAAACACCCGTTCCACTCCCCATGTCTAAAACACTTTTCCCACTAACATCTTCATTGAGAATAAGTTGTATCATTTGAAAAGTAGTTTCGTGGTGGGCAGTTCCAAAACTCATTTGTGGTTCAATGATTATTTCGAATTCCATTTCCGGTTTTTGGGGGTGAAAAGGAGCCCTGATATAGCATCGATTATCGACCATAACCGACTCATATTCACTTTCCCATTTGGCATTCCAGTTTTGGTCGGGAATTTCGGTGAAGCTATAAGATATTGAAAACTGATTTTGTAAGGATTCAACGAGTTCATCAACAGCATTCTTCTGGAACAAATCGGCCAGGATATAAGCTTTGAAGGAGTTATCATCTTCCACAAAACTTTCGAAACCAAGCTCGCCCAATTCGGCAATAAGGATTTCGGTTCCGGGTTCCTGAGGATTTACTGTAAAAATCAGTTCCAGATAGTTCATTATTTCACGCTTTTGATTATGGTTAAAAAATCTGCGGCATTTAAGCTGGCTCCACCAATCAAACCGCCATCCACATCGGGTTGGGCAAAGAGTTCGCGGGCATTTTGAGCATTGCAGCTTCCGCCGTAAATAACAGAAAGGCCTTCGGCCAATTCGTTACCATATTTTCCTTTAAGAATCTGTCTGATGAAAGCATGCATTTCCTGTGCCTGATCAGATGTGGCAGTTCTACCGGTTCCAATGGCCCAAACTGGTTCGTAGGCAATCACTACATTGGCCATTTCGTCATCGGTCAAATGAAATAAGCTATTCTCAATTTGTTTTTGAACAACCTGGAAATGAATATTTTGGTCACGTTCTTCAATCACTTCGCCACAACAAAAAATAGGAGTTATATCGTTATCCAAGAGTAGGTTCACTTTTTCGGCGAGCTCCTGAGCGGTTTCTTTAAAATATTTACGACGCTCGGAATGTCCAACAATGCAATAGTCAACATCGAGCGATTTGAGCATTTCGGCAGAAATTTCGCCAGTGTAGGCACCACCTTCTTTGTTTGAGCAGTTTTGAGCACCCACCGAAAAGCCATTTTCAAGACCCACATCGGTTGACATTTCCAGATAAAGTGCTGGGGGACAAATAACTACTTCAACATTTTCCAACTCTATGGGTTCAATTCCTTCGGCCAATTCAAATAATAATTCGTCGGCTTCTTCAAAGGTTTTATTCATTTTCCAGTTTCCGGCAACAATTTGTTTTCTCATATGTTTTGCTTTTTTAATGAGCAACAAAAATAGGCCAATATTTCTTAAAAAGGTATATTTGTTTTAAGGCTTATGAATAATTTAATGACTTTTAATATCAGATATTTCCTTTGGTTTTTAATCCTTTTAGCTATTGAAGTGACCATAGCCTTGCTTGTTCACGATAGATTTATAAGGCCCTATTTCGGAGATGTTTTAGTGGTAATTATGATTTACACTTTCATTAAAACATGGCTAAAGATTACTGTGAGGCAGGGACTATTGGTAGTATTTGTTTTTGCATCGTTGGTAGAATTCTCACAATTATGGCCGTTAATAAAAATTTTCGGCCTTGAAAACTGTCAGATGGCTTATTGGTTTCCGGGCACCGGTTTTAATTCTTTGGATTTTATTGCCTATTCGATTGGTCTCGTATTTGTATATTTTATTGAGAATCAATCCCCTGAAAAGAAAAATAGAAATAACAACTAGTTACTGGCTTTTTTGGGACTCCAAAAGGAGAAGTAATTTTGCAGTTTCGGTTGGGTTATCATTTTCCACCGGGACATCAATTATGGTTTTGGGCTCTCTCTTGGAGATTCCAAACTCGTAGGCTTTATCATAATACTGAAGGCTCATATCGGCCACCAAATCGAACTGTTTCATTTCCAAAGCTTCCACTGCTTGCTGATATCTCAGTCCGCCTAATTTCTTTGAAATACGTTCCAAGGCTTTCGAAAGTTCCGAAACATCTTCGGTAACATATTCGTTTACAAGGCGTTGCTCACGAATTTTCTTGGGAACAATCACTTTATAAACAAGGGCTTCGCGCATGCGTTTAAACAGAGGAAAAGGGATACCGCATTGCCCCATGGTTACGCTTTCGTCTTCGAGCCAAAGGGTTTTATCTATTTCCAATTTCGACCATTCAAGAGCCAGATTGTTTTCAAATTGCTCGTTGGTCGGCTGGGGAAGCTGACCAATAGTTCCAAAGGCAGATCCTTTGTGATGTGCTATTCCCTCAAGGTCGATGAACTGAGCACCCTGATTTTTAATCTCTTTTAATATTTCAGTTTTCCCGCTTCCGGTATAGCCCCCCACAATTCGAATGGGAATTTCCACATTAAACTGCTCCCTGATATAAGCTCGATAAGCCTTATAACCGCCTTCGAGAACCCAGACTTTAATACCAATCAACTCAAATAGCCAAGCCATGCTCGATGAGCGCATACCACCGCGCCAGCAATGAACCAAAAGCTTATTTCCCTTGGCCAGCCGTCGTGCCTGATGGGTGAAGTCGACCAGTTTAGGGCCCACAAGTTCCAATCCCAGCTGAATGGCAAAATCTCGTCCGGCTTGTTTATAACGGGTTCCAACCAAAGCCCGCTCATCGTTAGTAAATAAGGGCAGGCTGTGAGCACTGGGAATATGGCCCTGTGCAAACTCATCTGGAGAACGCACATCGATTATTGCCAGATTCTCTGCCCTTTGCAGAAACTCGTTAACCTGAATTTTTTGAGCCATTATGTTTTGATTTTTAAAGAATTAGGAGTTGGTGAATTAATCGTCTATTTTTAAATGATTGGTCGAAAAAATGCTTTTGATTCTTTGTTTTTCATCCTCCGAAAACCGATTGCCATTCATATAAAAATCGTTGACAAAAGTCATTGTTTCCAAACCAGCAGGGAGTTTTTCCCATTGATTGTTCACCCAATACATTCGTTTTAAATTCGTTAGCTGATTAAAGTTTTCGGGGATACAAATATTGGGATTGCTACCGGCATTAAATACTTCTAAATTAGATAATTGACCTATTTCGGCGGGAAGGCTATCAATTTGATTACAAAAAATACTGAGGAATGTAAGTTGCTTCATCTGGCCGATTTCGGCGGGAAGTTTTTTAAGCCTTAATTTCGACATACTTAGCTCTTTCACCTGAGTTAACTCAAAAACTTTTACCAAACCTTCTTCATTAAATGGATTGCGCGAAATATCCAGAACCTGTAGGTTAGTCAAATCTTTCATTTCATTGGGCAGGCTTTCAAGCTCGTTGTGATAGAGCTTCAGGTAGTTCAGATTTTTCAATCGGCCAATCTGCGGAGCAATGGAAGTTATTTTATTATCGCTCAGCTCCAACCATTCCAACTTCTCCAAGCTTCCAATTTCTGCAGAAATATGCTGAATATGATTGTTTTTCAGCGATAATTTTTTTAGGTTGGTGAACAGAAAAACAGAATCGGGTATTGCTTCCAGTTGCAAATCCTCAAGAAAAAGCGAAATAATTTGTTCGGGCGCAAAATCGCGGGTTTCGGCCAGATTTCGAAATATTCTATTTTCAGCAATATTTTGCCCATTAGCAAATAGTACAACTGAAAAAAGAGAAATCATTAGTAAAAATAGTTTCATTTGCGGGAATTTTGGTGGCCAAAAATAAGGATTTATTGAATGAAAGCGCAATAAATCAACCCCTACTTGTTCACCCTGCATCAAAGGCAAAATCTACTACCAAGCTCGAAAAATAAAATTACAGCATCAGTCAGGAGGCTGAAACTTTAAAAGGTCTATATTTGCGCAAATTTTAAAACTATGATAGTAGTAACAGGTGCTGCGGGTTTTATAGGAAGCGCGCTGGTTGGAGGATTAAACAAAGCGGGTTTTAATGAATTGATTCTGGTAGATGATTTCACTTACCCAGCGAAAGAAAAGAATCTTGAAAACAAATCGTTTCTCGACAAAGTAAACCGCGAGCATTTGGCCGACTGGCTTAGAAACTATGCCGACGAAGTAGATTTTGTGCTTCACATTGGCGCCCGCACCGACACCACTGAGTTTGACAAAAATATTTTCGACAAGCTCAATCTCAACTACTCGAAAATGGTTTGGGATTTTTGCTCCAAAAATCAGATTCCACTTATTTACGCTTCATCTGCAGCTACTTATGGAATGGGTGAATGGGGCTACGACGACCGCCACGACCTGGTGGAGAAACTCAAACCACTAAATCCCTATGGCGACTCGAAAAACGATTTCGATAAATGGGCTTTACAACAAGACCAGCGTCCCCCATTTTGGGCAGGTTTGAAGTTTTTCAATGTTTATGGACCCAATGAATATCACAAAGCCCGCATGGCTTCGGTAATTTTTCACTCGTTCAACCAAATAAACGAAAAAGGATTGGTAAAGCTTTTCAAAAGTCACAAACCAGAATTTCAGGATGGCATGCAACTACGTGATTTTGTTTATGTTAAAGATGTTGTGAAGGTAATTCTATTCCTTATCAACCATAAACCCCAAAGCGGATTGTATAACCTTGGTACGGGTGAGGCAAGGGCTTTCCTGCATTTGGCCAACGCCACTTTTGCGGCTTTGAACCTGCAGCCCAATATCGAATTTGTTCCAACCCCCGAAGATATCCGCGATAAATACCAGTATTTTACAGAAGCCAATATGCAGAAACTCCGTCAGGCGGGCTACAATGAAACATTCTATACACTGGAAGAAGGTGTTAAAGATTATGTTCAGAACTATTTGATGGAACAGTGCTATTTGTAAAAAGAGCGGCTATCAATAACAGAATATACGGCTTATTCGCTGATTTTAATATAGTTACAATATCCAATCTAGGAAAATATACCCCTTAAATTGTTTCGACGATAGCCCAAACTATCGGTTATATTTTCCTTTCCAGCGTTCTCTGATTTTTTGGGCATCCTGTTGTTCGCGTGCATTGTTTCCCGGATTATAAAATTGGGTTCCCTTTAGTTTTTCCGGAAGAAATTCCAACTCCACAAAATTTCCTGTAAAATCGTGGGCATATTTATAGTCATCGCCGTAGCCAATCTGTTTCATGAGCTTGGTTGGGGCATTTCGAAGATGAAGCGGAACGGGTAAATCGCCGGTTTTGGCAACCATTTCCTGAGCTTTGGAAATGGCCATATACGTGCTGTTACTTTTGTCGCTATTAGCCAGATAAACAGCTGTTTGACTTAAAATAATCCGCGATTCGGGCCAGCCAATTTTGCTCACTGCATCAAAACAGGCATTGGCCAGCAAAAGTGCATTGGGGTTGGCATTTCCTATGTCTTCCGATGCCAGAATAAGCATGCGCCGGGCAATAAATTTCACATCTTCTCCCCCTTCTATCATTCGGGCGAGATAATACACAGCTGCATTGGGGTCGCTTCCTCTAATGGATTTTATGAAAGCAGAAATGACATCGTAGTGCATTTCGCCTTTTTTATCATATGTGGCCAGATTATTTTGAATGATTTCACTCACCAGAGCATTGGTAAACTCAATTTGCTCCAATTCTGATCCAAAGGTATTCACTACAAGTTCCACAGCGTTGTACAATTTTCGGGCATCGCCCCCGGAAATTCGATAAAGGGCTTCCTTTTCAGTAAAAATAATCTGTAGACCAAACTGACTGCTATAAAATTGCTGAACGCGATTGCACAAACCATCTAAATGATTTATTTCCAGCGATTTAAGAATATAAACCTGGCATCTGCTCAAAAGCGGTGAAATAACTTCGAACGATGGATTTTCGGTGGTAGCACCAATGAGTGTTATGGTTCCTTTCTCAACAGCTGAAAGCAAACTATCTTGCTGCGACTTGCTGAACCGGTGAATCTCATCGAGAAATAATACCGATTTCTGCCCCGATTCGTCAGCCTTGTCAATAACTTCTCGAACCGACTTAACTCCGGCATTGATGGCCGACAAGCTAAAAAGTGGTACCAAAAGCTTTTGGGAAATGATGTAGGCCAGGGTAGTTTTTCCCACTCCGGGAGGTCCCCACAAAATCATGCTCGGAATGTTTCCGGAATCGATTACTTTTCTTAAAATACCGTTTTTGCCAATTAAATGCTCCTGACCCACATAGTCGTTAAAACTTGTGGGGCGGAGAATTTCGGCAAGGGGTTTTGAGTTTACATGGGACATGAATGGAATCTATTTACCTTATTTCTTTTCTTTGGCAAATTTAAAAGATTCCATCATTTTTTGAAAAATTGCTGTATTTTCATAAATTCCTGTAAACAATTCTGCTCCAGGACCATAGGCAAACACTGGAACCATGATGGTGCTGTGGTTATCTGTTGAGAACCTACCTTCAACACTGCCTTCGGCCAAATTGGCATCGTGAATCGATAAACCTCCGGTTTCGTGATCGGCGGTGATAATAACCAGCGTATGACCATCTTTTTCGGCAAATTTCAATGCTGCGCCAACTGCACGGTCAAAATCGAGCATTTCTTCCACCAAATACGTAAAATCCATATCATGACCAGCCCAGTCAATTTGTGAGCCTTCAACCATAAGAAAAAATCCGTCTTTATCTTTCGATAAAATATCAATGGCTTTTGCAGTGGACTGTGGAAGTATATCACCACGTTCAGGGTATTTTTCCAAATGTCCGGGTTTAAGCAATGCTGCAAGTTTGCCATCATTTATAGTATGAAGTTCTTCTGTTTTGGTAACTACCTGAAATCCTTTTTCTTGTAGTTCAGGAATCAAATCATCATTGTCTGCACGTTGCGAAAAATCGTCTAATCCACCACCAATAAAAACATCGATTTTATCGCTTACAAAAAATTTAGCAATGTCGGCGGTATTTTTTCGGCTGCCTGTATGGGCAACAAAAGCTGCAGGAGTTGCATGAGTTATAGCGCAGGTAACCACAACGCCCGTTGCTTTTCCGTTTTCCGATGCTATTTCAAGGATGGAAGGAACCAGATTTCCGTCAGAATCTACTCCAATTGCTCCATTATTGGTTTTTGTTCCACAGGCCAAAGCGGTTCCGGCTGCGGCGGAGTCGGTTTTATATTTGTTTTTACTCTTGGTTTTTTGAAATCCCGTTTGATTGGCGTATTGAATATACAACTCATCGTTATTGGCTGAAAATCCGGCAAATACCTGTGCCAAACCCATTCCATCGCCAATGAGGAGTATTACATTGCGAATTTCGGCATTGGGGTGGGCAATGGCCTGAATCTGATCGACTTTATGTTGATGTGGGGAAGTATAAACTTGCCCTGTAACTTCTTTATTATATTCACCTTGAAGGTATTTTTTGGTTTCCTGTCCAAAAGAAAAATTCAGGATTAACAGTAACGATAGTACAAGAAATAATTTTGAAAGATTCATATTTATATTATTAATATTGATTTATTTAATTTTAATTGATAACAAATCCCACTTGAATCTAAATGATACTTTGTTGTTTCGATTTGGCTGCGAAGATAACGAGTAAAAAAATAAGGATAGATTTTGAGTTGCTTCATCGTGTTAAAAAATAGTCAAGATATCTATACCAAATTCTTTCGGTAAATGGAAGGCAGAGATATTTTATAATGAACCACCAAAATACGCAGAACGATAATAATGAAAATTGACACCAACTCAACCCAAAACCCATGATTGTCTTGATCGTAAAAAAGAAAATAGATGGTTCCACCTAAAATACTGATGGTTGCATAGATTTCTTTCTTAAAAATGATGGGGACATCGTTCACCAAAATATCGCGGATTACACCCCCAAAAGAACCTGTTATGGTTCCAAGTGCCACACAACTCACACCAGCCAAATTGTTCTCCAAACCAATCTGAACCCCAATGATGGTATAGAGCGCCAGCCCAATAGTATCGAACAACGAGAGCGTTTTGCGCAGATAGCCCAGCCATTTTTGCAGGAGAATGGAAAAAACCGTTCCGCCTATGATGATGTAAGTGTAAATTGGATCAGAAAGCCAAAAGACATTGCGGTTTGCAATGATGATATCGCGGAGGGAACCTCCACCCACAGCTGTGGCAAAAGCGATAATAAACACCCCAAAAACATCGAGTTTTTTCTCCATGGCAGTCAATGCACCGGAGATTGCAAAAGCAAAAACTCCGCCCACTGCAATATAATCCAGTATTTGTTGCATCGAGTTCACACTGCCCATGGGGTAATAATATTTATAGTTGAGTTAGAGATGACTTTCAATCCAAAGGCGGGCATTTACAAAAGCTTCGAGCCATGGTGTGATTTCATCTTTGCGATTTTGGGGATAATGTGCCCATTGCCAGGGATATACCGCTCTTTCGAGATGGGGCATCATGGCCAAATGACGGCCATCTTTGCTGCAAATGGCAGCTGTGCCGAAGTCAGAACCATTTGGATTGGCAGGATAGGTTGACTTGCTGTATTTTACCGGAATCTGATACTCATTCTCTGCCAAAGGCATACTGAACTTTCCTTCGCCATGAGCCACCCAAATACCGAGTTTTGTACCTGCAAGTGATTTCAGCATTACAGAATCATTCTCCATAATATCCACATTTAAAAAGGCAGATTCAAATTTATGACTCTCATTATGAAGCATTCTGGCTTTTTGAGTATGCTCCGGATAAACCAGTCCCAATTCCACCATGAGCTGGCAACCGTTGCAAATTCCGAGACTCAGGGTATCGCTGCGTTTGTAGAAATTGTCCAGTGCTTCTTTGGCTTTTTCATTGTAAGTGAAAGCACCAGCCCAGCCTTTGGCCGAACCAAGAACATCGGAGTTGGAGAAACCTCCCACAAAAACAATCATACTGATGTCTTCAAGATTCTCTCGTCCGGCAATTAAATCGGTCATATGAATATCCTTCACATCGAAACCCGCCTGATGAAGTGACCAGGCCATTTCTCTATCGCCGTTGACTCCTTTTTCTCTGATAATGGCAGCTTTGGCTTTGGAACCTGAACGGCGGCTTTTTTCCAGATTAAACTGGCTTAAATTTCCGGTGAAACTTTGTGGAAAATGGTATTCCAGTTTATTGAGTTTATAATTTATAAAACGCTGAGATGCTTTGCTTTCGCCACTTTGCTTCCTGTCGAGAAGGAACGAAGTTTTAAACCACAAATCGCGATAGGAATCAATATCAAATTCGTATGTCTTCGACTCATAAGTAAAAATAAGCTGCCGGTCTTCAATCACCTGAGCCAGCTGAATATATTTAACTTTTCGTTCATCCAATGCAGCTTTAAACTGCTCATTATCTGCTGTCTGAACTAGAATGGCAGGATTTTCGGAAAATAGAATTTTGATGATATCGGGTTCGTTGAAACCAGACAAATCAACCCGCAAACCGCCTGATACATTGGAGAAATTCATTTCGAAGAGTGTAGTGAGCAAACCACCAGCCGAAACATCGTGACCAGCCACAACCAAATCGCTCAGGATGCAATGTTGAATAGCATCAAAACCATTTTTAAAATAGGCTGCATCTTTAACCCCAGGAACTTCATTTCCTAATTTATTCAATGATTGCGCAAAAGCAGATCCCCCCAATTTCAGACTTTGAGAAGACAAATCAATATAGAACACCCCTTTGCCGGAATCTTGTTTCAACACCGGCTCTACTACTTTTTTAACATCGACTACCTCTCCCACCGAAGAAATAATGACAGTTCCCGGGCTATAAACGGTATCGTTATTGTATTTTTGAGTCATTGAGAGGGAGTCCTTGCCTGTGGGAATATTGATTCCCAAATCGATAGCAAAATCGCTGACTGCTTTCACGGCTTCGAATAAACGGGCATTTTCTCCCGGATTCCTGGCAGGCCACATCCAGTTGGCACTTAAGGAAACACCTTTCAACCCACCTTCAATTGGAGCCCAAACCAGATTGGTTAAAGCCTCTGCAATACTGAGTTGCGATCCGCGCGACGGGTTTACCAAAGCAGGGGCTGGAGCATGACCTATGGAGGTTGCAATTCCTTTAACCCCTTGGTAATCAATTGTCACTACGCCCACATTATTCAAAGGAAGCTGCAATTCGCCGGCACATTGCTGTTTGGCAATTTTGCCTGTAACTGAGCGGTCAACTTTATTGGTGAGCCAGTCTTTACATGCTACTGCTTCGAGTTGAAGAACCTGAGCGGCATATTCTTTAAGCTTTGATGCATCGTATTGTAAATCAGCAAAATCAGATTTTACAGTTTGATCGTCGAGTAAAGTTTTGGGTGGTTTACCAAAGAAATCGTTCAAATCCATGTTGATGGGTTTCCGACCTTCGGCGTTGAACACAAATTTTTTATCGTTGGTGGCCTTTCCAACCACATACATAGGGCTTCTTTCGCGTTCGGCAATTTTACTGAGCATTTCCAGATTTTCCGGATTCATCACCAGACCCATCCTTTCCTGAGATTCGTTGCCAATAATTTCCTTAGCCGAAAGTGTTGGATCGCCAACGGGCAATTTTGTCACTTCGATGATTCCCCCACTGGCTTCTACCAATTCGGAGAGACAGTTTAGATGTCCGCCGGCGCCGTGGTCATGAATGGAAACTATAGGGTTTATATCGGATTCTACCAATGCTCTCACTGCGTTGAAAGCACGTTTTTGCATTTCAGGATTGGCACGTTGAACTGCATTGAGCTCAATACTATTATCGAATTCACCGGTTGCAACCGACGAAACGGCTCCTCCGCCCATACCAATCCGATAATTATCGCCGCCCAGAACTACAATGGCATCGCCTTCTTCGGGCAGGTCTTTTTGGGCATCGCTCAATTTTCCAAAGCCAATACCACCAGCCAGCATAATCACTTTATCGAAGCCAAATTTTTTATCGTTTTCGAAATGCTCAAAGGTTAGCAACGATCCGCAAATAAGTGGTTGTCCGAATTTATTTCCAAAATCACTGGCACCGTTGGATGCTTTGATAAGAATTTCTTCGGGGGTTTGATAGAGCCATGGTCTGGGCTCGGTTGCCTGCTCCCAGGTGTGTTCATCAGTGGTGCGGGGATAGCTGGTCATGTAAACGGCTGTTCCTGCAATGGGAATGCTGCCTTTTCCACCAGCCATTCTATCGCGAATTTCGCCACCAGTTCCGGTAGCCGCACCGTTGAAAGGCTCCACTGTGGTTGGGAAATTGTGGGTCTCGGCCTTCAGCGAAATCACCGTGTCCATATCTTTAATCTGAAAATAGTCGGCCTGATCCTGACGAGCCGGCGCAAATTGTTCCACCCGCGGACCTAAAACAAAAGCCACATTGTCTTTATAGGCAGAAACCAGCCTGTTGGGGTGAATTTGAGAAGTCTTTTTAATGAGAGCAAACAAGCTGTCCTGCATTTCAACCCCATTAATAACGAAAGTACCGTTGAATATTTTGTGCCGACAATGTTCGGAGTTAACCTGGGCAAAACCATAAACCTCGCTGTCGGTGAGTTTGCGACCCATTTTTTTCGAAATACCGTTGAGGTAATGCACTTCTTCGTCACTCAGAGCCAGTCCTTCTATTTTATTATAGGCGGCTATATCCATGATAAACTCAACGGGTTCAGGCTTTTTAGAAATGCTAAAGATTTCCTGGTTCAATTCCATATAAAGTGCCTGAAGCATAGGGTCATAGTTGGAATCTTCATCCTTTTCGGCTACAAAAAACTCTTCGATTCTGGTTATCCCTTCAATGCACATATTTTGGGTAATTTCGACGGCATTGGTACTCCAGGGCGTAATCATTTCCTTACGTGAACCAACAAAAAAGCCCGAAATTCCGGGCACATCAAGATGTTTAACATCACCAAAAAGCCAAAGGAGCTTGGCCATATCATTTTCAGAGACAGACTGTTGGGCATCAACTACAATGAGTTTTTTTTCCTCAGCATTGTAAAAAAACAGAATCATTTTGCGCGATTAAGATGAATATTTTCAAACGCTGCAAAGATAATATAATCGGGGCAATTGCAGGGTTTATCGATTATCGGATTTCAGATTTTTAATATTTTCTTAAGGAATATCGAAAAACATGAGATCAATGGCGTTCATCTCAAGTGGTTTGCCACTTGAGATGCCTGATTTGTTTGTTTGATTTGCATTTTAACTTAAAAATGTTTCGCTCACTTTTCAACTTCAACAATCGTGTCATCATCTCTTAACAGCAATTTAAGTAATCCTCTTATCGGCTTCATTGCTTGATTTTTCTTATATTTGCCCACCAATTTAAATTTATTCTAAATAAGAACTTTCATGGCCAAAGACGATAATAAAATACTCGTAGACGTAACAACAAGCGATTACAAATACGGCTTTACAACAGATATAGAAACCGAATTTGCCCCTAAAGGGCTCACAGAAGATACCGTAAGATTTATTTCTGCAAAAAAAAATGAACCCCAATGGCTCCTCGACTTTCGATTGAAAGCCTTTAATAAGTGGCTTCAAATGGAATCCCCAAACTGGGCTCATCTGAAAATTCCAATCATCGATTTTCAGGATATATACTACTACGCAGCTCCCAAGAAGAAAAAAGAGTACGAAAGCCTGGATCAGGTTGATCCCGAACTCATCGATACTTTTAACAAACTGGGGATTTCGCTTGAAGAACAGAAGCGACTCTCTGGCGTAGCAGTTGATGTAGTGATCGATAGCGTATCTGTTAAAACAACTTTCACCGAAACCCTCGCAGAACTGGGCATTGTTTTTATGTCGTTTAGCGAAGCTGTCCACAAGCACCCGGAACTGGTGAAAATGTATCTGGGGAAAGCTGTACCCAGTGGCGACAACTATTTCTCCACCCTCAACGATGCAGTTTTTAGTGATGGGAGTTTTTGCTATATCCCCAAAGGCGTTCGTTGTCCGGTGGAACTTTCCACCTATTTTCGCATCAACGCAGCCAATACGGGTCAGTTTGAGCGAACATTGATTGTGGCCGACGAAGGCGCCTATGTGAGCTATCTCGAAGGATGCACAGCTCCACAACGCGATGAAAATCAGCTTCATGCTGCCGTGGTCGAAATTCTGGCCATGAAAGATGCCGAAGTAAAATACAGCACCGTACAGAACTGGTATCCAGGAAATAAAGAAGGCAAAGGCGGAATCTATAATTTTGTTACCAAGCGGGGAATCTGTAAAGGTGACCACTCAAAAATTAGTTGGACACAAATAGAAACGGGTGCCGCCATTACATGGAAATACCCGAGCTGCGTTTTAGCAGGCAACAATTCCATTGGCGAATTCTACTCAGTGGCTGTTACCAATAATTATCAGCAGGCCGATACAGGAAGCAAAATGATTCACCTGGGAAAAAATACCAAAAGCACCATTATATCCAAAGGTATCTCGGCAGGAAAAAGCCATAACAGCTACCGTGGATTGGTGAAAATAGCCAAAAATGCCAGCAATAGCCGCAACTTTAGTCAGTGCGACAGCCTGTTGCTGGGCGATAAATGCGGTGCTCATACTTTTCCCTATATCGAAGGACAAAACTCCACCAGCATTGTGGACCACGAAGCCACCACCTCTAAAATATCTGAAGACCAGCTGTTTTATTGTCAGCAACGGGGCATTAGTCAGGAAAGTGCCGTGGGATTAATAGTGAATGGTTACGCCAAGGAAGTGCTCAATCAACTCCCCATGGAGTTTGCCGTTGAAGCTCAAAAGCTCCTGAGCATCAGTTTGGAAGGAAGTGTGGGATAGTAAAAAAAATCATCTAAACTATATAGATATAACAATTTAACAATTCAAATTCAACAATAAATAAAACATAAACTATATGTTACTCAATATAA
The DNA here is from genome assembly GCA_020718205.1 of Draconibacterium orientale. Taxonomy (GTDB): domain Bacteria; phylum Bacteroidota; class Bacteroidia; order Bacteroidales; family UBA12170; genus UBA12170. The sequence goes on from DYSN01000021.1 coordinate 38,731, forward strand.
AAAACCTCCACGTAGAGATTAACGGAAAAGAAATTCTTAAAGGTGTGAATTTAGAAGTGAACAAAGGCGAAGTTCACGCCATTATGGGACCCAACGGAACCGGAAAAAGCACCTTAGCCAATGTAATTGCGGGGAAAGAGGGTTATACTATTTCCAGCGGAGAAATTCTTTTCAATGGTAAGGACATTTTAGATATGGAACCCGAAGTGAGAGCTCAGGAAGGAATTTTTCTGGGATTTCAATATCCGGTAGAGATTCCAGGTGTCAGCATCACCAATTTCATGCGGACAGCCATGAATGAAATCAGAAAATATCACGGTCAGGAACCCCTCAGCGCTGGCGATTTTCTAAGAAAGATGGCCGAAAAGGAAAAATTGGTCGAGATTCATTCCAAGCTCAAAAACCGCTCAGTAAACGAAGGTTTTTCGGGGGGAGAAAAAAAGAAGAACGAGATTTTTCAGATGGCCATGCTCGAGCCACAACTTGCCATTCTCGACGAAACCGACTCCGGTCTTGATATAGATGCCCTTCGTATTGTAGCCAATGGAGTTAACAAGCTCAAAACCGATGAAAATGCTACCGTTGTCATCACTCACTATCAAAGACTTCTCGATTATATTGTCCCCGATTTCGTTCACATACTTTTCGAAGGGGAAATAGTGATGAGCGGCGGAAAAGAACTGGCCATGGAACTGGAAGAAAAAGGCTATGAGTGGATTAAACAAAAAATGAACGGATAAACAAAAGCTCATGAAACAAACTCAATCATATCCCATTCTTAGCAAGCTCGAAGGCTGGCTTAAGGAAACCAACGGCTTTTTTCTACCCCAATGGCAATCGGTGAGAAAAAATGCGCTGGAATCGTTTATGAAGATGGGCTTTCCGCATCAAAAAATGGAAAAATGGAGAAATACCGACTTAACTAAAGCCCTTAGCTTCGAATATTTGCTGCACACTCAGGATTTTAACCCCAATATTTCTGAAGACGAAATCTTCAGATGCGATGTTCATGAGCTCGATGCCTTCACCATAAATCTCTACCGCGGACGCTATGTTTACAAGGACTATCCCATCTTCGAAATGACCAACGGCGTCATTGTGGGCAGCTTGGTAGCAGCCATTACAAAATATCCCGAACTGGTGCAAAAGCATTTTGGGCAATACCTAAAAAAAGATGAGAAAAAACCCTTCGACTTGCTCAACACGGCACTTTTTCTCGATGGACTCTTTATTTATGTTCCAAAAAACGTAAAGATGGAACAACCTATTCAGCTTATCAATGCCGTGGGCAGAGAAGAAAATGCCTTTGTTCAAAGTCGTAATCTCATCATTCTGGAAGAGAATAGCGAACTCACCTTTATCCATTGCGACGATTCATACGACTACAAAAAGAGTTTCTGCAATACCGTTAACGAGTTCTATCTGGGTCCCAACTCCAGCCTAGATCATTATAAAATACAGAATCTGAACAATAATTCATATCTGATAAACTCCGACTATTTTCATCAGGAAAGAGATTCACGTCTGAGTACCAACAAAACAACACTCAACGGCGGATTGGTTAGAAACGAAGTGTATGATAATTTACAAGGCTTCGGAGCTTATTCAGATATTCTGGGGTTATATCTTTGCGACAAGAATCAGCATGTTGACAATCAGGTTTTTGTGGATCATGCTGTTCCGCATTGCGAGAGCAACGAGCTATTCAAAGGCATTGTTGACGATTATGCCCACGCTGTGTTCAACGGTCATATTTTGGTTCGTCCCGATGCCCAGAAAACAAACGCTTATCAAAATAACAACAATATCATTCTCACCGAAAAAGCCAGTGTGAACTCCAAACCATTCCTCGAAATATATGCCGACGATGTAAAATGCTCCCACGGATCAACCTTAGGTCAGTTGGACGAAAACTCGCTTTTCTATATTCGCCAACGGGGAATTGGGCTGAGCAATGCCCGCCTGCTGCTCATGTATGCCTTTGCTGCTGAAGTAATTAACTTTATTAAAATCGAGAATCTGCACACCAGAATCGACGATATGGTAAAGAAACGCCTTCGTGGCGAACTTTCCATTTGCGACCAATGCATACTCCAATGCAGCAATCCGGAATATAATTTCGAAATCGACTTAAGCAAAATACTATAAATTATGGACAATCAAAGCTTTCGGTCGCAATTTCCCATTCTAAATCAAATGGTTCATAACAAACCATTGGTTTATCTCGACAATGGAGCAACCACCCAAAAACCACAATGTGTAATCGATGCCATCACAAATTATTATACCACCATCAATAGCAATGTTCATCGTGGCGTGCATCATTTATCGCAATTGTCAACCGATGCCTTTGAAAGTGCCCGCAAAACCGTTAAAGAGTTTCTCGGAGCCACCCATTCGTGCGAAATCATCCTCACAAAAGGAACCACCGAAAGCATCAATCTGCTGGCTTATAGTTTTGGAGAAGCTTTTATTGGCGAAGGCGATGAAATTATCACCACCGAAATGGAACATCACGCCAATATTGTTCCCTGGCAATTGCTTTGCGAACGAAAAAAGGCCATTTTAAAAGTTATTGAAGTAGATGCCAAAGGAAATCTGGATTGGACTTCGTTCGAAAAATTACTCACGAGTAAAACCAAATTGGTTTCTGTGGCTCACATTTCCAACACTTTAGGAACTATAAATCCAATAGAAAGAATTATTGAATCGGCCCACAAAGCCGGAGCCAAAGTTCATGTGGATGGTGCTCAGTCTGTAGCACATATGCCTATAAACGTGGCAAATAGCGATGTAGACTTTTTTAGTTTCTCGGCGCATAAAATGTATGGTCCCATGGGCATTGGGGTTCTTTATGGAAAAGAATCACTGCTGAATCAAATGCCGCCATATCAAAGCGGTGGAGAAATGATAGACCAGGTGAGTTTCGAAAAAACCACATTTAACACACTCCCCTTTAAATTTGAAGCTGGAACACCCGATGTACCCGGGCTTTTAGGCCTCGAAGCAGCGATAAAATTTCTGCAAAATCTGGGGATGGAAAATATTAAGGATGCCGAAGAAGACCTATTCAATTATGCTGTGGAAAAATTGAGCAAAATAGATGGTTTAGAAATATTTGGTGAGGCAGATAACAAGGCATCGGTAATTTCATTTCTTTTGCAAGGGATACATCCTTTCGATGCCGGAACCATTCTCGACCAGTTGGGAGTGGCAGTGAGAACAGGAAATCATTGTGCTCAACCCATCATGGCCAAATTTGGTATCACCGGAACCATCAGAGCTTCGATGGCCATTTATAATACCAAAGCGGACATTGACAGGCTGGCCGAAGCCATTATAAAAACACAAACCATGCTTTTATAAAAGATTTGAACTATGACTATTAAAGAAATTGGACAAGAAATTGTTGAAGAATTTTCCATTTTCGACGACTGGATGGACAAGTACAACTACATCATCGAAATGGGTCGCTCTTTGGATATTATTGATGATTTTCAGAGGACTCCCGAGCATTTAATTTCGGGCTGTCAGAGCAGAGTTTGGTTATCGGCAGAATATGCTCAAGGACTTGTTTATTTCAAGGCCGACAGCGATGCGGTGATAACTAAAGGTATCGTTCATATACTCATTCGTGCCTTATCTGGTCAAAAACCCGATGATATCATCAGCGATCCATTGGATTTTATCAATGAGATTGGATTAAAATCGCATCTATCCCCTACCCGCGCCAATGGGCTCAACAGTATGGTGAAGCAGATGAAACTTTATGCCCTTGCATTCAAAGCAAAAAATGAACCATCAACCAACAATTGATACAAGAATATGTTTGGATTTTTAAAACCTAAGAAAATGGCCGACACCGATATAACCAACAAAATGGTTCTTGAAAAAGAAATTATTAATACCCTTAAAAATATTTTCGACCCAGAAATACCAGTCAATGTTTTTGATTTGGGACTTATTTACGAAGTGGATGTTCAGGCTGATTTTCACGTTCATATCATCATGACACTCACAGCGCCAAATTGTCCCGTGGCAGAATCGCTACCTGTTGAAATTAAGGAAAAAATTGCGGCTTTGCCCGGAGTTAAAAGCGCCGAAGTTGAGATAAGCTTCAACCCACCATGGGATAAAGACATGATGAGTGAAGAAGCCAAACTCGATCTGGGTTTTCTTTAAAGAATCAGGAAAGCACCTTGAGCATAGTGATTTCTGGGGGGGTAAGGAATCGCCATTTACCACGAGGCAAATCCTTTTTAGTCAATCCACCCAATTTCACGCGGTCCAATTTTTCAACCTGATAACCGAAATGTTCAAAAATGCGGCGAACAATACGGTTTTTCCCCGAGTGAATCTCCAGACCAATTTCCTGTTTATTGCCATCAATCACATAGGCCATGGCATCGGGTTTTATAACGCCGTCTTCCAAATCCACACCATTCAGAATGGATTCGAAATCGATGCGCTCCAGATTTTTATCTAAGGTAATATGATAAATTTTCTTAATTTTATGCGATGGATGCGTAAGTTTCTTTGCCAATTCGCCATCGTTGGTAAACAATAGCAACCCTGTGGTATTTCTGTCGAGTCGTCCCACAGGATATATGCGTTCTCTCACAGCATTTTCTACCAAACTCATCACGGTTTTCCGCTCATATGGATCATCGAGCGATGTGATATAGCCCTTAGGCTTATTCAGCAAAACATACACCAATTTCTCGCGGTGCAGGGTTTGGTCTTCAAATTGAATTTTATCTGTTGGGTCTACTTTATAACCCAGTTCGGTAATAATCTGCCCGTTCACTTTAACCAATCCGGCTTGAATAAATTTATCTGCTTCCCGACGGCTACAAACACCCGAATGCGCCAAATACTTGTTTAGCCGGATTAAATCGGCATCGCTGCGTTTTTGCTGTGAAGAAATTTTGCTGGGAGAAATACGCTGACGTTTGCTCTTTTTTTCGCCGGCTTGTTCATCGTCGCCCACAGGCTGATTAGCATCTTCGGGCAAAACTGTACGTTTATAGGGCTTTCGCTCATAAGTGCTGCCCGCATCACGGTGGCCAAAAGACCTTCCGTCCGAATTACCTTCGCCCTCGCGGCTACCATAGGAACGGCGGGGTGATTCGCTGTCACTGCCTTCCGATCTGCGGTAAGGTTTTCTTTCGTAACTTCCACCGGAACCTTCCCTTCCGGTATAAGGTTTTCTTTCGGATGATCCGCCGGCTCCATCGCGGCTACCATAGCTACGACGGGGTGAATCGCTGTCACTGCCTTCCGGTTTATGATATGGTTTTCTTTCGTAGCTTCCCCCGGAACCTTTGCTTCCGGTATATGGTTTTCTTTCGGATGATCCGCTGGCACCATCGCGGCTTCCATAGCTTCTGCGAGGTGAATCGCTGTCGCTTCCTTCCGGTTTGCGGTAGGGTT
>DYSN01000203.1 GCA_020718205.1 Draconibacterium orientale
ATGTACCAAACAAAAAACATATTAAATCGAACAGCTCCTACAATTATTATCACCACCTAAACAGTTCCCCCAACAATTTTTACAGACCCGATTTAGCTACAGGTAGTGCAACCATACAGCGCATATACCAAGCGGGTGCCGGAGTTAGCTATGGCAGCGACAGCCAAGCTTGTGGAGGGTCGTCGAACTGGCCACCCGATGCGTTACCCGATTTCGACTATGCTTTAGGACCATATACCGCTATGTCGAATATGAAACAAGATATAGATAATCTTAAAACAGAGTATCAAATCGGTCTGGCCAGCACCGATGGAGGGCAAACCGCACTTCTATTGCAAGCCATTCAAAAAAATAAATCGGACGGCCAACTTAAAAATCTGCTTCTTAACCACAGCCCACTGTCCGATGAGGTAATTCTTGAATTAATGTATAGACGGGCATTAAATCCGGGAACATTTAAACAAGTAATGAAAGAAAATACTCCGGTATCGGCTTTTGTTATCGAGACATTCTACGACTACATCAATACACTCCCTTTAGGCATAAAAAACCAATTAATGGCCTTGCAAATGGCAGAAAACAACCAAACTCCTGCCGGTTTACAAAAAACCATTGGGCATTTGGAAACCGTTTACTACCGCAAATTGGATCAGTTAGTCGATGCTTTACTCGACAGTACCAATTACCGTAAAGAATCGGCCATTGCTTTACTGGAATTTGATGGATCCTTAAAATCGAAACAAACCTTGTTTGGCACCTATCTCGAAGACAAACGATATGCCGAAGCTGCCGAAAAGTTAAACGAAATAAATTCCATTAACGAATTGTACATCAGCGACTATGTGTTACTGAATCAGATTATTCTTAATTTATATCAACAAAACTTAAGTTTATCTGATCTTGATAGTGCAGATTACGTTTGGATATACCACTTGGCTCAGAAATGCCCCGAAACACCCGACGTTTACCAAGCCAGGGCTATTATTGAAGTGTTAAGCGGAAAAGGGTTCGAGCCATGCAATTTGGAATTATCAAATCCTCGAAGTATTCAAATTACCAACAATGGAAGCCAAAATGCACAAGCCTTAGTTGGAAACAATTATCCGGAACCATTTAACGAATTCACTACTATTCCTTATTATTTACCCGAAGGCGTTAACGCACGATTGATTGTTAGAGATGTGATTGGAAAAACTATTTTTGATGCCCGGCTCATCCCATCGGAAAACGAACAGATCATAAATACATCTACTTGGCCTGCCGGATCGTATTATTACAGTATTTATTCCGATGGTCAAATAATTGGGAGTAAAAAAATGGTTTTAATCAAATAATAGACCATAGAGATGAAACCAACAAATTGTACACAATTTAAAAAAAATAATTTTCGATACATGAAACAAATATTATTGCTTTTTTTCATATTTTACTCCGCTTCGAATCTTCGTGCTCAATATTGGGTCGATGAGTTTGGTATTGAAGATACTTTGAGTTTAGCCAATCCCATAAGTGGTAATGTTGGAGGAATTCCACACGCTAATAATTTTTTTTCGTATAACGACACCCTATATGTGGCAGGTGGGTTTAAATGGGGCGGTACCGATACTTTACTCGATATTGGCAAATGGGATGGCCACGACTGGCACAGGATGGGCTTTGGAATACATAACAGTGGTGGTGCCGAAAAAACTATTTTCTACAAAGGACAGATATATACTGCTGGTCAATTTCAAAATTTTTATGCAGATGTACATACCGTCTGGCCTGCTGTTACCATACCGGGAAGTGACCTAATAGGCAGATGGAATTCTGAAATAAACTCATGGGAGGCAGTACCTAATACATACGGTGGATTTGAATATCAACACATGATATCAGATATGGCAATTTGGAATGACACTTTGTTTATTGCAAACGACGCTCCTCAAGGTGCTCCTTGGTCGGGTCCTACACGTATTACGGCATACGATGCCGATATCAATAATTATGTTAATGTAGGGAGTCTTCCAGATAACGTATTTGCTTTGGAGACTTTCGATGGGCAGATTTATGCCGGAGGTCTATGGACCAGCTTAAAACGTTATGTAGGTGGCACAGGATATAGTTCATGGGTCGATGTGGGGGGACAGTGCAACTATTACATTCAAGATTTGGAAACCGATACTTTTAATAACTTTCTTTATGTAGCTGGTGGATTTTGGGCTGTGGACGATACTCTTTTAACCGACAATGTGGCTATTTGGAATGGTCACTACTGGGAAAAAGTGGGATATGGCTGGAACGATGTTCAAACATCTGGTCAAGCAATTGCAATTTATAACGGTGATTTGTATTTAGGTCGTTTCTCAACTGGATTGCTCGGAGGTATTGAGTATAATAGTTCACTAATGCGTTGGGATGGTACCAATTGGCACATAGTGGGCGGTGGCACCAATAATGGTATTTTAGCATTAGGCGTCTGGAACAACAAGCTCTATGTTGGAGGCGGAATGGACAGCATAGCAGGCGAACCTATTGTACACAGAGGCATCGCTTGCTGGCAAGATACTACACCCAACTGTCGGCATATAAAACCTCGCATCTACACTCAAGATATGCACCATATTTTCAACACCTCTGCCGGTTCCATACAAATCCCTTTCTTTAACAACAACGCTTATGCCGATGCTTGGCTTTGGGAGTTTGGAGACGGACAAACCTCTAACCTTAAAGATCCGGTTCACAACTATCTTCAAACGGGTGTTTACACTGTTAGCGTTACGGTCTATCATGGGAATTGCTCTGCAACAGCAACCAAAACGATTACAGTAACTCTTAACACCGGTATGGACGAAACCATCCCTCCAACTAATGGGTTTACTTTGTACCCTAACCCCACTCAAAGCACCCTATTTATCGAGATCGAAAACGCTTCACTTATCAATCAAAATATCATTCTTTTCGATGTTCAGGGAAAAATGGTTTATCAATCTAAGATAGAACATTCTAAAACACAACTCGATATCAGCCATCTCTCTAAAGGAAACTATATGGTTAAAATCAATTCCTATT
>DYSN01000204.1 GCA_020718205.1 Draconibacterium orientale
TGAATTGTGAATTTCAATATACTTTTACGACCTTTTTAGACCGGACTCATAAATGCGCACCATATTTAAAACTCATTCTATGGCTGTTGATATAAACAAACTCATTAAGCAATCTGAAGACTCATCCATGAACCGTACTTTGGGTTCATTAAACATCACTTTATTGGGTATTGGAGCCATCATTGGAGCCGGAATCTTTGTATTAACAGGGCAGGCAGCCGCAGCCTATGCTGGTCCTGGCATTGTTATTTCTTTTCTTATTTCCGGTTTTGCCTGCGCGTTTGCAGCGTTATGCTATGCCGAATTTGCCTCTATGATTCCAGTTTCTGGTAGTGCATATACCTATGCCTACGCTACTTTAGGAAAAACAGTCGCCTGGATAATCGGTTGGGATTTGATACTTGAGTATTTATTCAGTGCTTCAACTGTGGCGGTTGGCTGGTCGGGTTATATGATTAGCTTTATAAAAGACTTTGGAATAGTTATACCTGATTATTTAACCAGTGCTCCACTGATTCAATCAGCAAATGGAATAATTGCATCCGGAGCTATTATCAATCTGCCTGCAATGTTGATAATTGGCATTCTTACAGCGGTGCTATATTATGGAATTCGTGAGTCTGCAAAAATTAATAATGCCGTTGTTTATGTGAAAGTGGGAGTGATTTTGTTATTTGTTTTTGTGGGGTATAAATATATTAATCTCGACAACCGGACTCCTTTTATCCCTGAAAATACAGGCAGTTTTGGTGAATTTGGCTGGTCAGGGATTTTACGAGGTGCAGGCGTTATTTTCTTTGCCTATATTGGATTCGACGCTGTGTCGACAGTAGCTCAGGAAGCGAAAAATCCAAAACGAGATTTACCCATTGGCATTATTGTTTCGCTCATTGTGAGTACCATCCTTTATGTTGCAGTTTCGTTGGTGCTTACAGGCATCATAAACTATAAATTTTTAGGGGTTCCCGATCCAATCGCTGTAGGAATCAATTCTTTGGGAGATTCTTTAATGTGGCTTCTACCCATTATTAAAATTGGAGCCCCGGCAGGACTCAGTTCTGTTATTTTGGTGATGTTATTAGGACAACCTCGCATTTTTTATTCTATGTCGAAAGATGGATTTTTGCCGGCGATATTCTCCAAAATTCATAAAAAACATAAAACCCCACATGTAACTACCATCATAACTGGTGTTGTGGCAATGGTTATTGCAGGGGTACTTCTCATTGGAATTTTAGGAGAGCTGGTTTCAATAGGAACCTTATTGGCTTTTGCTATTGTGAGTGCAGGCATTTTAGTTTTACGCTATAAACAACCCGATTTGCCTCGAGGATTTCGTACTCCCCGGGTTCCCTTTGTACCAATAATGGGAGTATTAACTGCTTTAGCACTAATGATAGCGTTGCCTTTTGATACCTGGCTGCGACTTCTTATTTGGATGGGAATAGGAATGTTGATTTATGTGCTATATAGTCTTCCAAACCTAAAGAAATTCGAAAACCAATGATTCGCTATAGAATCTAAAATAAAGTGAAAAAATCCTTAGAAATATTAAAAAATTGAAACCATGGGTGAACAAGTTGGGGTAAAAAATCCATTTAACATAGTTGTTATTGTTGCGGCATTGGGTTATTTTGTCGATATATACGACTTAATTTTATTCGGAATCGTAAGGGTTTCAAGTCTGAAAGGAATTGGTGTTCCCGACGATTTATTGCTGGAGCAGGGTATTTATTTACTCAATATGCAAATGATGGGGATGCTTATCGGAGGCATTATTTGGGGAATAATGGGGGATAAAAGAGGACGGTTGCCGGTTTTATTTTTTACAATTTCTCTTTATTCAATTGCCAATATTCTCAATGGTTTTGTACAAAACATGGAGCAATATGCTTTTTTAAGATTCTTTGCAGGGCTGGGGCTCGCAGGTGAATTAGGCATTGGAATAACCCTGGTTTCGGAAGTAATGTCATCAGAAAAAAGAGGCTATGGCACTGCACTCGTTTCAGGAATAGGAATTTTTGGTGCGGTATTAGGATTTTTGGTTGCCGATGTATTCAATTGGCGTGTAGCTTATTGGTTCGGTGGCGGTTTGGGAATATTGTTGCTTTTTATGCGGGCAGCAGTGCTTGAGTCGGGCATGTTCGAAAAAACAAGAACACGATATAGCCATGTGAAAAGAGGAAATTTTTTAAGCCTTTTTACCAATAAGAACCGCTTCCTCAAATATCTTTATAGCATCATCATTGGAATTCCAATTTGGTATATTGTCAGCGTTTTGGTCATTCAATCGCCCGAATTGGCTAAACTTTTAAATGTTCAAGGCGAAATTAATGGAGGCGCGTCAGTTTCATACCATTATATTGGCATTGCTGTTGGAAGTTTGTTTATTGGTTTTTTAAGCGAATGGATTAAATCTCGCAAAAAAGTGGTGTATCTATCACTTTTTGTTTTAATAATTATCGTTGGTGGATTGTTGTTATCTAATGGCATATCAGTGCAAATGTTTTATATGATAATGGCGATACTTGGTTTTGGAGCAGGCTATTGGGCAGTGTTTATCACAATGGCCTCAGAGCAGTTTGGCACCAATATCAGAGCGACAGTTACAACAACTGTCCCAAATTTTGTAAGGGGAGCTACTGTACCAATTACTTCATCCGTCCTATTCCTTTCACATAAATATGGCCTGATCAACTCTGCACTTATTGTTGGAACTGTCTGTTTTTTTATTGCCATTTTAGCGTTGGTTTTAGTCAAAGAAACCTACAATAAAGATTTAGACTATTTGGAATAATTGGTAAACAATGCGACTTTCTTGTTTTCAATTTCCTTTCTGAAGAAGCTCATTCTTCTTCTATAATTGGATTTTCAATTTAATAGGATAATCAGCCATTACAATTTCTACCCGGAAATCAAACAGATTATATAACCACGGGGATAGAAGCTAATAACCATTAAGAAATCACAAAAACTTTGAATAGGATTCATCGAGTCCTAACCAGCGACCCTCCCGACTTTTTAGTCGGGATGCTCTGAACCAACTGA
>DYSN01000086.1 GCA_020718205.1 Draconibacterium orientale
ATTTGATAAACTATGAATTGTGAATTTCAATATACTTTTACGACCTTTTTAGACCAGACTCATTGATGTTATTTAGTTTCAAGCCTTAGGTTAGATTTTTGTCTTGCTCTTCTCGAATACCATCAGTTGTGATGACACGTTTTTTCAACTTTCTTACGGTTAATCCTGATTCGCACACAAAGCTTTCAAATTTGTTAATGCCCATTTGGGTTATCCCTAAATAATGATACATTACTCGTGAACCCATGTGCTTGTATTGTCTCCTCGCATCTATGATCCGCTGTTTCAATGAACTTGCTTGTTCTTGCTCTTTGCTTTGTTTTTGCTTTTGTTTTTCATAACCTTGTCTTGTAATTCCTGCTGTTTTATAAAGAGCGGTTTTACAAAGACGTCCGACAATTTTCTGTAAACTTACTTCGATTGCCTTGATTTGTACTTTTTTTCAAAATCTTCCCCTGTTAGTTCGTTTGAACACTCTATTACGGTTTCTAAATAGATCATTTTCAGTTGCTGTTTACCTACAACTCTTTCTAAATCACCTATTTTCTTCATCAACTCAACATTCTTGGCTGATTCGCTTACTTTTTCAACTACTATTCGTTCGGTTTTTGGTAATGTGCTATACTTAGCAATCCATTTATAGATTGCATTTGTACTAACTTGATAAGTCCTGCTTAGATCTAAAACACTGACTTTACCTTCACTTATCAACTTTACTTTTTCCTTTTTAAATTCTTCACTAAAGGTTCTCACTTGTTTGGTTGGTTTAATTTGTTTTGTTGCCATAAATTTACTTGTTTTTGTAAAGTTATCAACTAAACTTCTTAGCAACCCGGGTTATGAGATATCATTACGCAGCAGATAAAGATATTTATATTTCTGGTACAGTAAACCAAATCCACAATCCATCAACCTCCTATAGAATTCTATTGAAAATTTTGAGCATGGTGAATTAGGAATCGAGAATTGGATTTTTAAAATATGCCCAGAATGGTTGGTTATTGGCGGGCTTATTATTTTTCAATTTTAATGGGCAAATTTTATCCGCAGTTTGTCATGTACTCATCTGTGTTGTTAATAAATTGATGGTTTTAATGAAGAAATAAGCAAAAAACACAGGTCGCTAAAACCGTTAATCGGTTATCTTTGCACGTCTTTATCCTGCTTTCAAGTGAAAAAATACCTGATTATACAAACTGCCAGTATTGGCGATGTCATTCTTTCGACCTCCATTGGGGAGAAATTGCGGCAGCACGATCCCAACAGCCGGATAGATTATTTGGTGAAGAAGGGAAACGAAGGGATTTTTCATGGGAATATGGGTGTGAATGAAGTGTATGTGTGGGACAAGAAAACGAGTAAATACAAAAATCTGCTCCAGTTTATTTTTCTCTTCCGCCAGCAGAAATACGATTATGCCATCAATCTGCAACGGTTCTTTAGCAGTGGATTTATCACCCTGTTTTCAGGAGCCCACAAAACTTTGGGTTTCAAAAAAAACCCCCTTTCCATTTTCTTTTCCCATAGATTTAAGCACGAATATAAAGACAACTGGCACGAGATTGACCGCAATCACCAACTTATTGCTCACATCACCGATGGCGTTCCGGCTCATCCCCGTCTCTACCCCACCAAAAAAGACGAAGCCCGTTTGTCGGAATATAAAACACAAAGCTATATCACCATAACTCCGGCATCACTTTGGTTTACCAAGCAATTTCCCAAAGAGAAATGGATAGATTTTATCGATAAACTGCCCGATGGTTTGGCCGTATATTTTCTGGGGGGCGCAGCCGATAAAACCTTGTGCGACGAAATAATCAATAGCAGCAAACACCTGAGTTGCATCAATTTCGCGGGCAAGCTCAGTTTGGTAGAAAGCGGCGTTTTGATGCGCGATGCCCGAATGAACTACGTAAACGACAGTGCTGCGCAGCATATTGCTTCGTGCTTCGATGCCAAAACCACTACCATCTACTGTAGCACAACCCCATTTTTTGGTTTTGGGCCGCTATCTGCCCAATCAATAGTCATCGAAAATCAATTGAACCTGAGTTGCCGGCCTTGTGGCCTGCATGGTCATCAAGCTTGCCCGAAAGAACATTTCGACTGCGCTAACTCCATTGATGCTCAACAACTTTTAAACCAACTGAACTATGATTAACCACATTGACAAATCGCTTCAAATATTAAAAAAAGGCGGAACCATCCTTTACCCCACCGATACGGTTTGGGGAATTGGCTGCGATGCCACCAGCTCCAAGGCAGTGGCCAAAGTCTATACTATAAAAAGCCGTAGCGAAACCAAAAGCATGATTATACTTTTAAACGATGCCGAAAAAATAAAAGACTATGTGAAAGAGTATCCCAAATATGTAACCGACCTCATAGAAAGCTATAATAAGCCCCTCACCATTGTATTTCCGGGGGCTCGAAACTTAGCTAAAAACCTGATTGCCGAGGATGGTTCCATTGCCATAAGAATCGTGAAACATGATTTCTGTTCACAGCTCATTGCAAAATTTGGTAAACCCATTGTTTCCACCTCCGCCAATATATCCGGAAGCCCCGCCCCTGCTGCCTTTAGAGATATTTCTGATTATATAAAAAAGAAAGTGGATTTGGTGGTTGATATGGATCAAAACATCATCACACCCGCCAGGCCAAGCAGCATCATTAAAATAGATTCAAACGGAAGTTATTCGGTGATTAGACTCTGATTTTGTTTCAGGTTTTATTTTCCCCGACCCTGAACAACAATAAGCACCGTCCAGATAAGAATTTTCATGTCCATGGCCAGACTCATATTCTCTAAGTAGAGAATATCGTATTTGAGTCGCTCAATCATCTCGTCAACATTTTCGGCATATCCATATTTCACTTGTCCCCAGCTGGTTATGCCTGGTTTTATTTTATGAAGAAGCCTGTAATGGGGGGCTCTTTCCGATATTTTATCGATAAAATACTGCCTTTCGGGTCTGGGGCCAACGATGGACATTTCTCCCTTAACTACCGAATAAAACTGGGGAATTTCGTCGAGACGAACCTTGCGCATAAATTTTCCAAAGGGCGTGATACGGGGATCGCTTTTGCTCGAAAGTTGCGGTGTTCCTATTTTCTCGGCATCGGAATACATGGACCGAAACTTGTGCATCATGAATTTCTTGCCATGCCGCCCCACTCTTTCCTGCGAATAGATAATGGGTCCTTTGCTGCTCATTTTAACGCCCAAGGCTGTAAAAATATAGGCTGGCAACAAAATAAACATGGCAATAATACTGGCCACAATATCGAAAAGGCGCTTCAGGGTACTTTGCCAGGCGGGCATCACATCGGGCGAAATTTCTACTAAGGGGGTTTGAAAGATTCCGTTGGTTTTTACATTCCCAAAAATATAATCCTGAAAAAGCGGAATGATTTTAATCACCACATCGTGCATTTCGAGCTCGGTAATAATGGAAGTGATATTGTCACTTTCGCTTCGTTCTATGGCAATAATCACCTCCTCCACTTTATAGTCGGTCAAAATTTGAGAAATATCGTTCACCGACCCCAAATGCGGCAAGATGGAGCTCATTTTGAACTTATTATAATCTTTGGCATTCACAAAACCAATGAAAAAATTCCCCGAAGAGTACTCTTCATTTATCAAATCGTTATACAATTTCACAGCGTTGCCATTGCTGCCGACCAAAAGTGTGTTGAATCCAATTTTTCCCTTGTGAATTCGCTTGATGGTGCGCGAGGTAATGAGCAGGCGTCCGGCATAGGTGATACCAAAATGGGTGGTAAAGAGGATGAAAATAAGGTCGTAGTAGTTTTTATAGGAAACAATCTGATCGTCGAGTATTAAGGTAAAAAAGATGATGGCCACCCCCAGTATTGAAATGGTAATGGTTTGACTCAACTCCTTTAACCGCGATTTACGGTATACTTTGCGGTAAGTACCCACCGAAACATAGAGAATATTCCAAAATATGGGGATAATCAACAGACCTACCCAAAAATTCACATCCTCGTAAACAATGTTCAGATGTTCAAAGATATTGGGCTCAATCAGCAGCTTTCTGTAGATGAAGAAGAGGCTCCATGCAAAACTGGCGGCCACCAAATCCCAGACAATGTATTTTAATTTCTGTAGAAATTTATTCATAGGATGTTATTCTTCTATCTCTCTGTAAATCAGTTTAAAATTATCAATCAACACATACGAATCATCATAACTGCTGTTGTGGTCGGCGGTTAACAGAAACTTGTAAAAATTTCCATCGGTATCGTAACTCAGATAAGTGGTGAGATTGATATATATTTTTTTCCACTCGCCATCGGTTGGACTTAAATAAAGCAAATCGGTAGATTCGCCAACCCCGTCATCGCCATACGACATGCCGGTAAAAACGATGGTGGTATTGGTTTTAAAATTGAGCTCAACAAAAACGGGTATGCCATTCTTAGGCAAGAAATCGAAATCCTCTTTGGTGATTACCTGTAATTTGTAGTGAGACGTATCGAGCAAAGCCAAACCGCTGTGCAGTCCTTCAAAAACAAAATCATCGGGATCGGTATCTATGTCCGAAACCCGCCAGGTGGCAAAATTATTAATGGTGGTTTCAAATCGCAAATTGATGTCTTCGAAGCTTTCAATGAGTGCAAATTTGCTGCTGGTGTAATACCTACTTCGAATGGTTAGTGGAACTATGCTGTCTTTTATCAGATTCACATCTACCTCCACCGGCTCAACCATGGGATAAGGAACCCGTGTTCCGGCTACTCCATTCAATTTTATTCCTGGCGTAATCTTAATGGTATGTTTTCCTTCGGCCAATAGCGGAACCCTTGCCGGAAGCGGATAAGCACCTCTGTCCGACCCATCTAAATAAACCCAGGCATCGGTAATATAGCTCGACGAAGAGCCTTGTGAGCCTGTGGTATTCACCACAATATTGTCAATTTTCACGTAGGACGGAATATAGGTCGCATCCATTTTCTTGGCGCAAGAACCCAAAATAAAAAAGGAAATAACGATGGGTAAAACCGTGTAAATTTTTCTCATGAAATTAGATTAGATCATTAAACCCTTAAGCTTAACGCATCAAGTGTTGTTTTAGTATTACAATTTTATTTTTTCCACAATCTGATGGGCGACTTTTAACGCCTGATATCCATCGTACAGTGTAACAGGGGGTTCGGTATTGTTGATAATGGCCATTGCAAAACTTCTCAGCTCTTCAACAATGGCGTTTATAGGTTCTACTGTGGGCTTTTCGAAATGAATTTCTTTACTTCCCTTGCCCTCGCCCAATTCTAATACCATGGCCAAAGGATCGGTATTTTCATCCACATCAGACATGGAAATAATTTCTGACTCTTTGGTAAGAAAATTGACCGAGATGTATGCATTTTTCTGGAAGAATCTGGTTTTTCTCATGTTTTTGAGCGAAATACGGCTGGCAGTTAAATTGGCTACACATCCATTATCGAATTCCAAACGGGCATTGGCAATATCCGGGGTATCGCTAACCACAGCTACTCCACTGGCACTCACTTTGCGCAGACGAGCCTTCACAGTACTCAAAATGATATCCAAATCGTGAATCATTAAATCCAAAACCACAGGAACATCGGTACCACGGGGATTAAATTGTGCCAAACGGTGGGTCTCGATAAACATGGGCGAATCCAACCGGTTTTGAATGGCAAGAAATGCCGGATTAAACCGCTCCACATGTCCAACCTGAACCTTCACTTTGGCTTCGTCGGCGGTGGCTATAAGGCTTTGGGCTTCTTCGGGGGTACTCACCACCGGTTTCTCGATAAATACGTGTTTACCAGCCTTTAAAGCACTGTCGGCACATTCGAAATGGTTGATGGTTGGGGTTACAATATCAATGGCGTCGCAGGCATCGATGAGGCTTTCGATAGAAGAAAATCTCTTTAAATTAAACTCATTTTCAACTTGTTGACTCAACTCTTCGTTGGGATCATAAAATCCTACCAAGTTATACTGTTCAACCTGACGAATGCATTTTAAATGAATTTTTCCAAGATGCCCCGCGCCTAAAAGGCCAATATTTATTGTAGCCATGCTTTTTTTTGTGCAAAAGTAATTTTTTTGCACTGAACTAAATCTGTATTTTCGCAAAAAATTAACGAATGTTGGAGGATAACTACAGACACAAGGGACTCAGAAAAAAATTAGTCGATACCATTAGAGCTAAAGGTATTAAGGATGAGGCAGTTCTTAATGCCATCAACAATATTCCACGCCATCTTTTTTTAGATTCCTCATTCCTGAATTTCGCTTATCAGGATCAGGCTTTCCCCATCGGTAGCGGACAGACCATCAGTCAGCCCTACACTGTGGCTTTTCAAACCGAGCTGCTCGAAGTAGCCAAAGGCGAAAAAGTGCTCGAAGTTGGAACCGGATCGGGCTATCAGGCCTGCGTTTTGGCCGAAATGGGAGCCAAAGTCTTTACCATTGAGCGGCAAAAAAAACTGTTCGACAAAACAAAAAAGCTTCTCGAAAACCTCAAATATTTCTCCATTAAAACTTTCTATGGCGATGGTTATAAGGGTTTACCCACCTTTGGTCCCTTCGATAAAGTGATAGTAACTGCTGGCGCTCCGGTAGTTCCCAACGATTTGCTAATGCAATTAAAAATTGGCGGAAGACTGGTAATTCCAGTCGATTTAGAGAACGATTATCAGGAAATGATTCTCATAAAACGGGTTTCTGAAACCGAATACGAGCGTCAAAGCCATGGAAAATTCCGCTTTGTTCCTTTGTTGAGCGATAAAGCCAGGGATTAGAATCAGTTATTCAATTCGGGATTGTTCCCCAATTCCTGAAAACCACTAAAATCTATCAGAATAGTTCCCCCTTTATAAAGCTTCGATTTTTCAGCTTCTGTGGTAGCATCGGCGTTTGTAAGCCCCGGAAATGCAAAAACAGGTTTTGCATGATGCAATTTGGCATGGTCGGAAATTTGTTTGATTCTGGACAGCGAAGGCCAGGAACCTTTCTCGGGATAAACCGCCGTGCGAACCACAAAAAAATACAACAATTCATCCTTTCGGGCAACAATTTGCGGATCAATTTCGGGTTCATCGCGAACTGAAAGCACTTCGTAGCCATCGCCATTAAGCCTTCCATAAATATGCCGAAGCCCAAAAATTAAGATTTCCTTATCCGTTAATGCCTGTTTCATAGCGGCAAAAGTACTAATTCACCCTCTCAAAACCATTGATTTTACTCAAAAATAATGCTCATTTTTTGCTTCACAGAATAATTAGACTCATTATATATTGTTATTCTTATAACAAAATAGATTCTTCCAAAATTTAATTATCCTAAATTTGCCCACTGAAAATAGAAAAGGATTGTGTTTGGATTGTTCCACATTCTTCGTTTCGATTAATCTAATGTATATGATTGAGGATATAACAAATAAAAAACTGTTCGACGAGTTTTCACCGGTTTCGACCGAGAAATGGATCGATGTCATTAAAGCCGACTTAAAAGG
This sequence comes from Draconibacterium orientale, assembly GCA_020718205.1. Classification (GTDB taxonomy): domain Bacteria; phylum Bacteroidota; class Bacteroidia; order Bacteroidales; family UBA12170; genus UBA12170. The sequence continues at coordinate 7,524 of DYSN01000086.1, forward strand.
TGCCGACTATGAAAAAAAGCTGTTTTGGGAAAGCCCGGAAGGCATTGTGGTGAAGCCCTTTTATAATGCCGATGATTTGGAGAAACTCAAATATCTGGAAAGCAAACCCAATGTGTTTCCATTTGTTCGCGGAAATAACAAATCGAACAACAACTGGCTTGTAAGACAGGATATTTATGTTGACGACATTGAAAAAGCCAATAAAAAAGCCCTGGAGATTCTGATGAAAGGAGTAAATTCTTTGGGATTTATCTTTAGCGACAATTATATGGCCAAGGTTTCGGACATCGAGAAACTCATGGAAAATATCTTTTCGGATATTGTGGAAGTGAATTTTATGGTTGGCCCAGGCTCCCATAAAGTGGTTTCGGTTTATGAGGAATTGGTAAAAAAATACAATAGAGACCCCGAAAAAATTCAAGGCTCCGTGGATTTCGATCCCATGTTTGCCATCACTTTCCGCGGTCGATTTTGCCAAAACGAAACCTATGCATTCAATCATGCAGCTCAGATAATTCAGGCAGCCGAGTTCCTCCCCCATTTCCGTACCCTTTGCGTTAATGGAATCAACCTGCGAAATGCCGGAGCAGATATAGTTCAGGAATTAGCCTTCACACTGAGCATGGGTGCCGATTACCTGCGCCGGCTTACCGATTTGGGTCTTTCGGTTGACGATATTGCTCCCCGCATCAAATTCAATATGGGCGTGGGTTCCAATTATTTTATGGAAATAGCAAAACTGAGAGCTGCCCGCTTCCTTTGGGCTAAAATAGTTAATGCCTTTGGTCCCGGCGATGCATCCATTACCAAAATGTTTATTCATTCGGCCAATATCAATTTCAATAAAACCATTTACGATGCGCAGGTGAACATGCTCAGAACTACCACCGAAAGCTTCTCGGCCATTCTCGGCGGAACCGACTCGTTAACAGTGCTTCCTTACAACAGCACCTACGAGTGGCCCAGCGAATTTGCCGAACGTATTGCCCGAAATCAACAGCTGCTTCTGAAAGAAGAAAGCTTTGTGGATAAAGTTATCGACCCTGCCGCGGGCTCCTATTACATTGAAAGCCTCACCGACGAGCTCATCGAAAAAGCCTGGAACCTCTTCCTGAAAGTGGATGATTTGGGGGGCTATGTGGAAGCCGTGAAACAAGGTTTTGTTCAGGAACAGATTGAGAAAACAGCTCAGGAACGCAAAGATGCTGCATCGGGCCGCAAGGATATTTATCTGGGAACCAATCAATACCCCAATTTTACAGAAAAGTTCGAAAATGAAATAAACCCCGATAGTTTTAAACCTTACGATCAAACTTCTAAATCAGCCGTTGCTAAATCAATCAAGCAATTCCGTGTTACTCAGGATTTTGAGCGTTTAAGATACTCAACCGATATGTTTTCGGTGGAAAATGAAAGGCCAAAAGCCTTCATGCTCACCATCGGAAATCTCGCCATGAGAAAAGCCCGGGCTCAGTTTGCCTGTAATTTCTTTGCTGTGGCAGGTTTCGAAGTGATTGACAACAATGGCTTTGCAACCATCGACGAAGGTCTTGCAGCTGCCAAAGAGAGAAACGCTCAAATTGTGGTGCTTTGTAGCTCCGACGACGAGTACATTACCTTGGCTCCGGAGTTTGCTGAAAAAGCTTCAACAACCACTATTGCTGTTTTGGCCGGATATCCTAAAGATTTATTGGAAGAACTGAAAGCCAAAGGGCTTACCCGATTTATTCATTTAAAATCGAACCTGCTCAACGAGCTCAAATCCTACCAAAAAGATTTAGGCATCACTGATTTTTTAAACAATTGATATCATGAAATAAGCATGATTAAAAAATCGTTAAACACCCATAGTAATGATTATTTTAATCATGCGATTCTACCCGATAATTATCGGGAGACAATTAAAAAACAAATTATAAACAGATGAAACCAAACTTTAAAAACATCAATATAAAATCGACTCCTGAACTTAGTTTTCCAAAAGAAAATCAGGAGATTGCAGCTACCGGAGCGCCACTTTGGGAAACCCCCGAAAAAATTTCGGTGAAACCTGTTTACGGCTCAGGCGATTTGCAAAATATGGAACACCTGAATTTTGCAGCGGGAATCCCACCTTTCCTTCGTGGCCCCTACTCGGGAATGTATGCCATGCGTCCCTGGACCGTGCGTCAGTATGCAGGTTTTTCCACCGCTGAAGAGTCCAATGCTTTCTATCGCAGAAACTTAGCTGCCGGGCAAAAAGGACTTTCCATTGCCTTTGACTTGGCTACCCATCGTGGCTACGATTCAGATCACGAAAGAGTTGTTGGGGATGTGGGAAAAGCCGGCGTGGCTGTGGATAGCATCCTCGATATGGAAATTCTCTTCGACCAGATTCCGTTGGATAAAATGTCGGTTTCCATGACCATGAATGGAGCGGTTTTGCCTGTTTTGGCCTTTTATATTGTGGCCGGATTAGAACAAGGCGTCAAGCTCGAAGAGCTCAGCGGAACCATTCAAAACGATATTCTGAAGGAGTTTATGGTGCGCAACACCTATATCTATCCTCCCCTGCCCAGCATGAGAATTATTGCCGATATTTTTGAATATACCAGCAAAAATATGCCCAAATTCAACTCCATATCCATCTCCGGTTATCATATGCAGGAGGCTGGCGCTACCGCCGATATTGAGCTGGCCTATACATTGGCCGATGGGCTTGAATATTTAAGAGCGGGAATCAATGCCGGAATGAGCATCGATAGTTTTGCTCCCCGTTTAAGCTTTTTCTGGGCTGCGGGAATGAACCATTTTATGGAAATTGCCAAAATGCGCGCTGCGCGGATGCTTTGGGCCAAAATGGTGAAACAGTTCAACCCAAAGAATCCAAAATCAATGGCACTGCGTACCCATACCCAAACCTCGGGATGGAGTTTGACAGAGCAAGACCCTTTTAATAACGTTGCCCGCACGTGTATCGAAGCTTTGAGTGCTGCTTTGGGACATACCCAATCGTTGCACACGAATGCTTTAGACGAAGCCATTGCATTGCCCACAGATTTCAGTGCCCGTATTGCCCGTAACACTCAGATTTACCTTCAGGAAGAAACACAGATTTGTCGCTCACTCGACCCCTGGGCAGGCTCCTACTATGTGGAATATCTAACCAAAGAGATTGCCGAAAAAGCCTGGGCTTTGATAGAAGAAGTGGAATCGCTGGGCGGTATGGCCAAAGCCATAGAAACCGGAATCCCCAAAATGCGCATCGAAGAAGCTGCCGCCCGCAAACAAGCCCGCATCGACTCGCATAAAGATACCATTGTTGGAGTAAATAAATACCGGTTAGATAAAGAAGATCCATTAGATATTCTTGATATTGATAATACTGCGGTTAGAGAAGCTCAAATAAAACGATTGAAAAAACTGCGGGAAATTAGAAACGAAGCACAAGTGCAGGAAGCTTTAAAAGCCCTGACAGAATCCGCTAAAACAGGCAAAGGAAATCTACTGGAACTGGCTATAGAAGCCGCCAAACTCAGAGCGAGTCTGGGAGAAATATCAACCGCACTCGAAACAATTTATGGAAGGTATAATGCAGTAATCAGATCTATTTCGGGGGTTTATTCTGCCGAAAGCAAAAACGACAAAATGTTTGAAGAAGCCGGCCGATTGGCCGACAAGTTCGCCGAGCTCGAAGGCCGCCGTCCACGGATTATGATCGCCAAAATGGGCCAGGATGGACACGACAGGGGTGCCAAAGTAGTTGCCACAGGTTATGCCGACATAGGCTTCGATGTGGACATTGGACCTTTGTTCCAGACACCCGCCGAAGCAGCCCGTCAGGCTGTGGAGAACGATGTGCATATTCTGGGCGTATCGAGTCTGGCAGCAGGTCACAAAACACTTGTCCCCCGGGTGATTGAAGAACTCAAAAAACTTGGTCGCGAAGACATTATGGTGATTGTGGGTGGTGTAATTCCCCATCAGGATTACGATTTTCTCTACAAAGCCGGAGCAGCAGCAGTGTTTGGCCCCGGTACCGTAATCTCGGAATGTGGCATCCAAATGCTTAAAATACTTTTGGGCGAAGAGCAATAATAATCCGTGTAAACAAATAGAATAATGAAGAAGTGCTCCAAAATCCGGGGCACTTTTTTAGTTTCAGTTATTTCGACTACTTCGTTATTTTTACAGATAAAATCTTGCAATTTGACACGCTAACTTTTCGACTTCATTTAATATCTCCATGCTGCATGATTGGTGCATGTCACACAAAACCAACGCTTTGTGCGACTCCGCCGGAGTTGGAATTCTTTTCTCAGCTTATTTTTGATAACCATTTGACCACGTTATGGTTAGGTCTTACCATGGCACCAACTGCAGTGGGGAAAAATAAAAAACAGCCAAAGACTCAATCTTTATATTCGAAAAAAATCAAAAAAAAAAAATTCCCCGCCGATAAAGATGGGGATTTTTTTGTTTTTACAGGATTTCTGCTAAAGCTTCAGAAACTTCTGACTGTGCATTCTCGATTCGGTGGAGATTTGTATAACATACAATCCTCCGGTAAAATCACGGGTGGGAATCCGGGTTTCTAAACCGTTGAGAAAAGAATATTGTTGCTGACTATAAACCACACGTCCGTTCACATCATATACCTTGATTTCAATCCGGCCTTTGGCTCCTGTTGGAACAACAATTTGTAAGTAATCGTTCACAGGATTTGGATAAACCATCAATCCATCTTGCGATGCCACCTCGCCTACTCCCGCACCCAAATCAGGGTTCTCCAACTGAACGGTTGTAAACAGGAAAAATTCTCCTGGCTCCAATGTTGTGCTCCAACTGGTATTGGCTCCCAAATCGATGCTTTGCTGGTCGAAATAATTGTACCAAACGCCGCCATTGGGGAAAGGAATGGAAACTTCCTTGTTCACCACATCGAAATTGCCTATGGCCACCACATTCATTTCGTTGTGCAAAAGGGTTACCCGTTTCACAGCTCCGTAAACATCTATCTGAAAATCGGTGGTTTCCCATGCATTCTGAGTGGCTTTGAGCTTGTTGAGCGATGCTGTTACATCGTGCACATAGCGACGTTGCCAGTTGTTATAATAATCCCATTTGGGTGGTTTGGGGGTTAAACGATCGTCGCCGGTTCCGCTGGGCCAGTTGATGGAGTAATCGTAGCCCAATTCGCCAAATTGCCAGTACATTTTAGGACCCGGAATAATGGTGTGAAACAAGGTTGACATGCAGATACGCTTGAGTCCAATGCCTTCGATGGTGATATCGTAGCTTCCGCTGCTGTTTCCCCAGGTATTGTTGAAAACCATTTGGCGCTCTTCGTCGTGACTTTCCATATAAGAAACCACATGAGGATAGGTCCAGTTGCGTTTTTTATAACTCGACCAACTCAAATCGGACTTGTCGCCGGTATTATAGCCCATATTGGCTTCCTTAAATTTGCCGTTCATATTTCCCCACAAAAGGATTCCGCTGTTGGCCAGCACTTTTTCTTCGGTATTATCGGTCAGATGCTCCAGAATTACATAGGCATCTTCGTTCACATCCCAAATGGCATTGGCCATGCGCTGAAGTATGGCAATACGATCGGAATCGAAAGCCCAGCCATCGCCCGGTTTGTTAGTGAAGCCTTTGGTGAAGTCGAAACGGAATCCGTCGACCTTAAACTCGGTGAGCCAGAATGAGTTCACACTATCCACAAAAGCTTGTGTATAAAGACTTTCGTGATTATAATCGCTTCCCCAGCTATAAACTGTATTGGGCGAAACGGTATTGAACCAGGGATTGTTGGCTGCGGGGCGGTTATTGATTTCGTCCCAATACATCTGCACCTGCGGATTCAATCCATAGGAATGGTTGAGCACCATATCGATAACCACCGCAATACCATTGGCATGGCAGAGATCGATAAATTCCTTGAGCTTATTTTTTGGACCGTAGTATTTATCCACCGCAAAATAAAATGCCGGATTGTATCCCCAGCTGCTATTTCCCTCGAACTCGTTGATGGGCATTAGCTCAATCACATTGATTCCCAGATTTTTAAAATAGGAAATGGTATCAATCAGAAACTGAAAATCGTGGTTGGCGTGAATATCGCGAACCAATAATTCGTAAATAACCATATCGGTTACTTTGGGGGCAACAAAATTTTCAATTTGCCAGTCGTAGGGCGTTTGTCCGGTGGTAAAAACTGAAGCCACTCCGGTGGTTTTTCCCGAAGGATAATCGGGCAGATTGGGGAAAGTGGTGTTACTGATATAACCATCGTTCCATGGGTCGGAGATTTGCTCGCAATAAACATCGGCCACTTTTAAATCGCCATCGATATAGTATTGATAGATATAGGGTTGACCGGGAGTTAATTCGTCAATTTGAACCCAAAACCGCTGTCCATCGGGGGTTTTCTTCATAAAAACATCATCGTTCACTTCCCACTGACTGAAATCGCCAATGGCAAAAGCAAACTCTTTGTTGGGCGCCAAAAGACTCAGAATAACAGAATTGTCGTTGATATAATTCACCCCATCGCGCATTCCTGCGGGTCTTTCTTCAACCACCACAGCGCCTTTCACAAAAATATAGGCAGAATCGGCTACCATGGTTTCGTTGTCGTAAGCTTCCACTTTAAACTGAACTTTCCCGCCGGTATTGGCGGTATAGTTATAGGTGAAGCCCTCGGCGGGATATTCGCCTATGAGTTGGTTATTGATATAAAATTTGGTTGAATTGGCAAAAGAAGCATTGGCTGCGACTTCCACAGTTTCATAGAGATTCACAATCAACCCGTTGGTGGGTGATTCCACTTTTACATTGAGGCCGGCCACATATACATCGGTAAAAACATCGGTTCCGCCCACATCGCGTCCGGTTTTGGTACCATCGGAATTGCGAAAAACAAGGGCAATTTTCTGAATCTCCTCTCCTGCCGGAACTTCATAGAATTCGCGGATGGAAGGACCTATGGTGAGTTGATAGGTATCGGTAGCAATACGGGTAAGTTTAGCTTTGGCAGTATTTTCGCTCCATCCGGCAATCACGTATTTCCAATCGCCGGGCGAAGTGCTGTTGTTTGTAATGACTCCGGTATGCGCCCAGATATCGCCGGTAAAACCCGCCAATCCGCCATCGCCCTGGCCGGCATGAAACGTAATTACGACCTGCTGACTTTCGACCGGAAAGGCAGGACTTGTGGTAACCACCTGTGCCATAAGCCCCTGAATGGTTATCAGGCTGATTAATAGCCCAAGAATTTTTCTCATCATGGTATTAAATTTTTTGTATGCTACAAATCTACTATAAAATGATTTAGCATGATAAAAAAAAGGTAAGCACCGGAGCGATGCTTACCTTTCAGCAGAAAGCTGTGTTTTCTTAAAATTTCATCACCAATCCAATGCCATTGGGGGTTACACCCATGTGCAAGGTTGTTTCTTTTGGTTTGCAATTTTCCATGCCCACGCTGGCCCGTTTCGATTTTGCCGTGCCAACAATGGCGAGAGGAATGCCTGTGCCTGTAAGTGCCACCCCAAGAACCATGACCAACGCACCTGTTGATGCCTTTTGTTCATTGGCAAATTTTTTGGCACTGCTGTTGTATCCGGCATTGGATATCATGTTATAACCACCAACCACCGATACAATGCCAACCACAGTCAGAACAAAGCCCGCAGTTTGAGTACCCTGAGCTCTTTTTTTCATGGAAGCATAATCATTATAATTATAGCCTTTATAAGTTAATTCACCGCCATTCGCATTGTTGGCCATTACCGGGGCAGATGGGTCGACGGGTTTTAGATTGATGAATTCGCCATTTCTCTTAACGGCAAACGCCTGCATAACCAGTTCTTTTCCATCTTTGGCAAAGAAGACAACATTTCCATCCTTGATGTCGTGAATTTGACAATTGATTATGGCGCTATCGCCATTGATGGGATAAACAATGTCGGAGGCCTGTGATTGAGCCCAAAGATTCAGGGTTAGAAATAACGCAGTGGTTAGAAGAAGTAATTTTCTCATAAATAATTGTTTAAATGTTTATACCGGCAAATGTTAAAAAATTAAATATATCGGAAACAGGTAAATGAAAAAAAAGTGGCGGCTTCTGTTATTCCTGAAAATCAAGG
>DYSN01000205.1 GCA_020718205.1 Draconibacterium orientale
CTTAACTTTTATTATTGATTATCAAACAATTAACAAATTTATATACAGATGAAAAGATTTTTAAGCTTATTAATGACCACCTTTATTATGGGGATGGCTTTTAGTCAAACCGCTGGAATGCAGGATTTGAAGGACTATTTTAAAACCAAGGGGGAGGCCTATTTGAAAGTAGCATTTGAAACGGATGCCGACCTTTTAACCCTCGCTCAGATTTCGTCGATTGACGAAGTGGAAGGCAATATTGCCTATTTATACTTTTACGAAAGAGGGCTTGAAAAATTTGAAGCCTTAAATTTGGATTTTGAGATTCTTGTTAAGCCTGGAGAGCTTTACGTTCCGTTAATGTATTCAGGGGCAAAGGAGAATTATGAATGGGATACCTACCCAACATACGAGACTTATATTTCGATTATGGAGCAATTTGCTGTAGATTACCCCGAAATTTGTCAGGTTTTCTCCATTGGAAACTCAGTTCAGGGCAGAGAATTGAAGTTTGTTAAAATTTCTGACAATGTTTCCACGCCCGAAGCCGAGCCACAGTTTATGTACACAGGAACCATTCATGGCGATGAAACTACCGGATTTATTCTTTTGCTCAGATTGATTGATTATCTGACATCGAACTATGGTACCGATACAGAAGTTACCGATATGGTTAATAATATTGAGATTTGGATTAATCCGGCTTCGAATCCCGATGGGACATATCATGGTGGAAATCAATCTGTTTTTGGTGCACAACGTGCCAATGCCAATAATGTGGATATGAACAGGAATTATAAAGATGCTCAGTGGGGCGACCATCCAGATGGAAACCCCTGGCAGCCCGAAACCATCCTCTTTATGGCTTTGGCAGAACAGACTAATTTTGTGATGTCGGCAAATACACACGGTGGTGAAGAAGTTGTAAATTATCCCTGGGATGTTTGGAGCCGGTTGGCAGCAGATGACGAATGGTGGCGTTTGGTTTCGCACGAATATGCCGATACTTGTCATGCTTTTGCTCCTTCGAACTATATGAATGGATTTGATAACGGAATTACCAATGGTTATGCCTGGTATACGATTAATGGTGGACGCCAGGATTTTATGAATTATTTTCATCAATGCAGAGAAGTGACTCTGGAAATATCTGATATAAAACTTATTCCCGAATCGCAATTGGAAGCTCATTGGATTTATAATAAGCGATCGCTCATTAACTATATAAAACAGGTTTATTATGGGGTTAGAGGTCTGGTTACCGATAGTTTGACAGGCGAGCCCTTGGTTGCAAAGGTTGAAGCATTGGGTCACGATGAAGATGAATCGCATGTATACAGCCGTCAAGGTCTCGGGAACTATCACCGTCTATTGAAGGAAGGAACCTACGATTTAAAATTTACTGCCGATGGATATATTCCTAAGACATTTTATGATGTTTCGGTGGAGGATTACGATAGCACCGTGTTGAATGTTCAATTGGTAAGTGCTTCTTTGATAGCCGATTTTATTGCCGACCAAACCAATATAAGTCTTGGCTCGACGGTGCATTTTACACAACAATGCTATGGTAGCCCCGATTCCTATGAGTGGGTTTTTGAAGGTGGTGAACCTGCAACGTCTACTTTGGCCAATCCGGAGGTTATTTATAATGAAACTGGAGCATTTAATGTCACTCTTACCATTACTAAAGACGATAATATCCAAACCATCACCAAAGAAGATTTTATACGTGTGAATGAAGAATATTTGATGACCAATGGCGAAATTGTTACCTGCAGTGGTTTGTTTATGGATAGCAGCGGCAATGGGGATTATCTGTCGAATCTCGATTATACATTTACCATTTATGGCGATCCGACCATGACAAATACTGTTCTTTTGGTTGAGTTTGATGAGTTCAGTATCGAGCCTCATGAAAACTGTTCATACGATTATCTCAAAATTTATAATGGTCCAAATACCAATGCCAACTTAATTGGAACCTTTTGCGGAACCAATAACCCTGGAAAAATTACAGCAAACAATGATAATAATGCGTTAACTTTTGTTTTTCATTCAGATAATAGCGTGGTAGCTCCAGGTTGGAAAGCTACAATAAACTGCACCATAGTGGATCAAATAAATGATGTTATGAATGAGAGTTTGTTGAAAATATCACCAAATCCGGTAGCTGATAAATTGCTAACCATTGAAGCACCTGAGAAAATGAGTAAAATTGCTCTCTATTCTGTTTCAGGTCAGCTTATTGGTGAGTGGATGTGTGAGCAGAAAAAACAAACTATTGAGTTAAATAGTTTAGAGTCAGGTATTTATTTGCTAAGTGTTCATACAGAAAAAGGTATTTATAACACAAAGATTCAAGTGCAATAGCATTTGGTATTCAGATTAAGAAAAAGCTCGATATTATTATTGGGCTTTTTTTATTTTATCGCGCGTCGTATGCTCATTTTAAAGTGATAAAAGAGCCATTGCCAAAGGGTAGGAACAGTATAAACAGGCCCATACTCGATGGGAGGTGGAGAATAGTTTTTCTGAATTTTTCTGATAGCTAAGTGCATCATTGGGGGACAGTTGGCCTCTACAAAATCTGAGATGGTTCGCAGGTTGTCAGTTTTTTTAAGAGGGATGGATATTTCCTCTATGGGTTGGCCATTGTCGATACCAGGGCCAATTCGCTGCAAAGTGACTCCCATTTCATTTTCGTTGCGATACAATTCCCGGAAACCCGCAGGTTGACCACGGTATTTTCGCATATTGCCATAATGATAGGATAAGCCACCTGAAGGAAAAAGATTGATAATTTCAGGTTTTACAATTCCGTGGTATTCAAGCAAAATTAATAGGTCGGCTTGCGATTCTTTCATAAAAAGCAATGACTCGGATGAGTAGAGTTTATTAGTTTGATAGATATCCGTAGAATGAGTGGAGAAGAAATCGCCGGTATTAAAGACAACTGATTTTTTGGTTTTCCATATATTCGTGATTTTCTTCGCAATCAGCTCCAGGATAATTACCAGAATAGCTGACCTTCTTCCTTTTGCCCAGCTCGCTTTCAAC
>DYSN01000087.1 GCA_020718205.1 Draconibacterium orientale
GCTTTGTCGCGCAATAAGAATGAAGAGAGCCTGCGAATTGCAAAAAATAAAGCCGAGGAAAGTGATCGACTCAAAACCAAATTTCTTCAAAACATCTCCCACGAAATTCGCACTCCTATGAATGCCATTTCCGGATTTGTGGGATTTATGAAAGACCCGGAAGTAGATTCTGATGAGAAGGAAGTTTTTATGGATATTATCGAAAAAAGTGTGCAGCAGCTTTTAAGCACCATTAATAATATTGTCGAAATTTCTATAATTGATGCAGGTTTGCAAAGTCCCTCACAACTGGATTTTGGTATTGCTGATATGATGAATCAAATTATAGATGAGCATGAAAAGCAGGCACACAGAAAACATATTGACCTAAAAATCAATTACAGACTTCCTGAAACTATTCAATCGATAATAACCGACCCCAAATATCTTCAATCCATTCTGTATAATCTAACAGATAATGCAATAAAATATACTAAATCTGGAGGCGTGGAACTTGGAGTCTATCTCCACGACAATGATATTGTTTTCTATGTTCAAGACACAGGTATAGGAATTGCAGAAAATCAATTGGATATTATATTTCAACGGTTTGAACATGGAGAAGGCCATAAAGAAAAAGCCCGTGAAGGATCTGGACTTGGATTGGCCGTAGCAAAGGCCTATGTTCAAGCACTTGGGGGAAAGATTTGGGTGCAATCAGAGCTGGGGGTTGGGTCTACTTTTTATGTAAAAATTCCTTTTGTAACTTTATCCAAAGCTATCGGCAAAACGCCATGGCCTGAGCATGAGGAACCACTAATTATACCCGAAAAAACAATATTGATTGTTGAAGACCAGATTATTAACTACTATGTTCTGGAACTCATGCTTCGGGAAAATAAATGTAAAGTTCTTCTTGCTAAATCGGGGGAAGAAGCAGTATCCATCACCAAATCGAATGATAATATTTCTCTTATTCTAATGGATGTGAAAATGGGGGGAATTGATGGGTATCAGGCAACTAGATTAATCAGACAATTTAATACCACCGTTCCTATCATTGCTCAAACTGCCCATGTTTATACTCAAGATAAAGAAAAGGCAATAAACTCCGGATGCGACGATTTTATTGCCAAACCCATTCATCGGGGAATTTTGCAGAGAATGCTGCGTAGGTATTTGATTTAATATATGTTAAATTATGATGAGACCAAAAGTGTCCGGAATAATATCTATAATTTTTACACTGGTTTTTACGTTCTGTTAAATGATTATGAAAGCCTCTACCTATTGTAAATTTCCTTTCTTTTGTATTCAATAACAGAAACCATGCGACAGAAAAAAGAATTTAATCAACCCAAAATCCAAACATCCGCAGTGGGTTTAGCTACGTTGGTGGTTGATTCTAAAACGTTATCCCTGAGCCAGTTGATTTATAAAACTGTCAACTCGGGGTTCGGAAAAATAGCTGGCTTACCCGGTAATTCTATGATAGGAAAATCAGTTTTCGTGGCACATCACGAATCAACTTTAAATGAAAAGGCCTGGATAGATTTTTATAAAAACATTTTGGTTGCCGGGTTTGATGAAGAAAAAACGCATGAGTTGCTGTTGAATGAAAGAAAATATATGCTTCAAGTTTTTTCACCCGCCGAAAATCACATTGTGGTTGTCGTTGTGAGTGATGTCCCAAGGCAAAGGTCAGAAAGTGGAAAAACAAAGTATGAGTTGGCTCTGCGAGAAAGTGAAGAGCACTTTAAGCATATTTTCGAACATATTCAGGATGCGTTTTTTGTAGCCGATTTGCAGGGCATCATCATCGACATTAGTCCGGCCATCGAAATTATTTCCAAAGGACTTTACATCCGCGAAGAGCTCATAGGTAAATCTATGGCGAGGTTTGCCGAAAACACTGGTGACCGTCAACATTTTCTCGACAAACTGCTTAAATACCAGAATGTCAGCGATTTTCGGTTGTCTCTTATCAATAGAGACGGCTCACTGATTCACGTCTCGGTTTCGGCTGGGCTCAAAATGTGCGACCACGATAAAACAGGCAAAATTTACGGAAGCCTTCGCGATATCACAAAACGAATTGTGGCTGAGGAAAAGCTTCAGCAAACCATTCAAACCTATCAGGATATCTTCAATACCATTGACGAAGCTCTCTATATTCAGGATAATAACGGGGTATTCATCGAAGTGAACGAAGGGGCTGCCCGCCTGTATGGATGCGAACGAAAGGATTTAATCGGACTCACCCCTCTCGATGTGGCAGCCCCAGGCATGAATAATATGGAAGAAACTCAGAAAAAATCGATGGATGTTTTTGCGACAGGTGAATCTGTGCGTTTCGATTTCTGGTCAAAGAGAATGAATGGAGAGTTTTTTCTCAAGGATTTAATTGTGAACAAAGGAAAGTATTTCGACAAAGATGTGCTTTTGGCCACCGGACGCGACATTACCGAAATAAAGAAAACCGAACAAAAGCTCCGGGAAGTCATTGCCTCCAAAGACAAGTTTTTTAGCATAATATCTCACGATTTACGTAGCCCCTTCAACAGTTTGCTGGGATTAAGCAGCGTTTTGCTCGAACTGGCCCGCGATAAGGAATACGATGAAATGGAGAAATATGCCGAATCCATTCATAATTCGGCCAACAGAGCTTATGAATTACTTATCAATCTGCTGGAATGGAGTCAGTCGCAAATCGGAAAAATGGAATATCTTCCAACTCTGGTCGATGCTTCGCAACTCATTGAAAACGAAGTTGATATTCTAAGCAATCAATCAGCGCAAAAAGATGTGGAAATAGAAATACAAATGCCCGATATTCTGCTTGTGTTTGCCGATAAAAATATGCTGAGTTCCATAGTTAGAAATTTGATTTCCAATGCTATAAAATTTAGTCATTCGGGGGGAAGAATAACTGTATCAGGCAAGATGCACAAGCAAAAAGCAGTTTTTGGAGTTCACGACAAAGGCATTGGAATGGATTCAACAACCATAGAAAAGCTTTTTCACATTGATAAAAGCACTTCTAAACCCGGCACAAAAAACGAACAGGGTACCGGTTTGGGCCTTTTGCTTTGCAAAGAGTTTGTGGAGAAAAACGGGGGGAAAATATGGGTTGAAAGTTCTCCAGGCACAGGAAGTAGTTTCTATTTCGAGTTGCCAGTTGCGGCTCCAACCAATTTTGCCGGTTAACGACTTCCTGCCGGATAACTTGCTAAGCTTCGGTAGTTGAAGAAAATGGTTTGTCCTTTAGTGGCGGTCAATTCCAGGCTTTGATTCTCACTTTGCCCCGATCCCGATGCTGAAAATTTAACTGTATTCGCCCCTGATTTTAAGGGAACTCTGCAATAGCTAATGTCGTAGGGCAAGGTTTGCCAGTTGCGGGTATCAGCTGTTTCGGTAAGCGCATTTAAAATTCCAACCGCTGTTCCCACATCCTGATTTTGATGCCGGATAAGTGCTTCGGTCGCTTTTTTGGCTGCAAAACGGGCAATGGCAGTTGCCAGCTCCCTAAGCATCCTATCCTGCAAAACCTGAAACGAAATACTGTTGATGTCCTGTGCCAGCTGAAGCGGAAAGCTCTCATTGCCAATGGTTATGGTGGCATTATTGAGTACTTTGTTTCGGGCTACATATTTTGGAAAAGCAATTCTGAAAAACTCCAGCTGCGAAAAACCACTGCGTTCATCGGAGCTCATATCGCCAATAAAAATAGGAAAGGAAAGACCCATCTCCTGATTGGCAAAGGTTACAAATCCCCCGTCGCTGCTCACTTTTGTAAAGTTTATGCTCCATTGGTCTTTCACCGGGCCAAATCCGTTTTCCCAAAAGAAAACCAATTGTGCTTCATAGTTGACGGGCTTATTAACCATGTCAAACTTTTTTTCAAACCGCTGAACCTCGTCCGACATGCCACTTAAATAGGCAGTTCGAAGCAGGTCCTCCTTCAACTGTAAAGGCGCTGAAATGCCAAAATGGGGCTGAAAAACTTCCTCATAAACTTTCACTGCATTGCGGTAGGCGATAAAGGCATTGTTAAAATCTCCACTGGCATCGTAAATGAGTCCGGACAAGGTTTGGGCAAAGGCATCGTCGCTATAGCGGTTTTGTTTATCCTTAAATAAATCGTTTTGCTCATAAAGTTTTTGGGTAATTTTTCTGGCTTCCACCAATGCACCTTCCTTATCGTTGAGTTGCAGATAGTTCATGGCCTTGTAATAATTCACCATGATATTTTCAATACTCTCTGGTTTATAGGGTTTTATGGTGGGATTGCTCAAAAAGGCCAGTGCATCGAGTGCATAGTTTTGTTCGTATGAAGCGATATATTCATCGGCCTGATTGAAATAGTTGTTGCTGCTTTCTTCTTCGCCTCGCATGTGTTGGGTCCATCCTTTGTTGAAGAAATACAAAATCCTGTTTCTACCTTCATCGGTTTTTCCGGCCGATTCCAAAGCATCGTCGGCTTTGTCAAAATCCCCCGATTCGGCAAACCCCTGAAATTTATTCATTTTCTGATAGAAACTAAAGCAGGAAACCATGATGAACGGTAGCATGAGAAGAATTCCAAACATCAACCAGGGTCTGTGAATTTTAGATTTTTGCATAAAAAGATTTTAAGTAAGAAATTTAAACAAAAATAAGCATATTCATCATTTGAAAAACTCTGAAAAAAACAGCTGTTTACTATGCATGCATATAATTATTTTACTAATTTAGCTGACCATTTCGGAATATGCCGGAAGACCTTGTTAATTCAATAAAAACCTAAAAAAATATATCATGGATTTTCAATTTACTGAAGAACAGCTGATGATTCAACAGGCAGCCCGCGATTTTGCTCAACGGGAGTTAATTAAAGATGTTATTGAGCGCGATGAGAAGGCACTCTACCCAACCGAGCACGTAAAGAAACTGGCAGAGCTTGGATTTTTGGGCATGTTGGTGAGCGAAAAATGGGATGGCGGCGGAATGGATACCGTTTCCTATGTGTTGGCCATGGAAGAAATATCGAAGATAGATTCTTCGGTATCGGTGATAATGTCGGTGAACAACTCATTGGTTTGCTACGGATTAGAAAAATTTGGCAACGATGCACAACGTGACAAATATTTGCGTCCGCTCGCCTCGGGCGAAAAAATAGGAGCATTTTTACTTTCTGAACCCGAAGCTGGTTCCGATGCTACTAAACAGCGCACAACCGCCAAAGATATGGGCGACTATTATCTGGTAAATGGCACCAAAAACTGGATTACCAATGCCAACTCAGCCTCTACCTATATCGTAATAGCCCACACAAACCCCGAAAAAGGCAGCAAAGGTATCAACGCTTTTATCATTGAAAAAGACACCCCGGGAATTAGTTTGGGTCCTCACGAAAACAAGATGGGAATGCGCAGCAGCGACACCCACTCCGTAATGTTTACCGATGTTAAAATACCAAAAGAAAATCGTTTGGGCGAAGATGGATTCGGTTTTAAATTTGCCATGAAGACTCTCGAAGGCGGACGTATAGGTATTGCTTCCCAAGCATTGGGTATTGCATCGGGTGCTTTTGAAAGAGCCTTACAATATGCTCAGGAACGCAAGGCTTTTGGTACCGAAATTTTCAATCACCAGTCCGTTGCGTTTAAATTGGCCGAAATGGCGGTTAAAGTAGAAAATGCCCGCAATCTTTGCATCAAGGCCGCCTGGCTCAAGGATCAGGGACAACCTTACGGAACTGCATCGGCCATGGCCAAGCAATATGCTGCCGACATAGCCATGGAAGTGACCACCGAAGCGGTGCAAATTCACGGAGGATATGGTTATGTGAAAGAGTATCATGTGGAACGACTTATGCGCGAAGCCAAGCTCACTCAAATTTATGAGGGAACTTCCGAAGTGCAGAAAATCATTATTTCCCGCTCACTCCTTAAATAGTTATCGAAAAAAAAGGCGGGCATGTTCGCTAAAAAAATATTCCGGAAGAGCAGACACATGCGCCATGCGCTTCCACTTTTTTAAAAAAACAACCACGAATGAAAATATTAGTTTGTATCAGCAATGTTCCCGATACCACCACCAAAATAAAACTCAGTGGTGATAAAAAAAGCGTAGACCTTACTGGTGTACAATGGGTTATAAACCCCTGGGATGAATTGGCGCTTACCCGTGCCATGGAACTCCAGGAACAATCGGGAGGAAAAATAAGCCAGATTACAGTGATTACTGTGGGTGGCATAGAAGTAGAACCCACGCTCAGAAAAGCCTTGGCCGTTGGAGCCGAAGATGCAGTTCGCATTGATGCCAATCCAACCGACGATTTTTATGTGGCTGCTCAAATTGCAGCTTACGTTAAAAAGAACCCCTTCGATTTAATTTTGGCCGGTATAGAATCATCCGACTATAATGGTTCGGCTGTGGGAAGTATGGTGGCAGAGTTTCTCGATATTCCATCGGTTTCTTCGGTATCAAATATCAGCCTCGATGGCGACAGCATCGTTATGAAACGCGCCATTGACGGCGGTTCGGAAATAATTAATGCGCCCATGCCTGTTGTAGCTGTGGTTCAGAAAGGCATTGCCATCGACCCACGGATTCCAGCCATGCGCGGCATCATGATGGCCCGGAAGAAAAACCTTTTGGTTGAGCCTGCTGCGGCAGTTGATGCACAATCGGAGTTTGTTGGCTATGAAATGCCAAAACCCAAGCCCCCTGTGAAAAAAATAAGCCCCGACAATGTGGGTGAGTTGTTCAGACTTCTGCACGAAGAAGCCAAGATTTTATAACCCTAAAAACGAAGAATTATGTCAGTTTTAGTATATATCGAAAATTGGGACGGAAAATTTAAAAAATCCTCCTTCGAATTGGTCTCCTACGCTCACGCCATTGCCGCACAAACCGGTGGATTAACAGTGGCTGTTTCAATTGGTGAGGTTTCTTCTTCAGAATTGGAAAAGCTTGCAAAATATGGTGCCGATAAAGTGCTTCTGGTAAATGGCGATGTGGTGAAAAACCTCGACAGCGCCGTTTATGCCAAAGCTCTCTCAGCTGCAGCACAAGCCAACAACTGCGAAGTAGTGGTTCTTGGAAACAGCAATACCGCTAAAGGAATTGCCCCCAGAATTGCTGCCCGCCTCCGGGCCGGCCTTGCCAGTGGAGTTAATCACCTGCCCGAATCGGTGAGACCGTTTGTGGTTCGTAAAAATGTGTTTAATGGCAAAGCCATTGGATTTCAGCAAATCAACAGCGCGGTTAAGGTGCTTACCTTAGCTCAGAACTCATTCGAAACCAAAGAAAACCCGGTGGCTTTTGTGGTTGAGAGTTTCGATGCCGGATTGCAAACCGCCGACATGAAAATTACAGTTCAAAGCGCCGAAAAAGTGACCGATAAACTCCTGCTTGGCGATGCCGAAATAGTAGTTTCCGGCGGTCGTGGCATGAAAGCTTCTGCCAATTGGGCTCCACTCGAAGAGTTGGCCACAGTGCTCGGTGCTGCCACTGCCTGTTCACGTCCTGTTTCGGACGAAGGCTGGCGCAGACACGAAGAGCATGTGGGGCAAACCGGAAAAATCATTGCCCCCAATTTGTATTTTGCTCTTGGAATTTCGGGTGCCATTCAGCATTTGGCAGGCGTAAGCTCATCCAAAGTAATTGTAGCTGTAAATACCGATCCCGAAGCTCCTATTTTCGAAGCTGCCGACTATGGAATTATTGGCGATTTAAAAGAAGTTTTACCCAAAATGCTGGAAGAAGCCAAAAAATTCAAAGCTTCTCTTTAATTAATTGCCCCATTCAATAATAAACAAGCCCGCCGTTTAAAATGCAGCGGGCTTGTTTTTTAATAAATTCTTTTGAAATCCAATCCGGTATTTTTTCTTTATTTGGCTGCTGAATTCTATAGACTGATTTCAGGTTATAGCTTCGTATTTAATTTAATATCAACCATTTAAAACTAACAATCTATGAAATCCTTTTCTTTTGCAGCACTCATGCTGCTTTTTATTTTGCCGGCCATAACAATCGGGCAGAACAATACCGCAAACTGTAAATTTCTTCATCATGACCATCACTCCCCGGCGGCCACCTTCGAAGATATTGCGTGGCTCGAAGGCCATTGGCTGGGGGAAGCCTTTGGCGGTGCCACCCAAGAAATCTGGACCCATGAAGCAGGTGGAGCCATGATGGGAGCCTTTAGGCTTGTAAAAGACAGTGCGGTTGAGCTTTACGAGCTTATGACCATCACCCGGCATAAAAATTCCTTAGTATTGAAAATTAAGCATTTCAACGCCGATTTACAAGGTTGGGAAGAAAAACACGCAGCCATGGAGTTTTTACTGGTGCATAAGGAGCCCGGAAAAATGTATTTCGATGGGCTTACCATGGAGAAAATCAGCGATACAGAGCTCAATATTTATGTGGTGATGGACGAAGCAGGGAAGAAAGACGAAATTAAATTTGCCTACAAAAGGGCAGTCAATCCCTAAGTGCTTCATATTCTGCCTTTTCATTTTTGTTTACAAGCCAGATTTTCGTGTAATTTTACTCCGCAAAAAATGAGAAATATTTAGCCGGATGCACATTTTTACAGTCATATTTGTGGGCCTTTTAACAGGGTTTATTGTAGCCATTAAGTTTAAACGAAAAGCCCTAAGCAATAAAGCACATCTCATCATTGGTTTAATTGGCTCTATTGTGGGTAGTTGGATCGGCGCACTCCTTTTCTTTAGCACGGATTATCCACATCTTCGAACCATAATTTTCGGCATTCTGGGGTCTGTAATAGCACTTATTATCCTCAACAAACATAAATTGCCCGGAAACCCAACCAAATCCTGATTACTTTCGTATTTGTTTTATTGAAGTTTTTTCCTTTGTAAATATCTGATGATTTCTAATTTTTTTTACTCATTCCATCAGAAATATGATTTCTGATTTTTTGTATGGAATAAATTTCTATTTTTAAATAAAAAAACATGAGCATTTTAGAAGCTATTATTCTTGCCATTGTGGAAGGTATCACCGAATTTTTACCTGTTTCATCCACAGGCCACATGATTATTACCGAAAAACTTCTGGGCATGGAATCCACCGATTTTTCCAAAGCATTTGTGGTGAATATTCAGTTTGGAGCCATTTTATCAGTGATAGTTTTGTACTGGAAACGGTTTTTTCAGAGCTTCGACTTTTACCTAAAGCTGCTTATTGCTTTTCTTCCCGCAGCCATCATAGGATTTTTGGCCAGCGACTATATCGACGAAATGCTCGAAAGTGTTTTTGTGGTTGCAACAACCCTTGTTTTGGGTGGAATTCTAATGCTTTTTGTGGACAAATGGTTCGACAAGCCCGACAGAAATCAGGAGATGAACTGGAAGCGCGCCCTAAAGATTGGGTTTTTTCAGTGTATTGCCATGATTCCGGGCGTTTCGCGCTCCATGGCCACCATTGTGGGGGGTATGACCACCGGGCTTTCGCGCAAAACAGCTGCCGAGTTTTCGTTCTTTCTGGCAGTGCCAACCATGGCAGCAGCTTCGGGCTATAAGCTCCTGAAACTCTTTCTGGATCCCGACCCCGCAAAAGCTCAAATGCTCTCCGACAATCTATCCATACTAATTGTGGGGAATATTGTAGCATTTATTGTAGCCATGGCAGCCATTAAATTCTTCATCGAATTTCTAACCAAATATGGTTTTAAAGCCTTTGGTTATTACAGGATTGTGGTAGGTGTTATTCTACTGGTTTTGCTGGGAATGGGCGTTGATTTGCAGGTTGTATAACTTCCGTTTCTCAATATATATTTCGGGCTGATGAGTTGCTAATTACATGGGTAGATTATTTTTATTCTTTTTCTATATCTGTATAATCCACAGTTAAATCCATATAACTGAGTGTAAATTTTCTGATAAGCTTCACAATGTCAATCAATTGTTGTATGTCTATATCCAATAGGTCGATAGAAGTATCTGCTTATCTAACTTCGACTGCAAAATCTTCAATTAATGTTGCGTTTTCATAAATGTCTTCAGGAATCTCAATTTTAGACGAAATGAGACCTAATAAATAGTTCAAAGAATGTTTCTTTTGAAAAGGGGTTTCGAGGAAAAGTAAAAAACCCTTTAAATATTTTTCAGCAGCTTACTGACAATGAAAAGTTATTGTATCACGATAACCGGGAAGATACAAAAATGTGACCTGAGCGGTCCCTAAATCATGATCCCCCGATTCAATCCATTGCTTAACGACAGTAATTTTTCCGCTCATAAAGGATCTTGCTCCCTTGAATAGCTGTACTTAAAAACGAATATTGATTAGATAATTCATTTGTAAACTCAGTGGTAGTGTAAATTTTGAAATCCATCGGAACAGCCAATCCATAAAACAAGCACCGAACTTCAATACATCTTTTATGCTTTGGGACAGATGTTTCCTTGATTAGAATAAAATCTAAATCACTGTCATCGTTATAATTGCCACGAGCATAAGATCCAAACAAAATAATTTTTTCAGGATTATAGTTCTCTATAATTCTGTTAACTATATCATATATTTGTCCTTGCTCTATCATAATGATGCGAAGTTAATCTAAAAATTACCTCGTTCATCGGGATAATTATTCAGCTCCGGGAAATTTTTTCGGAATGCATTTTAATGATTTTTTTAGATGAATTTTAGATTGCTCCTATTTTGCAATTAAATGGACATGTGAAAATATCTCTCGTGAAGTAGCCTTGAGATATCAAATTGTATTGTTTCTTCCAATATTTCAGAAAAATTAATCCTAAAGAATCCATTTGTTTTTCCAAATCTTAGTTTTACTTTTACCGTGATTTATTCATCCTTCCCCTTAAGGATTTTCACGTCGGACAAATTGTTGTGTCAAACCAAAAAAATGTAATATGGAATCGGGTTTTAGTTTTCTTGATTATTTAGTTTTTGCAGTTTATGCCATTGTTATTCTGGGAGTTGGCCTTTGGGTGAGCCGGGGGAAAAAGGGCGAAAAGAAAACTGCTGAGGATTATTTTTTAGCCAGCAAATCGTTGCCCTGGTGGGCCATTGGCGCCTCGCTCATTGCAGCCAACATTTCGGCCGAGCAAATGATTGGCATGTCGGGCTCGGGCATGGCCATGGGTTTAGCCATTGCAAGCTACGAATGGATGGCCGCTATAACCCTTATCATTGTTGGGAAGTTTTTCCTTCCTATTTTTATTAAGAAAGAAATTTTTACCATTCCCCAGTTTGTGGAGCAACGATTCAGTACCAATTTAAAAACCATCCTCGCCATATTCTGGATAGCACTCTATGTTTTTGTGAATCTCACCACAGTACTGTTTTTGGGCGGAAAAGCCATCGATACCATTTGGGGTAACGGCGACGGAAGCCTGATGATGTACTCCATTGTTGGTCTGGCACTTTTTGCTGCTGCCTATTCGCTTTATGGTGGCTTAGCCGCTGTTGCCTGGACCGATGTAATTCAGGTGGTTTTGCTGGTCGTTGGAGGATTCATTACAGCCATAATTGCTTTGGAACATGTTACTCCTGGCGGTGGAATAATAAATGGCTTCAATCATATTTATGAAACTGCCGGCGATAAATTCCATATGATTTTAGATAAAAACAACCCCGAATACAAAAACCTGCCAGGCATTGGTGTGCTCATTGGCGGGATGTGGGTGGCAAATCTCTACTATTGGGGTTTTAATCAATATATAATTCAGCGAACTTTGGCCGCCAAAAGCCTTAGAGAATCGCAAAAAGGGATTGTTTTCGCCGCTTTTCTAAAACTCATTATCCCACTTTTTGTGGTGGTTCCGGGAATTATTGCCTCGGTAATGTATGCTCAACCCGAAGGCACAGCCATTGTCGATGGTGTCAGCGAAGCTTTTACCAAATCCGATGGCGCCATTAACTACGATAAAGCCTTTCCCTGGCTCATCAGCAGTTTTATTCCTGCGGGACTTAAAGGATTGGTGGTGGCTGCTTTGGTTGCTGCCATTGTTTCTTCGCTTGCCAGCATGATAAATTCCACATCCACCATATTTACCATGGACATTTACCGGCCCTATCTGGCCAAGAAAACCGGCCCCAATAAAGATGTTTTTGTGGGCAGAATAACCGGTGCTGTGGCCTTGTTTATCGCAGTTTTAATTGCCCCTGTTTTGGGAAATATCGATCAGGCTTTTCAATATATTCAGGAATATACAGGTCTTGTGAGCCCCGGTATTCTGGCGGTTTTTATGCTCGGATTATTCTATAAGAAAACCACCAATAAGGCTGCAATCATTGGTATTTTAATCAGTATTCCGGTTGCGTTTGCATTAAAAACAGCAGTACTTGGAATGCCTTTTATGGATCAAATGCTCTATACCATGCTCATTACCATGGCTGTTATTGTTTTTGTGAGTTTAGCCACCAATCCGCAAAGCGACGACCCAAAAGGTATTGCACTTACCAGCGATTTCTTTAAAACCGATAAAACATTTACCATTTCTTCCTATGCCATTATTTTGGTTTTAGTAGTTCTCTACGCTATTTTCTGGTGATGATTTTTTAAGAAATGAGTAAATATAGTATCAAGAATTTTAAAGACGAACTCAAACATCTCGACAGTAAGGAGCTGGCTGATTTGCTTATTAAGCTCACCCGCTTCAAAGCCGAAAGTAAAGAATATCTGGGGTTTTTACTCTTTCAATCACATGATATTCAATCGTTTGTGGTTCAGGTGAAAGCTGAAATTGACAAAGAATTTCTTGTCATCAATACCGATAGTCCCTTTTATGTGAAGAAAAGTTTGCGAAAAATTCTTCGAAAAATCAGGCTTTACAGTCGCTATACCGGGCAAAAGGAAAACGAGATTGAATGGCTTTTGTATTTCTGCCGGAATCTAGGCAGTCTGGATAAGTCGTTATTGCGAAATCACCAGCTCCAGAAAATTTACAATTTGCAACTGGAAACTATTGCCAAAAAAATTTCCACGGTTCACGAAGACCTTCAATACGATTTTCGGCTGGAGCTGGAGGAGCTAAAGGGATTTTTGCCTAAATGGTAGTTATGCCGGCGCCGGCGCGCTTGACTGTGTCAGTCAGGAATTTGAAACTATCTGAAAGGAGCCTGATTGTCAACAGGTAGACTCGGCGAAGTTAAATCCGCGCTTGCGGGAATATAACAAGATAAAAATGCTCTTTTTTTCTCAGTCTCAATTTTTTAATCTACTTTCGAAAGTTGAGTGATTACAATTGATGTAATTGTTTTTTAAATAATTATATATTTTTGATCAAACATTTATCATATGAAAAAATTACCTTTTTATCTTTCTGTTTTTATTTTTCTTATTTCCTGCACACCTTCTAACAAAAAACCACCTGATGGATTAGAAGGAACCTGGTTGTCTGTCTCCAATAGAAAAGATATTTTTGGAGGCAAAGGACTATTAGATGGATTTTTTATGGAAATAAAAACAGGGAAAAGAATATACCAATATGCGTATAGCGATAGCATTGCTTACGAAGATGTCTTTTTTAATGACTCAACTATAATCAATGGAAACGATTCAATCAATATTAAAATCGCATATATTGGCAAGGATAGTATACAGCTGATTTTCCCATTTGACACAACAATAGTCACTTATATAAAATTACCTTTACAAAATACTGACCAAATTAAAGTCAATGAATCTGATCTAATTGAAAATGAATGGTATTTAGTCGACAGCAATTATAAATACAGAGTATGTTTTATAGATTATGACTTTCAAATTGTAAATCATGACAAATCATTTAAATTAGGTTATAATATTCTAAATTGGGGAGAATATATGGGTTGGGACATTATGGAGTTTGATAATCACACTTATTTTATTAGTTCATCATATTCCATTTTTGAACCTATGGTTTATCAAATCACAAAATTTGAAGAAGATACAATCACTTTGTTCTATTACGATACTTATTTTTCAAAAGAATTTAAGGAAATAAAATTGATTAAATCTAAACCGTTGTCAAACGAAAAGTATAAAGAGCAGGTAAACAAATTTGCCAATCATAAGTTTAAATTGATTGATTACCGTTTTGAAGGTAATTATGACACAATAGGCTATGATACAGTGCTTTTACAAAGAATAAGCCGCTTTTTTAATAAATTTGGGATTGAAAAAGAAATGACTTTTAAGTTTACAAATGACAGTCTCTTTATAACTAACAATTATGGAGCAGAATATACGAATGGAACCTGGGAGTTGAGTAAAGATGGCCGAAATATTCAAGTTGTGACTAACAATAACCCGTTGAGGCTGATAATGATGCAAGTTGAAATGGACAAGAATTTACAATTGAATATTCGTGGTTCTCATAATATTAGAAGTATATATGATGGCCTACAGGTCGATTATTTGGAATTGGAGTTGGAGGAGTATTAATTTAATACAATTTCACAAGTGGCGCGCCTGCCCGAGTAAGTCAGGGATTTGTAACTAACTGAAAGAAGCTGTACGATGCTAAGCCAAAGCTTTAATTAGCATGTTTTCATCTGTTTATGATTAATCTATAACTTGGTATGGAAAGAATTTCGCTGACTGACGCATGCAGTCGCTTGTATTGGAAGGCTGGGTGAAGTCAGAATAGTATTTTTGGATTTTCAAAGTTCAGAAATTTTTTTATTGCTTTCTGACAAAGCTGACAGAAGACTCCGGGTAAATCGAGCTGATTTATTTATCTTTGCACAAAAGCCATCCGATGAAAGGAATGATAACAGTTGAATACCCGGAATATTTAGCCAACACATTAAGGTTGAGTGGAAAGGATTTTGAATTGGAAATAAAGATTAATTCTTTAGTGAAACTTTTTGAATTGGGGAAGGTTTCTTCTGGTGTTGCAGCTCAAGTTTTGGGGCTGTCCAGAATTGATTTCCTGGAATTGCTATCACGATACAATGTTTCTGCTATTGGTGAATACGATTTGAGTGATTTACATGAAGATATTGCTAATGCCTAAAGTTGTATCAAATACCACCCCTTTATTATCATTGCTGAAAATAAATCAACTCGATTTATTAAAGCATCTCTACGGCTGCATTTATATTCCTGAAGCCGTTTATAAAGAAATTGAAGCAGGAAAAAACAAGAAATTCTACCAGGATTTATCAAAAATTGAATGGATAAAAATCGTTAAAATCAGAGACCAAAAAGCATTGAAATATTTTCTGGATCTTGATTCGGGCGAAGCAGAGGCTATTGTATTAGCTACTGAGTTAATGGCTGATTTGATTATAATTGATGAAAAGCTTGGTCGGTTTCATGCAAAGCATGCCGAGTTAAAAATTACTGGAACAATCGGGGTTTTGCTTAAAGCAAAGTCAGAGGGTTTGATTGATAGAATAAAACCCTTGTTGAATGAATTGATTGAAATGGACATATGGATTAGCGATAAGCTCAAAAACGAAATACTGGAAATTGCCAGAGAAATATAATCCAGCCTGTGCGTCTGCTTGCCTCATTCAGGGTTTTGTAGCTGACTGATAAGGAGCCTGATTGTTAACTGGTAATTATAGCTGACGGTAGACAGGCTCAGCGAAATTAAATCTGGGCTAGCGGAAAAGGTATTTATGCGCAAGGGGAGCATCTGAAATTCTAATCTCAAGGACGCTATCCAAGGGATCAAAGCCTTGAGGCA
>DYSN01000206.1:0-1150 GCA_020718205.1 Draconibacterium orientale
CGGAAGATGAACATTGATATTGAGCAGGTATAACTTTGTTTACCTTATGGTTTTATAAAATGAGACATCCCTTTACCAAGCCGGCAACAGGTCATATCTATCGGTTCATTAGTAGTCAGTCTTGTAGTCCTGAAGTCTTTGGTCTCGATGTCATTTAAAAACTAAAAATTAACCCTATAAAAATTAAATACATGATAACACGTATCTCAAATAGTCTTTTCATTCTAATTTTTCTATGGAATGCATTTATGTTGAATGCCCAAAACAAAACAAATCCCGACTTAATCGAAGCCTATTATGTTATCACTGTTTTTGATTCCACTACACATCCTTATGCCGATAAAAAAGATCCTGAATACAGTTTAGGAATTATTCAAGTTTCGGGCTTTATGAGTGTAGAAATTATGAAATTTCGTTTGGAGCGACTTATCAATTATCCACAAACCCGAAGGGAATGTTCGCCCGATGACAGTTGTCCCATTTTAGGCGGATATTCTCATGTTACAAAATATGAAAACGCCGATTTTTCAACGCCATCATTTGAAAAAAAATATCCGGTTATAGTCCATAAGCGAAGTAAATCAATGGGATATGTACATGATGCAAAAGGCAATGAAATCTTTACCTGTACACATATTTCTTCAAGTTCGGGTCAAAATACTTTGGATAGAATGTCTATATTTATCAAGCCTTATATGGCGCCATTTGGGATGTTGCAACCCTTAAACCCATCCTATGTAATTTGGACGTATCCCACAGGTGGTCTATATCATGCCACAGGAATGGGTCAATCTTATAGCTGGGACAATGATAAATGTAAATTGGTTCCTGTTGATGCCACAAATAATATTGATATTTCCGCCACCCAATTTGTAACGGATAGAAATTTGAACGAATATGAAAAATGCGACCCACTTTTAATATTAGATTATAAATCTTTGGATAACTTCTTGTTGAAAGGTTCCGGACAAAAATTCAGTATAGAAACCAAAGGTAGTTTTTACAGTTATGACGAAAATTACGGTGGCAAATTTTTTAGAAAGATAGAAGTGCGATTGTCTTTAAACGAACCATTCCTTGAATTGGCACCCTTAGATCCTATCCAACCCGATGATCCATTTGAATTAGCCCCCTTGGATCCGGTAGGTAT
>DYSN01000206.1:1250-3027 GCA_020718205.1 Draconibacterium orientale
GAAAATGGGACAACATTGGTATATGAAGAAACACATTCCAAAACCACTGATGCCAATGGGATAGTTATTGCCAACATTGGAGAAGGAACTCCATCGTTAAGTGCTTTTTCAACAATCAATTGGAGTTTGCCACAATCGCTTAAAGTAGAGGTAAACGCAGGTGGTGGTTTTATTGATATGGGAACTACTGCATTAAAATACGTTCCTTATGCTAAAATGGCTGCCAAAGCACTCGATGCAAACGACCACGATTTTTACAAAACCGGAACTGCTCTAAAAGCAACTTCTAATAGCGACGATATTTATCATATAGGTAGTTTAGGAATTGGAAGTATTACTTACAATTCGCAATTACAAGTGAGTACGGACAATAAACTAACAAGTGCTGCTATTTCAAATACTACTGTGTCAAACATAGCAACTACCGGCTTGAGAACAGAATTAACGGGCGTTGGTACAGGTTCTCACATAGGAACTGAAAATGATTTATTGGGTGAAGGTGAAGGCATTCAATATGGAACCCTTAATTGGATTAGCAACAATGGTGGTGCATTGCATTTCGGAGTTAGAAATACACTTTATGGAAATGGTAGCGGAAGACATACAGGCACTTACAATGAACTCATGGGAAATGGTTTAGGAGAACAAATGGGGTCTTATCAAAATATTTACAACGCAAACAGCACAACGCATTATGGCATACTTAGCGAACTTTCAGGAAGTGGCAATGGCGAACATTATGGAGTAAAGAATGTTCTTTCAGGGGCGGGAAATGGCACAAACTATGGC
Source organism: Draconibacterium orientale (assembly GCA_020718205.1). Lineage (GTDB taxonomy): Bacteria > Bacteroidota > Bacteroidia > Bacteroidales > UBA12170 > UBA12170. Next base: position 2,040 of record DYSN01000206.1, read on the forward strand.
ACTTACAATATTCTGTCAAGCACCGGAATAGGAATGCAAATGGGTTCTGTACAAAGTATTTCTGCAAATGGAAATGGAGACCATTATGGATTTTATGCTTATTTACCGGGAACAGGAAGTGGCACTAAATATGGCGTTTATTCTCTCATTCCCAGTAATGCAGGCGGTTATCATATAGCAATTTACGCTAATGCCACCAAAACCGGAAGTTGGGCCGGTTATTTTGTAGGAAACACCTATTTTGAAGGTAAACTTACCTCAACTGTCAGCGGAAATGCAGATATGAAAGCCTATATGTATGGCAATGTCAATGCAAGTGGAGCCGTTTCCAATGGATGTTCAGCCGGTTTCTCGGTTAACAAACAAGCAACAGGAACATACAGAATTACCTTCAATGCCCCTTTGAGTGCCAGCGCCTACGTTATTACAGGTAATGTATTAAACACTTCAAGTCCGAGAATTTTAACCTACGCTCCATCTGATAATTATGTCGATGTCTTTGTCTGGAATCTCAGTGGAACATTGGTAGATGAGTTTTTCAATTTCGTAATATTTAGAAAATAATAAAATGAAGAATTACCTAACTTTCTTAGTTTTTCTTTTTACATTGACTGTGTTTGGGCAAGTAACCCAAGTGAAAAGTAATATAGACAGCGGTGGAGCTATTACACAAAATAGCGGATTACAAATGCTTTTTACCATAGGAGAAGTGGTCGTGCAAGAAAAAACGGTTGGAACATTACAGATTTCAGAAGGATTCATCAGTCCGGAAATATTGTCCGCTTTGGGTATTGATGATTTTACTGCTTCATTGAAAGTAAGCGTTTTTCCAAATCCAACTTCCGATTTATTAAACTTAACTTTCGATAAAGAATCAAATTACTTGATCAGTATTTATGATTTGAATGGAAAATTGATTTTCAATAAAACGCTTACAAATGTTGAAAATCAAATCAGTATTAGTCAATTTACTGCTGGAATTTACAAT
>DYSN01000088.1 GCA_020718205.1 Draconibacterium orientale
CAATGGGATCGGGTACCGGAATAAAGGGAATCTGACCATAAGGCAAAGTGGTATCGGCTGTCCAGAGTTTTTCTATTCCCAATTTTTCGAAACCCTGACCCCGTTGTGAAATTAGGTTGAAATAGGGGTCGGTTTCACGGGTTTGAGTCATGGGGAGCCAGGTGGTATCGCTGTCGATCCGGTAGAAAACCTTAGTCAGATCGCTGCCATTGAAATAGTTCACATAAACCTTTTCGCTTGCCGATGTTTCATGAGCCACCTCACGTGAAATGTAGATATTCATCTGGTAATCAGCTTCACGACCAGCCACTTTATAGTCGATGGTATAGGCATTTCCCTTGAAATGAATGTGGGCATAGCCATTGGGGGTACCGTCGCGCATCACAGTTTCGGGGATGTTTTGCTCGTTAACCGAGCCACTCCACCAGCTTCCGCAGGTTGTTCCCACATTGTAATGATGGTGGGGAGTATTTTGAAGCCAGGCAGAATTTTCATGGCTAAAATAGAGATGCTCCTGAATGTGTGTATGTGCCGACATGCTGAAGGTATGGGGAAAATCTTTTAATAAACCAAACAGTTTGGTTTGGTCTTCGGCACGAAAACTATCGTCGGTTTTGGCAAATGGAATGTGCATATTCATCACCACCAAATGTTCTTTGGGGACTATTTTAAGATAGTTTTCCAAAAATTCCAGCTGGTCGTTGCGCAATCCGCCGGTGTATCCCTTTTTGTATTCGTGAATTACATCGTCGAAAACTATAAAATGCACATTTCCATATTGAAAGGCATAGGTAGCAGGGCCATAAACACTTTCGTAGGTATCGTCGGAATCTTCGTCGGTTTGAGCATCGTAGTTGCGGTCGTGATTTCCTTTCACGTAAAACCAGGGGATTTCAATTTTGGCAATGGCCTGATTTACAGGCTCGAAGAGTGATAAATCGTCGCCCACTATATCGCCCATGGTGATGCCAAAAACGGCGTCGGACTTGCCTTTTACATCTTTCACAATATCTTCGGCCAGATAATCCACCTCGGTGAGGCTATAGGGTTGGGTATCGCCAAAAACGAGAATTGAAAAATTGTCGGACTCGTTGTGCGCTACCAGCGGAAAATTGATTTCGGTGGGCAAATTGCCTGTGGGTTCTATTCCTTTGAAGCGGTAATCGGCCGGACTCCCCTGAGGTTTGTGGATATAGTAAAACTGGGGAAGCATGTCTTTGTTCACGGGAGTTTGATAGTTGCGGGGTTTAATGAGAAAAACCATGCCTTCCTGAGCCACCGGAATGGAATAAGCACCTTTGGCATCGGTTACAACAACCAACTTTCCGTTACTAACCGCCACGCCTGGAATGCCATTTTCTCCGCTGTCTTTCAACCCATTATGATTTCGGTCGTTATAAACAAAGCCTTTGGCCGATTGTTCTCCGGGTTGGGGAGCAATTTCCGATGGAGTGGAAGATTTTTTTTGGTTAGCCGGATTGTTGCAGGAAATCAGCGCCCCAATGAAGAAGAAAATAGCAGCTTGAAGAAACAGTTTCATATTAAATTGATTGTTAGTGATAATTCAACAACATAAATAAATCAAGCCACGAAGATATAAAAGGCATTAGGTAAAAAGATAATTAAACATCAAGAATTTGTGATTTAATTCTATTTTTTAAAAAGATTTTTGGTTTCAATTCGATAAAAATGCCCATGTTATTTGATAATCAACTATATTTATCGCTAAAATTTACCGGTGATTTAAAATTTGAAATTGCCTGAATCTTTGAATTTTTATACAATTGATTTTCAGTTTTTTAATACTTTAATTGCATATTCAAAACTCATTAAACGATAAACACATGAAGAATTATTTTTTAGCCATCGTGAGCTTATTGGTTGCTTTTAACCTATCGGCACAGAATCAGACCAAGAAGTTTTTTGTTAAGTCGGGCGTTATAGAATACACGCTCAAGGGCAATACCATTGGCACCAAGACCATTATGTTCGACGATTATGGCGACAAATACTACGAAAGAGAGAAGGGGGTTACTGAGACTAAAATATTTGGGATTACCGATAGAGTTGAAACCGATAAACTGTTGATTATGATTAAAGACAAAGTCTGGCATATTGATTATATATCGGGTGAAAATCAGACAGGAATCAATCCGTTTTATAATATTAACAGTGGGATAGTAGGCAATAAATCGGAAGCGGAGCTGCAAAAGATGGCCGATGATATTTTGAAAGAGATGGGTGGCGAAAAACTGGGCAAAGAAACAGTTTTAGGCAAGAGTTGCGACAAAGTCTCGGTTTTGGGAACCATTTCGTGGCTCTATAAAGGCGTTATTCTCAAATCGGAAGCGGCTATGATGGGAATAAAACTTTTTGAAACAGCCACACGTTTCGACGAAAACGCATCAGTTCCAGCTTCAACCTTTATAGCACCTACTCATTTGGAGTATCAGGAAATTCAACTTTCCCCCGAAATGTATACTCAGGAAATTCCCATGACCGAAGAAGAAATTGATACTCCGTTAACCTATAGCTATTCAAAATTTCAAAGTGTTGTAAACACCTTTAAACCTGATGGTTATGCCGTAATGATGGTATTAAATGAGGGCGGTGAATATATTGCCATGCTCAATCAGGGAATGGAAAGCTTTATTTCGGTCATGTTATCAAACTACTACGAAGTTGACCTTATATCGGAAGAAATGCAAGGTTTCGAAGCCATTACCCACAATGGAAAAACCTGTTACTATGGCGATTGGAACGAAGGCGAAATGACCGGAAAAGCCATCATGATACCTTTTAGGGAACATAATGTAATGTCGGTTATCATGGCATCGCCCGCAAAGGATAAAAACTCTATTCTGAAACTTGCCGATCGGCTGAAGCTGTAGGCTGAGACAAAGAAACACACTAGCGGCTACTTTTCTTCGGAAGAGTGGTCGCTTATTTTTTCTATGAGATAGGTTTTTCTGAGATGGTCTTTTCGTTGGTCTTTCAGTAAAAAAGGTAAACTCAGATGGGTTACCCGATAATCCTCATAGGTTTTTAGAATTTTATAATGCGTTTTCAAACTATCAAAAACTGGCATAACCCGCTCTATAACAAAAAGTTTAGAATTAACTGGAATAGAATCCAGGTTTTTGGCATACACAATTGGCAGTGCCTGTTGGGCTGCAAAATCGAGCGAATAACTTTGAACTGTAAAATTCAATAAATCATCCCCTTTTTTCTTCATTTCAACCGATTCTTTGCCCACGAGGGTTGTCGACTGATATTGAAGCAGCTGTGGGTAAAAACTAATGGACATGACCAAATTCAGGGCAATGGCTGTAAGTGCAGAAATTACTATGATTTTGTCTTTCACAAGTGGCTGATAAAAGCTCCACTGAAATAACAGAAATAAGAATAAGACAAAAGTGGGGAGAACAATATCCTGCGGAGGAAAAACAAGGACGAAATAAGCGGCAATAATAACCCAAAACAAATGCAGAATAATGAATTGAAAAATGGCGAACCGGTTGCGCAATTTTTGACTCATTGAAAAAATGAAATCGGCGGTTAACACCGAAGCGAGCGGAAAAAGTACAAAAATATAATGGGGCAATTTATAGGAAGACCCGGAGAGAGCCAGCCAAAGGAGAATAAAAGCAGAAATGCTGATGAGCTCGGGCTGGTTTTTCAGGTCTTTATTATGCGTGATTAGGGTTTTTAGCCGAAAAACAAAGGCTCCCGCAAAAAGCCATATCCACGGTTGATAATCCCATAAAATGGTATGAAAGAAATAGAAAAAACCAGTGTTGTTGTCCCAGTAAATATCGCCAGTGATTCGCCCAAAGCTCTGGGTCCAGAAGAAAAACTCTACCCCCGATGGCCCTTTTAAGCCATACACTTCTTTTTCGGGGTGTAAATCGAATTGATGATAGAGCCCATAGAGCATGGGGAGTAGCGAAATCAAAACGATGGCTGCTGCCACAATCCATTCCCAACGGAAAATATTTTTCCATTGTTGTTTGAGCAAGAAATGGAAGAAAAATCCCGTCCCCACTGCTATTAATCCAAGGGGACCTTTGGTCATCATGGCCAAGCCAATCCCCATAGATCCCGCCAAAAGGAAATGCCATTTGCGCCGATGCAAAAATTCACTGAACTGCCACAGGCTAAAAATGACCCAGGCTGTTAATAATGCGTCGGTTCGCACATCGTTGGTCATCAGAAACATGGCTTGGGAGCTGGCCATAATTAGGGTGGCTAAAAGAGCTTTTTCGTGATTATACCAGATTTTTGTGAACCGATAGAGACTGTACAACCCCAAAATTGCAACCAATACAGAAGGAAGTTTATAGACCCATGTAGAAATTCCAAAAAGCAAAAACGAAGCCGATGACAACCAAAAAAGCAATGGCGGCTTATCCAGATAGTCTTCATTGTAAAAGAAAACCTGCAAAAAGCTTTTGGTTTGAGCCATTTGCATGGAGATAAAGGCATACTGAGCTGCATCAACTTCCATCACCTCAATAAAGAGATTGAAAAAGTAAATGATGGCAATCAGCAGGAAAAGAAAATGATATTTATAAGAATTAGCCCAATTCAATAATGTCTGTTTCATGGGCACAAAATTACCCTTCACACCCAAACAAGTAGCGGGTTAATCTAAAAGTAATCTAAGCTTAAAACAAACGTAACCTACTTATTTCCAAGAGAAACGATTCGTTTTTATGTAGTTGAATCAAAAACCTTGATTATTCTTCAAAAAAAATGACCACTGAGAAACCCAATGGTCATTTTTGGCTGTGGCAAAGCTAAGGATTTACCAGGAGTTGGTATTTCCTATGTTTCCATTTCGCTTAGCCCAGGCACCGGGCATCAGTTTATGATTGGGGCCTAAAAGACAATATATATTCTTACTGCTGATGCTCAGGATATTTCCTTCGGCATCGATTACTTTCTTTCCGCTTCTAAACAAGCAGTTTTCGCTACTTCTTCGATCGTTTTCTTCATTTACGGCAATGCTGCTCCCTTCCATTTGGGCATATGGAAAATATTCGCCATTTCGCAGAATCTCGGTTCCACTTGTAAGGCTAAAAGTGGCAAAGCAATCTGACTCGTAGTCTGTTTGACAATCACCAACATTACCGTAAAATACATTCGACTCGGCTATTTGAAACTCGTTGAAATAGGTGCCAAAGAGAATGTTGTTTTGATAAGCGATTTGGCCAGAGCTTGTGATTTTTAGAAGATTATCGTTGCCAAAAGCGTAGATATTTCCTTGTGCATCGGTAAAGAGCTGCTGAATATCTTCGGGGACTTCTGTTTTCCAGTTTTCTACTCCTGTTTCACTCACCGAAATTAAATAGCGGTCGGGTATGTTTTCCGATCCATGATACTGAGCTAAAAATAAAACAGCATTGGCATCGGAGGAGAGTAGACAAGACGAAACCGGATAGTAGTCGGTGGCAGTAGTAAATGAATGTGAAGGGATAGATTCGTTAGTCAAACTATTGATATCAAATATATTAAGTCCCGTATACCATTCTCCGTTATTGTTGATATCCGAAACCGAAACCACCAATTTAGAACCTGTTATGAGTGTCAAATTACCCCTGATGTCTTCGCCGGTTTTGTTGAGCGAAATAGCGCAAATCTGACTTCCATCGCTCAGATTGAGCCCCACAAGTTTCATAGGCAAGGTAGATTCAATATAGAAAATCTTTCCCTGAGTCACCGACATACTGTTGACCCAATATATGCGGTTAGAATCCACAGACCAAATGGGTACTCCTGTTTGAGCATTTAAACAAACCACTTTTGTGGTGGTAGAAACAACAATTTTCCCATCGGTGTAGGCTAAATAACTATCGTTGAGGTCACTTTCTGGCGCATCGGTAATTTCCGATTTCCACAACAGAACGCCCACTTTATCAACGGCAACTACCCAGGCTTTGTTTTCTTCGGTTGAGCCGGTGGTGGCGTCGATTTCAACGAGATAATAGCCATTGTTTACATCGTCAAAAGCAGGTAAACCTACCTCCACAATTTCGGCTCCCAACAAATCGCTGAGCGAATAGGACCATTTCACTACATCTTCTCCCAATAAGGGATTGTCGGTAACATCGTCGTCGTTGAGCTTGGTGCAGGAAGAAATAGAAATTAGAATTAAAATCGCTGATACATAACTAAATAATCGATTCATACGCTTTGGTTTGAGTTTATAAGTGAATAATAAAAAATTGAAAAGCGGGGGTTTATTTCTTGATTGATGCAATTTCCAAATTGGCAACAAATATAGAAAATACTGGAAAGGAGTCATTTGTCAATACCTGAAAATACGCGTTATCTGCCTAATAAAAAACCATTCTAAATAATTTAGATAAAAGCTCAGCCATCCCACTCATTTTAAAATTTATATTTGTGCGACACTATTTGATATTTCACTTCTAAGTCAGCCAAAAAATGATTACTCAAAAAACCATTAGACTCAAGGCCAAATCGCGTGGATTTCACTTGGTTACACATGAAATACTCAGTCAACTGAATCTACCGGAGCAGGGCTTGTTGAATCTGTTTCTTCAGCATACTTCGGCAGGGCTTACCATCAACGAGAACGCCGATGCCGACGTGCGCGCCGACTTCGAAACCGTGATGAATAAACTAATTCCCGACGGCAGCAGAGATTATATTCATCGTATTGAGGGACCTGACGATATGCCTGCCCACATCAAAAGTAGTATTCTCGGCGTCTCGTTAACCATTCCCATCCAAAACCACCGATTGGCCATGGGCACCTGGCAAGGAATTTATTTGGGGGAGTTTAGGAATTACGGCGGAGAACGAAAAATTCTGGCAACCATCTATCAATAATTCCCCCAAAAATTATTGACATCAACATCATTAAAAAAATCTGCCCATTTTGATTAGAATATTGACAGTAATATTGATTTACTGTCAATATATAGTTATATTTGCGCGAAATAATTTGAGCATGAGACAAACAGATATGCATATAGAAGCGCTTTATCAAACATTTGAAAACGACGAGTATTTTCAAGTGCAGGATGTTATGTCCCTTTATAAAAAATACAGTCCGGAAATAACAAAAACAACCATTAACCGGAGAATTAATACTCTAATTAAATCTGGACAAATTCATCGAATAGGCCGTGCAAAATATAAACTTGGGACGGAAAAAGTGTTCACCCCAACAATAACAACCAAAATATTGAGGTTAAGCCAAATCATCAAGTCCAACTTTCCCTACATAAATTATGCAATATGGCATATTTCCGAAATTAATACCTTATCGCAGCATCTTTTGAATAAAGATACATTTTATGTTGAGGTGGAACGCATAGCTGTAGACGCTGTTTTTGAACACCTTAAAGGAAAAAACAAGTTTGTTTTAAAAGGAAACTCAAATGAAGATATCTTTTTTGGTGAAAGCATTGTTGTTGTGCGGCCTTTAGTAACAGGATCTCCAACTCAGCTTGTGGACAAGGTATCCACAATAACCATAGAAAAACTCTTAGTTGACTTATTTGTTGATAAGGAATTTCTGTTTCTTCAGGGACTTGAAATAACCCATATCTATTCAAATGCGTTTTCAAAATATACCATCAACATTGACAGGCTATTAAGATATGCCAGCAGAAAAGAAAAAAGAGCTGTAATTGATGGATTTATAAAAACTATATTTTGACAGTAACATTGAATTACTGTCGTAAATACAATTAGAAATGATTGAACTATTTTGCACATCAAATGAATGGATATCAGAAATCTCTAAAGCTAAAAAGGCTGATAAGATCCTGGTACAGAAACTAATTCGCACATTGTTGCTACTGGAAGGATTAAGCGAATCTAAAATCCAATTTATTTTTAAGGGTGGTACTGCTCTAATGTTGCTGCTCAATAGCACCAGAAGACTTTCAATAGATATTGATATAATAATTACGACTAAAGTAGACAATCTTTCGGGGATATTATCGGAAATTGCTGAAAAAAAGGGATTTATAAGAGTAGAAGAAAAGCGCCGATTAGCAAAAAGTGCCATTGAAAAAGCACATTACAAATTTTACTTTCACAATGAGCTAAAACCAGGTGATGAGGACTTTATAATATTGGATATTCTTTTCGAAAACAACCACTACATTAATCTCATTTCTATTCCCATACAATCACCGTTTGCTAAAAACAATAGCGATATAATTAACACCCAAACGCCCGATTTTAACAATATTATGGGCGATAAGCTAACTGCATTTGCTCCAAACACTACGGGTATTCCATACTACAAAAATGAAAGACCAATGGGACAGGAAATTATAAAGCAATTATATGATATTGGGAATATATTTGAAAAAATAGACAATGTCCGGATTGTTAGTGAAGTATTCTACACGTTTGCCTCCGTGGAACTAAAATATCGAAATATGGGAAATGATATCAATATAGTGATGGATGACATTGTCGAAAACTGCTTAGCCATCTCATTGCGACAAAACATTGGAAATGCAAACTTTGATGTATTGCAATTTGGATTAAAGCAAATAATCAACTTTATTTTTTCCGAAAAGTACTATATAGAAAAAGCCATAATTCATGCATCGAAAGTAGCATATTTAGTCGCACTCATGAAAACCGGAAACGCTATTGAACGATACAATAACAAGATCGATATGGCCTTATGGAATATGTTTCAACCAAACAATACCAAATTAAACAAATTAAAGAAAACAAATCCTGAAGCATTTTTTTACTGGTATAAATATTACGAATTATAATAAAGCACTCACCCACGACTGAGACCTTTCTTTAGGTAAACCAAGGAACAAGTTAAAATCTATTGGTCAACATTATTATCTGCCATAAATTAGCAAATACACGTCCACGAGAAAAGCTAAATTTGCAGCCGTGAAACGACAGAGCTTTAAAACTAATGAAATTGCAAAATATCATTGCCAGGTGCCTTTTCATTCGCTTAAAAAAATGACCTCATGATGAAAATGATGGATACCCACAGTCATATTTACCTGCCCGAATTTGACGCGGATCGGGGCGAAATGATGCAAAGAATGCAGGACTCCGGCATTTTTAAAGTGCTGATGCCCAATATTGACCACAGTTCCATTCAACCAATTAAGAATCTTCAGCAAGAGTTTCCGCATTTGGTGGTTTCGGCCATGGGTCTGCATCCCACTTCGGTGAAAGATGATTTTGAAAACGAGCTTGCCCTTTGTTACCAGGAATTGAAATCGGGAAACTATGTGGCAGTGGGGGAAATGGGCATCGACTTGTATTGGGACAAAACCCATTTTGAGCAGCAGAAAGAAGCTTTTCGCCGACAAGTAAACTGGGCTTTGGAATTCGATTTGCCGCTGATTATCCACTCGCGCGATAGCTTTGATGAGATTTTTGAGCTCATGGACGAACTATGGAATCCGGCACTTCGTGGTGTTTTCCATTGTTTTTCGGGCAAAAAACATCAGGCAGAGAAAATAGTGGAAGACTATAAATTTTTGCTGGGCATTGGCGGCGTAATTACCTTTAAAAACTCAGGATTGGCCGCCGAAATAGGAAACATAGCATTGGAGCATTTGCTTTTGGAAACCGACGCGCCATTTTTGGCTCCCGCGCCACACCGTGGCAAGCGAAATGAACCTTCTTATCTCACACTGATTGCTCAAAAACTGGCAGAAACTAAAAATATTTCCCCCCAGAAAATAGCTGAGATAACCACTCAAAATGCCCTAAACTTGTTTAATATTAAAACTCAATAAAGATATGGAAAACCAGGCTTCAGTTTTGGTGATTTACACCGGAGGAACCATTGGAATGTGTAAGGATAAGATTACAGGAACCCTTAAACCCGTCAATTTCAAAGAGCTTCATCAGTATATTCCTTCCCTCGATTTATTCAATTTCCGCATCGATTCCTACTCCTTTGATCCCATTATCGACTCTGCCAATATGCAGCCGGAGCTTTGGATAAAACTTGCCGAAGTAATCGAAGAAAACTACGAAAGCTACGATGGCTTTGTGATTTTGCATGGATCCGATACCATGGCCTACACGGCTTCGGCGTTGAGTTTTATGCTCGAAAACCTGAATAAACCCGTCATTCTCACAGGCTCACAACTGCCTTTGGGGATGGTAAGAACCGATGGACGGGAGAATTTTATCACCGCCCTGGAAATTGCTGCTGCCAAATCGGAAGAAACCCCTTTGGTGCCCGAAGTGGCCATCTATTTCGAGAATCAGCTTTTTAGGGGCAACAGAACCCATAAGTACAATGCCGAAAACTTCGAGGCTTTTAAATCGTCGAACTATCCGGCCTTAGCCGATGTGGGGGTAAACATTCGATACCATCAAAATCAAATTAAAAAGCCTAATTTCAAAAAGCTGAAGGTGTATAAAAAATTAGACACTTCGGTGGCTCTCATCAGGCTTTTTCCAGGTTTGCGGAAGGAGATTTTGCATGCCATGCTAAGTGTCGAGGGGCTAAAAGCAGTGATTTTAGAGACCTATGGCGCGGGAAATGCCCCCACCGAGAGTTGGTTTATCAATGAATTGCAACAGGCCATTAATAGGGGTCTTATTATTCTGAACATCAGCCAATGCAGAGGCGGCTCGGTGGATATGGGAAAATATGAAACCAGCAGCAACCTGCAAAGTATTGGACTGCTGAATGGTGCCGACATGACTTCTGAGGCGGCTATTACCAAACTCATGGTAACGTTGGGACATTTTTCGAACCCGCAAGAAATCAAACGGCGAATAGAACAAGACTGGCGCGGCGAAATGTCGAATTAGCCCCCAAAGATTCTTTGGACGATCTTACGAAAAAAGCCCGCAAAAATGCAGGCTTTTTTCGTTATCATGTAGCACCTGTTATTTCAGCCGAGATACAATTTGATCGATTACGGTTTCGTAGGATCTTAATACCCTGTCCCATTCTGCGAATTTATGATCGCTTTTTACACTCGTGCCGGATTCGCCAATTTCGCTTACCAATTTCACTTTATAACTCAGCGGTTCGAGCGTTCCAATTTTAACAATTAGACGTGTTCTAACGGTTGCGTTGTCGAAATTTTGGTTATTCCAGGAGGTTCTGAGATAGCCGGTTTCACGGTCGGAAATTTCGATGACATCGAAATAACTGGTAACCACCTGGTTTAATATTTTCCAGCTTTCAACATTCTCTCTGTTTGGATTTAACTTGATTTCTACATCGATATTGGCCATATCGGTTTGAACCGAAGCATTGTAAGCCGGGTCGGCCAGCAATTCGAAGTATTTGGTTTGGGGCACTTTAGGAAAACCTTTTTTATTGCAAATGGTTTCTTCAACCCTCAAATAACCCACTTTTTCAATATTGATGGTAACACAACCATCACTTAATACTACTACTTCGGCTTGTCCGTTTCCCACTTTAATTCCGTTGGAAAAAATGGCCGCATCGGGCTGGGAACAGCTAATCAGGATATTTTTTTTACCCGCATATGCTGTCATGTGAAGCAGAAAGATGAGGGTAACACCAACTGAAAGCTTGATAAATTTATTCATATGTGATAGTTTTTTGCAAAATTAATGACCAAAATTTAACCCTGAATCAGGTATTTGTTAAGAATAACCCAATTAAAACTCAGCTTTAATTTGTTTTACCCAATCAGCCACTCTGGATGCGGTCAGATCAGCCTGATGGTCTTCGTCGAGGGCTAAACCAACAAAATATTCGCCTTCCTGTGCTTCCGATTCTTCGTGGTGATAGCCATCAACCGGCCAGCGGCCTACTATTTTGCTACCTTTTTTGGCAAATTGTTCGTAGAGAACAGCCATTCCATCTACAAAATGGCGAGGCCAGCGAATCTGATCGCCCAGGCCGAAGAGAGCTACAGATTTTTGAGTAAGATTTGTTCCATCGAGTTGTTTAAAGAAACTAGGCCAGGGATCGTTGTTGGTCTGGCTGTCCCAGGTTTCGCTTCCGACGGTGCTGCAACCCAATATGAACTGATCGCAATCATTAAAATCAGATTCAGTAACCTGATCAATGGGTTTAACTTCGAGATTTTGAAATTCGTTGCCTATCATTCTGGCGCATTTTTCAACGTTTCCGCCCATTGGCCAATACATTAACATTGTTTTTTTCATGTGATATTCTTTTGTGTTTTTACTGAAACTACAGGCTTTTTATGGATTAAGGAATCTGATTTTTGCGATTCTTCACTATAAAAAACAGCTCGTTTCAAAAATTAGTTATTTGCTATATCGATTATTCTAAGGTCTTTTCCATTTTTCATTAACGGATTTGTAAAATTAATAAAAAAAAATTTCCGGGGTCATTTTTTTTAACTGCCATTTGGCCTACATTTGAAATTCAAAACATATTTATGATTCCGAAAAAGAAAGTCCCCGATACCAAGATACAGCGCCATTTTACCGAAACCATGTTTAACAACCTGATGCGGAACAGAATCTATCAGGTTTTGCTCATTGCCAGCACCTACGATGCTTTTATGCTTGAAGACGATGGCCGCATCGATGAAAAGATATTTCTCGAATATGTTTCGCTAAACCTCCGCTATCCTCCCCAATTCAATATAGTGAACTCGGAAGAGGAAGCCCAAACGGTGCTTGACACCATAAACATCGATTTGGTTATCAATATGTTGTCCATCGATCATGCCGCCAGTTTTGAGTTTGCGCGCTTCATTAAATCGGAATATCCCGACAAACCCATGGTGGCGCTCACGCCCTTCAACCGCGAAATATCTATGCGTTTTGCCCGCGAAGGAACGAAGCCCTACGATTATGTTTTTGCCTGGCTCGGAAACACCGATCTTCTGGTGGCCATTATTAAACTTATTGAAGACAAAATGAATGCCGAGTATGATATTGGAGTGGTTGGCGTTCAGGCTATTATATTGGTCGAAGACTCTGTTCGGTTCTATTCGAGCTACCTGCCCAATATCTACAAAATCATTTTGCAACAAAGCATGGGCTTTATGCAGGAAGGGCTCAACGACCATCAAAAGATGCTGCGCATGAGAGGCCGTGCCAAAATCCTATTGGCCACCACCTACGAAGAAGCTATATTTCTCTACGAAAAATACTACCACAACCTCAACGGCATCATCACCGATATGTCGTATCCACAGAATGGGGTGATGAATCCAATAGCCGGGCTCAATTTGGCCAGCCGCATTAAGGCCGATTACAAGTATATGCCCATTCTCATTCAGTCGTCCGATTCTAAAAACGAAGCTTTGGCCAAAGAAATCAGGGTGGGCTTTATCAACAAAAACTCCAAAACACTCAGCATCGAGCTGCGCGATTTTGTAAAAAACTACTTTGCCTTTGGCGATTTTATTTTTGTGAATCCCCAGAACCAGCAGGAGGTTGACCGTGCCTCTGATTTAAAATCGCTGCAACACCGAATCTGGCATATTCCTGACGATTCGCTAAAATACCATCTGGGACGCGACCACATCAGCAAATGGCTCAACAGCAGGGCTATTTTCCCCTTGGCCAAGCTTTTCAGACAGTTTACCCCCGATGACTTTAACGACCTTGATGCCTTGCGACGGTTTATCCACGATAGCATTGCCGCCTACCGCACCACCAAAGGTCAGGGGATTATTGCCCAATTTAACCGCGATAATTTTGACGAATATCTCACCTTTACACGCATTGGCTCGGGATCGCTGGGTGGAAAAGCCCGCGGACTGGCCTTTTTAGACAGTTTGGTTATCAGAAACGAGCTCACCAACAAATACGAAGATGTTACCATCCGCATACCGAGAACCCTGGTTCTGACCACCGAAATTTTCGACGAGTTTATGGAAGAAAATAGCCTCTATCATATAGCACTTTCGGATATTGCGGATGAAGAAATTCTCAGGAATTTTCTGGCCGCTAAAATGCCCCCACGAATTCACGAAGACCTGCTGAGCTTTGGTAAAATAGTAAAAAATCCGGTAGCTATCCGTTCGAGCAGTTTGTTGGAAGATTCTCATTATCAACCTTTTGCCGGAGTATATTCCACCTATATGGTTCCTTGTAACGATTTGGAAGAACATGAAAAAATTAAGGCCTTTTCTGATGCTATTAAAGCAGTTTATGCCTCGGTTTTCTATAAAGCATCCAAAGACTATATGAGTGCAACCCGCCAGGTGATTGATGAGGAAAAAATGGCCATTGTGGTTCAGGAAGCCATTGGCCGCCGCTACGATCACTATTTCTATCCGCATATTTCGGGCGTGGGGCGTTCCATCAATTTTTATCCCATTGAACCCGAGCTTCCTGAGGAAGGCATCGTAAATCTGGCATTGGGATTGGGAAAATATATTGTCGACGGGGGAGCCAACTTGCGTTATTCGCCCCATCATCCTAAAAAAATTCTGCAACTCTCTTCCCCCGACATGGCATTGAGAGAATCGCAGAAACACTTTTATGCCATCGACCTTTCGACAAAACATTTTGTCCCTGAGACCGACGACTCGGTAAATCTGGTAAAACTCCCCGTGCGCGTGGCCGAGCAACATGGAAGCCTAAAACAACTGTCTTCCACTTTCGATTTGCAAAATCAGATTATAAAAGATGGGGACTATTTAGAAGGCAAAAAGATTATCACCTTTGCCAATATATTGAAATTCAACACTTTCCCCCTATCCGAAATTTTAATCGACTTGCTGGAAACCGGCGAAAAAGAGATAAACAAGCCAGTAGAGATTGAGTTTGCGGTGGATTTGGACGACAGAACCGGAAAACCCGGAACCTTCTACCTGCTTCAAATCAGGCCAATTGTTGAAAGTCAGGATGGGGTTGGCGAGGATCTTTCGGAAGTAGTGCCAGAGGATTGTCTCATATGTTCCAAATCGGCTTTGGGGAATGGTAAAATCGACCATATTCGAAGTGTGATTTATGTGAAACCCGAGAGTTTTAATGCTGCCCACACCAAGGCTATAGCGCAAGTGGTGGCCGATTTAAACGATATCCACATAAAAAACAACGAGAATTATTTGCTTGTGGGACCAGGTCGGTGGGGCAGCAGCGATTCGTGGCTGGGCATTCCGGTTAAATGGCCACAGATATCCATGGCGCGGCTCATTATTGAATCGGGGCTGGAGCATTACCGAATCGACCCCAGTCAGGGAACCCATTTTTTCCAAAATCTAACTTCGTTCAGGGTAGGCTATTTCACGGTGAATCCGTATTTGGGCGATGGCCATTTCGATTTGGACTTTCTAAACCAGCAGCCCGCCGAATACGAAGATGAATTTGTTCGTATGGTAAAATTCGCCGAACCCCTAATCATAAAAATCGATGGTAAGAACAAAAACGGGGTGGTTTTGAAGCCCTGATGAAACAGTTAGTTTGGAATTGTTAGTTTGCATTGATGGCGGGGAAATGCATTAATAGTTGTCTCTAAAGGATGATAGCCCCGAAGAATGATGGGATAGCGTCCTTGGGGTTTTGAGTCCCAAATACCAGGGCTTTGATCCCTTAGTTGGCTCTAAAGGATGA
>DYSN01000207.1 GCA_020718205.1 Draconibacterium orientale
TACTTTGTCGGAGTTTATATTTTACGAGTAAAACCGCGTCATCCTTCATACAGTGTGAAAAAATGTCGCCGATGGACGTATTGCAAAAAGCAATACGGTGATATACTCGAAATATGACTAAAATACCGAAAGCCTTCCGTCTGTCCGAACAAGCCTCCGAAAGTCTAAAATGGTTGGTCGCCAAAACTGGCACTACTGAAGCCGCTATAGTTGAGATGTCGCTGGCGTTCCTGAAGCAATCGCTTGAAGTCAAGCCGCTTGCCGAAAAAATTGTAAATAGTCAAGTGCCAGGTCAAAAGAAAAAACGAAAGCGGCATTAGGTTTTGACTTTGGTTTTGACTGTTTAGCCTGCAATCGGTCAAGTATGCCCAGTCCGCCTAACGGTTTGCGTTACCCGCGCTGGGGCGGGCGGCGGAACGCCGTCCGATTGGAAAAAGGATAAGGCGTAGAAAAAGGCTTGGAATCGCGCCAGAATCCCCAGCGTCGGGTGCACGCTTTGTTGGGCAGTGTTCATGGTTGAAGCCACACTATTGGATAAGAATTTTCAGGTACGTTAAGTTGGACTACTTTCCAATCTCTAATTTCTAACATTTGAATTGTCTGTGGGATGCCAGAATTCGCAAAATATCTTTTAACAAAAATCAATTTTTTACTATCTGGACTCCAAATTGGAAGACCTCTATCTAAATCACCTTTATCAAATTTTACTTTAGTTTTACCGTCACGGCTAAAGATACAAAGAAAAGCCTTGCCTTGTGGAAATTCAGAATCTGAAATCGTAATCCATTGACTATCAGGACTCCATGTAACTCCAACCCCTGACCACCTTTTCCATGCTGGGAGCATAAGAGTTACATAATTTGGACTATAAGTATACAAAATTTGTCCTTCATGACGAGAAACGTCAAAAACAAATAACCCATTATCTCCACGCTCATTAACATGACCAATCCATGCAATTTGTTTTCCATCTGGTGACCAACTTGGAGAAACAAGTTGAGGGTCTCCTGATTTATTTGACGATTCAACATGTAAACTATATTCAGACGGATAAATCGTTTCTTGTTTATCAGTTTCTAAATTGTAGAGAATACCGCCATCATATGCAAGTAGTTTTCCATCTGGTGATAATGCTGGTTGATGTTCCAAGCCATTTATCTTGTCGAGAATGCCATAATCTTTGCTGTCAATGGAAATCTTGGTAGGAAAGGCATAACACTCTCCGCCATATGTGTGACAATGACCTTGCATAATTTCCCCTGGCTGAGATTGTCTTAGCTTACCTGAGCCCGCAACAATGAATAATGGCTGCTGTGACCACCAACCTAACGAACAATTAGATAATGGGTAACTGTTTGATGAAAAACATATTTCATATAGGTCTGGCGTGTTGGTTATATTTGTTCGTTTTCCAGATGTGATGTCAAGTAAATATATATCATCTAAAGAATCGCCACCGCAACCTAAAAAAGCAATGCTTTTATTATCAGGTGACCAAGTTACATCGTGTTCGTAGCAATCAATGGTATTCGTTAAATTCTGGCTTTTTCCACTGGCTAAATCAAGTAGCCAAATATCTCCATCATTTTCAAAAGTGCCTTTTTTGTAATCATAGGCTAAATTTAGATTGAAACCCATGAACGAAAATTGCCTGTAATTACCATTTGAGTCGTTGAATAGAATTGAGTCGGGGCATGGTTTTTCTTGTCCGTCACATACTTGAACGAGAATTAAACCTTGTGGAAGCGCGGTTATCGGAGCGGATTGAGACGGGGTGACCGATAAAGGAATTTCTGTAATTGTTGGCGTTGAAATAATATTAGATGACAGTGGATTTTTTGAATTTGTACAACCGATAAGTAGAAATATCGAAATAAGACTCCACGCCCACACTCTTTGATATTTTATATTATTCATACGCTGATTGTTTTTTGAAATTTATGCAAGGAACTGCCCAACGGTTTGCGTTACCCGCGTGTGGGCGGGCGTGGATTCGCTCTGAGATGTAGAAAAAACTCAAAGCCAGAAAAATGCTTGAAAATGCCGCAGAATCCCACACGTCGGGTGCACGCTTTGTTGGCTGGCGTGGCTTGGAAGACTCACCTTTTGAAAAAGTGCCGTTGCCCTTATTTTATGTTGTCAAACTTTATTATCATAAAGTCATCATATAAAATTGTGCCTTTGTCTGCGCCGATTCTAAAAGTCCAACTTACACTAGACCATCTTTCGATAGATTGTTTCTCTTTGATTAATTTTTCGGGATTAGTGGGGTCGTACACCAACGCAAAGAAATCACCGTTATTGCCAATTGCTAGTAATAATGTGTACCATGTATCAGGTGCAAGATAGAAATTTCCACGAAGATAATTACCGCCAAGCCCTTTCGTTCCTTCGTATGAATTAGCGCGTGCGTAATCATGGTCTAAATATACCCCAAAGCGTTTGTAAGGACTTGTTGCCCATGCCCCATAATCGAAGAAGGATTCAAATACAGAACCTTTTGTGTACTTGAAGTTGACCAGAATACCGTCACCTGCTTTAAGATTGGTTTTATTTGCTAAACCGTTCCATCCATTTCCAACAATTTCTAATGTGCCGTTTGTAATCCTGCTGCCATCAAACAATTCCCAATCCTTACCATTGTCAAAATTTTCATATTTCACTATTTTAGCATTGTCCAAATATTCAGATAGGATTGCAGGAGATTCGATTGTTGGAGTGGGCGGAATTGGCGTAGATGTTGGTTTTGGTGTATTTGTTGGGACGGGTGTATTCGTTGGAGGAACAATTGTAGCAGTTGCAGTTGGTGGAATTTGAGCAGGTTGACATGCTGACAAAATCCAAGAAAATACTACGAGAATGACAAGCAAACTTTTAGTTTTCATTTTTTTCCTTCTCCTTTTGTGAAACTATTTTTTATACTGGTTTGGAATTTCCATAACCAGCCAGCCAACGGTTTGCGTTACCCGCGTGTGGGTGGGCGTGGATTCGCTTTGAG
>DYSN01000208.1 GCA_020718205.1 Draconibacterium orientale
AATATGAACGATACATTTGGAATATGATTGAGGCATTGGGTGTTCTCCTTGGGTTTTACGATGGATTTTTCATCGGGTTGTTGTTTCATCGGGATATAATCCATCGGGTTGCCACCCGATGCTAAAATATTACGCCCTCCGGGCTGGAATCGAATAAAAAATGATTGATCCGTTTCATCGGGTTGGCACCCATTTCATCGGGTTGGCACCCATTTCATCGGGTTGGCACCCATTTCATCGGGTTGCCACCCGATGCTAAAATATTACGCCCTCCGGGCTAAATTCAAATCCATTTTGGATTCAGGCCGGAGGCCGATTCGGGTTACCATTTCATCGGGTTGCCACCCGATGCTAAAATATGTTGCCCTCCGGGCTGAAATCAAAATCAGGTTTCGAATTTAGGCCGGAGGCCGATCATATTGTAGAATGGGGTGAAACCCTATTCATGAAAACAAAAATCCCCCGAACATTGCTGCTCGAGGGATTCATTTTTTATAACGATTCAAACAAAATCAGTCGAACATTGAGGTTTTAAATCCTATCAAACTCATCCGGTTCGCAGTCTGGAACTTGATTGAGCGCATCAAGAAAAGATTCCCGAGTTGCGCGGTTCGCTCGTTTGGTAATGTACTCTTCTGTCAAAAATGCGGAGAGTTTTTCTGAGACCGCTGAAGAGATAAATTGGTTAATTGAAATTGATTCATGCTGTGAAACCTCTTTCAATTTATTATGAATCGAGTCGGGCAAACGAAGACTTAGTGTACTCATTATAGTTCTCCAATCAGAGTTAAAAACTCTTTCGGGTCTAACACCTTAATTCCCAGTTGAGGAACGGTGACAAAATCTTTTTTATTGTAGGTTATGATGAAATCTGCGTGCGCATTCGAAGCAAGTTCTACGACAAAATCATCTTTGGGGTCTTTGAGGAATGGTCGCCAAAGATAAAAAATCTCTGTGTTAATTCCAACAAGACAGAAATAATCAAGAATCGCGTCAATACTGTCATTTGAAATTGTAACTGTCGCATTACGCTTAAGAACATCTTCATATTCAAACAGAAGTGCCACAGAGATGAATGTGTCAAACAGATCGTCACCGATTAGAGATAGTAATTTAAACGAAGCACCGCGACGACTTCTCATCGCACTAACCATTACATTTGTATCAATGACAATCTTCATTTTTCTCATGACTACCTCGTGATGGTATTATATGTAATACCGATTTCGTTGTCAATTCATATTGTTTAAAAACAAAAATCCCCCGAACATTGCAGCTCGAGGGATTCATTTATTATAACAATTCAATCAAAATCAGTCGAACATTGAGATTCGCTTTGAATGGCTGTTATCGTGGAACATCTTACGACGTGCCGCACGATGATAATCCAGCCTGTGTAAGTGGCCAATGGGGAAAATTTGCATTCCATTGGGTGACATTAACAACTTGACAACTTTTTAAAAGTGGTGCAATCCACAGTTTGTGCTTTTTTGTGGGAAGATCTTGAAACAGTTGTTTTTTCATTATGCTATTCAGCGCATTGTCGAAAGTTAGTACACAAATATAATGAATCGGTTTATTAACTTTGTTCTCTGCAAATCTAAAAAGCAAGGTATCATGAAATTTGTATTTCAAATAACGTTTCAACCATCGAAATGAATCAAGACGCTCTTTTCTTAACTCTTCAATTTCAGGGAGGTTCTTAATGCTATACATCAATTTATCGTGAAAATCTTTGATTTCTATGAAAAGGTAATGTGTTTCAAGCTCTACAATTAAATCAACCGCTTTCATAGGAACCCCATGGAATCGCTGCTTTGTATGGTCTTTTTCGTCAAAAACAAAAGCATCAATTGCATCGGGAAAATCAAAATTAAAACCATCTGTGTCTATTTTCATTTACCTAAACTCCCCATCTCTTTGCTAATTTCACGACTAATGAAATTACCAAAGGTGTCATCAATCGCATTGGGAGTTATTTGGTCAAATTCATGTGTCGAATTATAACGAATGGATTTACTTTCTGAATCACGGAAAAGGCTGTGAAACATTACTTTATCATCTTGATTTACTTGAAGATCAAGCTCCTTGAGCACAGAGTAATTATGTGTTGTGAGGAAAATTTGAACTCCCATTCGCTGCAATTCTAAAAGGATTTCAACCACGGTCTGCATTAGCTTGGGATTTAAGTTTGTCTCAGGTTCATCCCAAAAAAGTGTAGAACCATTAACTAATGTACCGTTCTGAATAAGTATCCAAAGAAGGCCGAGTTTTCTAATTCCCTCTGCAAGCAAAGTAAATTCAAGTTCACCCTGACTATTTTTCAGGAAAAATTCTTCATTTTTAGAAATAACTTTCCCATCCATTGCTTTTTGGAGAATTTCAAGAAGTGTTTTCCGAGAGGAGTCGGTTGGACCTTTCAATGCCCCAAGAAAAGCTCTATCGATAATATCCGCATAAATCTCTTCGAAATGAATATTGCGCAAGTTATAGAGTGATCGAAAACCTGGCGCATTTGCCATCATATCCTTAACTGGTATGAAAACCGATTCAAAAGAGTTTTCAAACCACAGTTTTGTGGAGCCTGAGATCACCGCTTTGTCTGTTGTTTTGGTATGATTTGAAAATGAACATTTTAGGGAAATACTTTTTGTTCCTGATGCAATTTTCCGTGTAACTTCAACCCAACCTTTTGAACTTGTTTTTGCCCGTTTAACAAGCCTACCTAACTGATCTCCAGATGGAAGAAATACTTTATTAAGCTTCTCCGCAAAACTTTTTTGGGATTTCGAAATGTCAGAAGCGGCATAGAGTGCTTTCATGATATGAGTTTTTCCCGTACCATTTTCACCGATAAAAACATTAATACCCTCAGAAAACGGTATTTCAAGAGTATCAAAAACGGTAAATGAATCGGCTTTAATCTTTTCTATCATATACTATTCCATCCCGCCGGTTAATAATCAGCAGTTTATATTCTAACTTTTTG
>DYSN01000209.1 GCA_020718205.1 Draconibacterium orientale
CTGCAAAACAACTACTATCTTTATGTCCAACCTACCTTTGTGTCTTTCATACACCGGTACTAAGTATTGTGAGCTTGCTCCGGTTGAGTATAGTCCCCCATATCGGATCTGGTTGTATGATGAAAGTGTTTGGAGTTCTCAACTGATTATCAATGGTGGAGGTTCCGGTACAACTGATTGGGTTGAAGGAGGTTATTCGGGACTTGGTAATTACTGGAGCACCCCAGGTAGTTATTATATTACTCCCACTATTGTTACAGGTGGCGGGTTTTCAGGTAATGCACAAAGAATAACAACGACTGGAATCACAGGTGTTTTCTATTTTGAACAGATCAGATCATATGTTCCTCCGGGAACATATAATATCAGATGGAACTTAAAGTACCGAACTTCTTATAGCGGTCTCACGGCTCTCCGGGTACGGATTGGAGTTGACGGTTACGGGTGGAATATCTGGACTCTTCCCTCAAACACAGGGACCGCAATATCATCGGGTACTTACGATTACTCTAGTTACTTCTCTCCTACAGGTATCAATCACTTCAGAATTGATGGTCATTCCAACAACGTTGCTGGTGAGTGGTTTGAGGTTGACGAAATCAACATGTACTATCAGTGAACAACAATAATCCTCAGGTCTGAGGTCTGAGGATGGAGAGACTAATCAAAAGTCCCGGGTTACCCTGTTACAGGATTTCTTTTTATCTTTAAAGAATCTATTAACCACCTTTGAACAAATCATGCAGGCTGATTTGTTCATTCATTGGGTTGAAAATATCTTCTTTTGTTTTCAGATTGTTTATGTTCGATTATGTATTTTACCGTTCTTACAATATCATCAGCATTAGGATAACCACGATAATTGTTTTCAGGTACACCATAATTGTCGATAAGATGTTTAATCTCTTTTTCAATTAATTTCCAATCAATGATATATTCAAGTGTATCAACATCAATCTCATAGTAATCCATAGCGACAATTATGGTGTAATTATCACCCGTATCCCATTCTTTATATACTTCAATAACAGGAACAATCAATGAACCTATTTTCTTTTGGGTGAAAAATCCTGTGACCCATTCACCATTATCAATTCGTTTGGCTGTAAAATATCCCTTCATAATTTTATATTGTTGACTCGTCCCCCTCATCGGAACTGCTGTGATTATAAGACGAAGGAAGAAATCCTAATGGTTAACGCGATTTATACCCTGAATTTTTGGGGAAACCTATGGCATGGTTGTTGTCAACTTTAGATTTTTTGCGCCATGACTGAAATATGGGATCATGTTTGTATATCCACCAAATGAAAGCCAAGAGAAACACCCATCCTACGAGCAGCAGGCAGATGAAAAACCAAGCGAAACTTTTATCTCCGATAGCTGTGGGTTCAGCTATCAATTGGTAGACAAACAGACCGTCAATTACCCCAACCGAGAGACTGATAATACTGGCTACTCCCAGATACAATCTTTTCATAACTTTTTGTCTGCGACTTCTAGAGTTGATAGTTTTCTTTTTCATATATTAAAATTAGTTGTTTATTCACTTCTTCCTGATGAACCCCAGGTACCGCCTCTTCCTGACGAACTCCAGGTACCGCCTCTTCCAGATGAACCCGAACTTCCTAATTTCACGGGATATAGGGGTCTGTGGATTTTCAACCAATCATTCATTCCCCGTTCGATGGCGGAGATCAGCGACTGTCCCTCTTCACGAATAATTCGTGGGCGATTATTCCATTCGCGGACGATGGCATCATGGACGGCGCGTTTTTCTTCCAGATACTCCGGATACTGTCCTTCCCGTCTGATTTCATCAAGTTCTTCCTGCCAACTGCGAGGATAGATTTTCTTCAGTTGGCTAATAAAGGTATCTTTCTGTTGTCCTGTGTCACCCCGCCGAGCCTTATCTCTGTCAGACTTGGCGATAAATTTGTCCATCTTGTTGATGGCGGCATCAGATTTCGATTCACCGATATATCCATGTTTTCCCATATAGTTTTAATTATTGTAAAAATGATGCCAATGTTGGCGTAGTTTGTTGTTATTGTTTGTTGTTATAGAAATTCATTCTGCATGATTTTATCGAAAAATTGATTTCAGTTGCCGAGCGGAAATGTTCTTGGGATTACCGAAGATGTCACCTTCCATTTCGGCATACATAAAATACTTGTGGTAGTTAGCCGCTGTCTGATAGTCTTCCTGAATTGAAGCAGTTACCTTTGCCAGTTTTATCTTATCGATTGTTGAGGCAAAGATACGAACCATTTTATTTTTCATGGGAACTTCCGTGAGGAAAAGATGTTCAATAACTTTGTTTGAGGTTTTCATATAATTTAATATAATTAAATATAACCAAAGTTAATGACAGTGGCAAATAATTGGGGAACTTTTTTCAGAAATTGGGCAAAGTTGTTAATAAATACAAAAGACAGTCTATCAGACAGTTCGTCAAAAAGACCCCTAAACTATACCCTCAACTACACCCTCAATTACCGTCAAAAAGACCCCTAAACTACACCCTAAACTATCGTCAAAAAGACCCCTAAACTACACCCTAAACTATCGTCAAAAAGACCCTCAATTGGGTGGTTTTATCAATGGCTGTAATCCTGGGATTTCCCACTTATTTCCTGCAAGCTGCCAACATTGAATTAAAGGTTGATTCATCTATCTTCTGTTGTTATTAACAAGCCACCAGCCTAAGATAATAGCTCTGAATGAAATTTCCATCCTTCATTTCGGAGAACCGAATATTTATATTCTTTTCATCCTGGGCTATGAACCCTCTGACCTCGTGTAATTTAATTGGTAAGTAAGTCATGTTTTCATTTTAATATTTGTTATTTATATACATGGTTTGGAAAATAATTCTTCAGGCGTATTTAGTTACAGGCTCCCGTGGTTCTCCGGATTCCCGGGGTTCCCGGGTTCTCCGGGTTCTCAGGATTCCCGGGGTTCGGTGGTTC
>DYSN01000210.1 GCA_020718205.1 Draconibacterium orientale
TAAAACTCTGGATGTTCGATTATATCTTTTGCGAGTGCCATTAAACCGTCTTCAACTTTAATTGTTGGTTCCCAGCCGAGCATTTCCTTCGCCTTCGAATAATCAGCACGCCTTTCTTTCACCATGCTTTTGGCTCCAGTAAATTGTGGAATTATATTTTGCTTGCCCGATGCTTTAATAAGAATATCTGCTAACTGGCTAACGGTTGTTGATATATTGGTTCCAAGGTTAAAAACCTCGTTCTTGGTTTCGCTTTCGAGTGCCATAACATTACCCCTAGCAATATCGGCAACATGTATGAAATCCATGGATTGGCTTCCATCGCCATTAATGATGGGGGCCTGCCCCGACATAATCTTTTTTATAAATAAAATTACCACATTAGTATAGTATGCATCAACATTTTGACGTGAGCCATAAACATTGAAATACCTGAATCCAATATAGTTTATTCCATGAAACCTTTGGTAAAATTTGGCGATTTGCTCGGTTGTGAACTTGCCAATACAATATGGGGTTATAGGCTGAATGGGGCTATTTTCGGTCATGGGTAACTGGTCAGGGTCACCATAAACCGATGCCGAACTTGCAAAAATCACCTTTTTCACTTTCTTTATCCTGGCTGCTTCGAAAACGTTTGTAGTTCCAACCACGTTAACGTTGAATGATTCAACTGGATTTTGAAGGCTTTTATTTATGCAATCTGCCGCTTGGTGATAAATATACTCGATTCCTTCGCAGGCTTCCAATAATCTGGATAAATACCTAATATCACCCTCCATAAATTCAACCATACCCGAATCGATATGCTTTTTAAACTTTTCGATATTCCCCCTGTAAAGGTTATCGAAAATTCTAACTTTATGTCCTTTTTCAACAAGCTGCTCGGTAATGTGGCCTCCAATGAAACCCGCTCCACCGACAATTAAAATTTTTGGGCCGTTCATAATCTTATAAATGTTTGTTTATTATTTCTAAAAGTGTTCTTGTAACAAAACTTATATCTTCAAAAGTCAATTCGTTGTGAAGAGGCAAAGCCAAGGTTGAATTAAATAATCTCAACGAATTTGGGCAAATGTCTTCACTCTTGTAAATGGGTTGCACAAACGAAGAATAAGTTCCTATTTGAGCCTGTATCCCCGCTTCTTTAAGTTGAAATATTACTTTATTCCTGTTAATCTTTTCGTCAAGTAATACAGCGTAAGTTTGATAAACATGCTTAGCTCTTGAATGTACGAACGGGGTTTTTATATATTCAATCCCGCTTAGCTGCCTATTATATTCTTCAACTAATTTAAACCTGTTTTCAAGTAATTCAGGATATTTTTTCAATTGTTCTACAGCAACTGCCGCATTAATATCTGAAAGTTTATAATTATATCCCAACGAGGCAAAAACAGGGATCGCAAATTCGTTTTGCCTTGCAAATGCTGATTCCATACCAAAACAGGATAATGCCCTTGCCGTAGCAGCGTATTCATCATTATTCGTTATAACCATGCCACCTTCGCCTGAGGTAACGTTTTTACGAGCATGAAATGATATGGCGGTGATATCGCCAAAATTACCAGCTTGAAACCCATTAAACTCGGCACCGAGCGAGCATGCAGCATCTTCAACAACTGGAAGATTATGGCTCTTGGCAATTTCCATTATCCTATCCATCTCAGCCATTTGACCAAGTGCATGAACAACTATAATTGCCTTAGTTTTATTATTTATTTTTTCCTCTATCAAATCAGGGTTGATATTATAAGTGTCGATATCAACATCAACAAACCTGGGAATTGCGTTACAATACATTACAGAATGACCTGTTGCTGGAAAGGTGAAGTCGGATACGATAACCTCGTCGCCTTCATTTATTCCTAATGCAAGTAGAGCCAAGTGCAAGCCAGCGGTACAATTATTTACAGGTATTGCATGTTTTACACCCGTATATTTGCTAATGGCCTCCGAAAGTTTGTTATTCATTGGCCCTTGCCCAGCTACCCAACCAGAGTCAAGTACTTTTTGTAGAGCCTCCATCTCGTTGTAATCGAAACTTGGCTTTGAAAGATTTATCATATAATATTAGTTTAAATCAATATTTAATATTTTATCAGCCTCCTCGAGAATCTTGATAACCCTGATAGCTTGTTCGGGACCAGAATTCGATTCGGTATTGTTTTTAATAGCCATGATGAAATGTTCAATACTATTCCTCAAGGCGTCCTCAACAGGTAAATAAGGAATACTTGCGTCACCCTCCCGAACTCTCAATGCATAATCACTATATTCAATTGTGCTAGTGGTATCTTCATACTCAAATCCTTTATCATAAATAATCATTTTATCGGCATTAAGCATATCATCGAAAACAACCATTTTTTTCTCTCCCGCAATAATCATCCTCCTCTCTTTCACCGGTGAAACCCAGCTTGATTTAAGGTGAGCTATGAAGCCTTCGTATTTGATTCCTAGGAAGGTAAGTGATTCCTTCTTGCTCCAATACCTCTGACCCATTGCGGTTACATCGATGTGGTTTTTGCCTCCAATCAAAAAATCGATGATAGCAATATCGTGAACGGCCAGGTCCCACATGGCGCTAACATCATTTTTTATTTTGCCAAGATTCATCCTCGACGAATCGAAATAAAGTAGATTGCCAATTTCGCCACTATCAATCAACGACTTAACCTTTTTGATTGAAGGGTGGTAAATCATAATATGATCAACATGTATTTTTACGTTTTGTGCCTTTGCTAACTGTTTTAATTCCTCTGCCTCTTCAACACTTGCTGTAATGGGCTTTTCAATGAAAACATGTTTTCCCGCTAATATTGCTTCTTTAGCAATGTAGAAATGTGATTCTGTTTCAACCACGATTGCAATTGCATCAATATCTGGGTTGGATAAAAAATTCTTGTAATTTGTTTCGTATGTGGTTTGGTTGAGGTACTTTTTTCTTGCTAGTTCAAGACGATCTT
>DYSN01000211.1 GCA_020718205.1 Draconibacterium orientale
CGTTTTACAAATTTATTTGCACGCAGATTTAAAGTCCAGGTAATGTTTTTGTTTATTTTAGCAATGGGGGTATTTGCCCGAACGTGGAATTTTGACACGACCCCGCCTGGACTAAACCCAGACGAAGCCTCAATCGGCGTAGAAGCATATTACCTTTATAAATTCGGAATGGATAGAAACGGGGTATCCCATCCTGTTCATTTGATCTCATGGGGAAGCGGGCAAAACGTCCTGTACGCATACTTGATTATTCCTTTCGTCGCCGCAAAAGGGCTTAACCCAGAATCAGTCAGGCTTCCCATGATGCTTTCAGGTATTTTATCCCTGCCGCTGATGTATTATGTTGGAAAACGATTATTCGGGGAAAAATATGGTTTAGTATCAATGTTCTTTTTGGCAATTTCGCCATGGCACATTGTGAATACACGCTGGGCAGTCGAGTCAAATATATTACCATTTATATTTTTGGCGGGTTTTTCTTTTTTTCTGGCGGCTGAAAAAAAAAGCATACTCTTTATACCTGCGTCAATCTTCTTTGCTCTTTGCCTGTATGCTTACGGCACTGCGTATGTTGCCATCCCTGTATTTTTATTACTCGCTGTTTCCTCAGCCATTTATCTCAAAAAGGTGGGTATAAAATATATTATTTCGGGGATGTTGATTTTTTTTCTATTGAGCATTCCGATCGCGCTGTTTATTTTGGTTAACACATACAAGTTGAACGACATTTATTTTGGAGGTATCACAATACCGCGCCTGCCTGTGGAGGCGCGGTATGAATCGCTGGCGGCAGTATTTGAAAAGGATCCGCTAGACGACATTGCCAGCAATCTCACGGTCATGCTTAATCTTCTTTGGACACAGGAAGATGTCTTTGCCTGGAATTTCGTGGAATCCTTTGGGTATTTTTACAAGGTAACCTTCCCACTTGCGCTGATCGGCTTATTTTTTTTATTCATTCCATTTGGAATTGGCAGGGAGGAGAAATTGTTCGAGCGCTGGCTTTTGATGGCGTGGATGATCTCGTCCGTCATGATTGGCGTCATTCATCCAGTCAACCTGACGCGTATCAATTTAATATTTATCCCAATTCTGCTATTCACGGTTAATGGGCTAATCAGTCTCGATAAAGTCCTAAAATACGCAATGCCTGTCACATTGGTTGCGTTGTCCTTTGCGTTTATTTTCTTTAACCTGGCATACCATGGCGAAAATTATCAAAAGCGCGCCAATGAAGTTTTCAACGCTGGAATAATTCCGGCTGTCAAATACGCAAGTGAGAATAATGGTGCAGCCTCGATATGTATTACTGAACAAACAAGATTTGCCTATATTTATACGCTCTTTGTAAAAAAACTCCATCCATCTGAATATCTAAATCAAATCGAATGGATTCTGCCACCTGCACATCCACTTGACCCGGCAAGAACGCCAAGAGTCATTGGAACGTACAAATTTCACATCGCAGATTGTATTAAAGAGCCAGACGCCATCTTTATATTAAAATTGGGAGAAGTACCACCAGTCTCCGACATCAACTACAAAGTAAAAAGATTTACAAAATATGAGGTTTACTTTCCAAAGAACAAACCCTAAACAGAAGGAACTTCTTCTCGCAGCGATAAAAATTGCTTGCGCAAAATATAAATCACGGCACCTGTATTGATCAGCGCGGCAAGCATGACATATTGGGGTGAGGCGTCCAGGATAAAGACTGAATAGGATAAGCCTGAGATTAGTTGGTACAGAATCGGGACAAACCACATCTCTGGGACAAAAATTGCCGCGGCAAAGGAAAAAACATCAACGGGGTAAAAATAACGATCATGCATTTTAGGAAGCGTAAATGGCACAAGAACCAGACTCGCCAAAGCCATGAGAATAATCTGACGGGCTTTACATACAGAATTGGCGCGCCAGTTAAGCCATCCCCAAGCTGCGATGGAAGCAATAAAAAAAGATACGCCAATCCATACGCCAATTTCATAAAAGGTATCTGGAATAAAAACATATAAATTGGGAGCGCTCATTGAAAGGCTATAAAACTGTCCCACCTGACCGGCGTAAATAAGAAGGATGCTCTGCCAACTTCTTCCAATTGACACTGCTGGTATTGCCAAAACAATATACACTAGCGGAGTCAATAAAAAATGCCACCAGCGTATCCTGCCCTTTAAAAACAGAATGCCTAGAAAGGGTAAGAAAAAAACGGACTGGAATTTTACCGAGAACGCGAAACCAAACAAGATCAACGCGTATACTGGCTTATTCCTTAGCAAAAAATATACGCTGAGCAACAAAAAGAATGTATACAAACTTTCGATCTGTCCCCAACCTGTACTGTTGAACATAATGGTCGGCATAGTAAAAAAAAGCGCCGAGAGCAGCATGGGCTTATCGTCAGTAAATTTAATACGCGCAAGTAAAAAAATTGTCCCAGCCGATAAAATATCAAACATGGTTGGTATAATTTTTATGGCGACCATGGAGCCAAACCAGTCTGAAAACAGGCGTGTAAACCACAACATGTACAAATACAAAGGGGTATAGTTTGAAAAACCAGCATTTGCAAGACTTGCGGCGCCTCTCTTATAGAAATGACGATACCAGTCATGAATAATTAGAACATCTTCGTTTGACAGGTCATAAATTTGATAACGAGTAAAAAATGAAAGAAAAAATAAGACGATACTTAAATACAACAATGGACGTTTCTTAATAAAATTCATCACATCTCCAGTGCAAATTAATTCCCAACATTTTTGTTTCTCGTCTTCTACTCCACGCATCTAATAAGGCTTGCCCTTTAAACGCGGGGTGAATTTATACAAATGAGTAAACTATCTTTTGGGAGATAGTTTACTCATTTGTATAGTGAATGAAACAATTACATTTTACTGGAAAATCTATTTTGCCTTGCCCTGATTCGCAACTGCCGCGGCTTTCTTTGCGGCTTCTTCGG
>DYSN01000089.1 GCA_020718205.1 Draconibacterium orientale
TCACTCTTCACTCTTCACTCTTCACTCTTCACTCTTCACTCTTCACTCTTCACTTATTCCCTTTTGCCTCCTGTTCTCTCAGCCATTTCAACTCTTTATATCGCATTGCCCACTCTTCATCGCTCAGGCTGTCCGGGTCGGGCAGGTGCAGATAATATCTGATCTGGGCATTTATTATCCGTACCCATTCCGTCTCTTTTAACTCGGCAGCCGTTATAAGTTTACCAGTTCGGCCTCTTTCACTTCAATGAGTTCCGACAGTTTGCCCGATACTCCCAAAAACAAATCATCTTCTGTTTTTATGGCCTCGCTGCCACCCAGCCAGCAATTGTTGAGTATAATCTCGTTAAACTTGATCGGATCTTTCGCTGCTACCGATGTGGCATACGACAAGGTCTTGCGATCCGGTTTTTTCAGGTAGGCAATATGTCCATCTACGATAATGCCAAACACTTTACCGTGTTTAGCTTTCCATTCTTCAATTTGTTCGCGCGATGCTTCGCCTTTATAGTTTTGGTTTTCCATGTTTTTCTTTTTAAAGTGTTCCGGCTACCAAAAAAAGATCGGCAGCCGGAACTTGGGTTTGGTTTATTTTTTCTGATTTTCGATGCGAAGGCATATAAACGGAAGAGTTATCTCCATATATTTATCGCCTTGCTTTAGTTCTTTTCCATCTTCAGTAAATTCGATGCCACGTATCTTGTCAACAATCAATACTTCGCCCACATTCTGGCCTCCATAAGTTACTACTGCATCGAGCCGAAGGCCTAATACGCTCCCCGAACCGGCCAAACGCAATGTTTCCAGCTCGCTCTGCAAAAGCGTTATTTCGCCTTCATAACTGCGGTTTCCGCGCTGTATATGCAGCGGCTCATTGCCTTTGCCATACACCAGTTCCTTTTCCTGCTTGCTGCTGTATTTGATGCCCCGAAAGCCTGTAATTACTTTGCCTCCTAGTGCTAATATCAAATCAGCAAATTCATATTGTCTCGAATCAAACATATTTTCCTCCTTTTAAATTACGGTTTTAAAACCAAGTTCTACATTAATATAGCGCGAATAGCCGTATGGTTTTACCTGAAGAATTATTTTTAATAATCCGGTAGAAACAATGTTCTGATCGACATCAACAAAACACACCACGCCGGTATCGTTCTGGTTTGCCGGATCATTGCCCAACTCTCCATTAGCAGTCATTGAATTAACAATGGCGTTTTCCACTTGGTTTTCAATCGATTTCGCGTAAACAACCGATACTTTACCCTCGTCGGTAACAGGTACTTCTTCCAGCAGTTCATTGATCAAGGTGTCGTATGCAATTCGGTAAGCCTTGTCAACGGTGCGTCGCGCTGAAATGTGATTGTAGTCGTCTGTTACAGGCGCTGCAAGCGTATCGTCATTGAAATAATACCCCGTCCGTCCTGTATGGGTTCTAAAGGTAATATATCCTTTATCGTGTATAGAGGCTACGTCCGACTGCTCGGCTAAAACCTGTCCCAGATAAACAGCAAAAACGCCTTTAACAGCTCCATCTTTTACCCTGCCTATATTGCGCTGAACCGGTGCTATGGCCAATTTTCCAGCTACTATTCCAATGGCGCATCCATTGCCCTCTACTGTATCACCAATAACAATTCCAACACGATTATTTGTGGCGAGGCTTAGGTCGGGAAGTAGAATAGGATCGGATTGATAATAAAGCCCCGAAATCAAAACAAATACCGGTGCTTTTAGCGTGTCGGTGGCCCATGTTGCAGTTATTTGGCCTTGTAACATAGCCAAGTTAACATCTGCATCAATACCTGTTGTAGTAACCGGAACATAGGCTAATGCCGGAGTACGGTGAACGATTAATGTTCTGATTTTTCCATTCGCTGTCAACAATAATTTTTGAACTCCATCAATGGTTGCCAGAGTAAGCATAGTAGTCATGGTTACTGTATCAGCAAAGCCAATTATCCACACTTCAACTCCATCGCCGCTCTGATCGAACAATTGATTAAGTAGTTTGTAAATTCCCGGATTATTCAGCTCAGTAAGCCCAAGCAAATTAGTTATGTCGGCTCGCTGTGATATTTTGTAGGGTGTATTGAGAGAGAACATGCCGGAAACCGTGACACCGGTTGCCAAAATACCAATCACCCCATCAGCCGAAGCTGATACTTGGCCCAGGGCCCCGTTGATAAAATCAATTTTTACTAGTGGTAACATTATTCAACCTCCCGTTTTTTAACTGTACGAATACCTTTGTCCTGTAACGTTTCGCCATGCATTTGCGCATATTGCATCTGAATGAACGCATTATTGTCGCTCGTAAAGTAGATCTCATCTACATTGTGCGTCGCAAATATTGCGCTTGCTAATTTTGGAACACCTGAACCAAAATTGGCACTCGGCTCCTTTATTTCTCTTTTCTTTGTCATTTTTAATGTGTTATTTTATAAATAAATAGTAGCCCTATCGAAATCAAAAGCAGTGAGGCAATGTAAAAACCTTTAATCTCCCATTTTTGGAATTCGGTTAAATAGTTTACTCTTACAATTTTCTCAATATCGCTCTTGCTATATTCTACTTCGGTTTTATAATGCTTTGAAAATCGATTAAACACAGCCACCGAATCAACGGTGCATTTTGCCGTCAATATATTATTTCTTAAGTTTATGATCGGAATATCTACCTGTCGTCCGGTTTTATATTCCTGAAGCTCTTTCAAAACTACTTGCCCCTGTTCGTTGCACGCTACCAAAGCTTTCAAAACGGAGCTGTCGGCAGGGGTGTAAGTAATAGAATCTTTTTGCTCTACATATTCTCGAATCGAATTCGAGGAGCTGTCACGCACCCATTGAATGGGCGGAAACTTGGCATTGCACCTTTTTTGCGTTGTGCAGCTCACAAGTATTAACAAAATTGAAATAAACAGAAGCTTTCTCATTTATCTTCACTTTTTAGCTTATTAATAATACCCTCATCCACGTTGAGATTCTTTAATGCGGAAATCACATCTGCATTTACTTTTTGCATCCTGCTTACTTTTTTTTCCAGCACATCAATTCTAAGTGATAGATTCGTTTTCTCCGATCGTAATATACTCAGCTCCTCGTGGCTTTGCGTAAGCCGATCAACCAATTTGCCATTTTGATCCATGAGCGAATTAACCGATACCAACATGTTGTTTACCGCGTCGGTTGCTAAATCAACATTGCTTTTCTGAACACTGTTGTTTTCTTTCGCAATAGACTGCCGAAAGGTTGCTATAGTATATATGGTGCCTCCGGATAGAAGGGTCGTTACAATAGACAATATAATTTCTAAAACGCTCATCGTTTTATGTTCTTTTGGTTAATCCCTATCTCTTTAAGCCACTTAGGTACATCAAAACAAGGACATGCTTTATTGCTGAATTGATTGTGCCCGGCGCACTGCACATCGGGAAATGTTCTCACAAAATCAAGGATGTACTTTTTGAGTGCCTTACGCTGCTCAATGGTACGGGTATCCTGAGGCTTCTCGCCATCGGCTGTCAATCCGCCTACATAAACAATATGTCTGCTGTATGAGTTCGCTCCGGCAGCGCCATTTGTTATTTCCCAACCATCTACATACGCATCTTCATTGTTTTCAACCAGGCGTTCTATTCCTCCGTTTAGGTGAAACAGGTCAGTATAGCCTACTTGCTTCCAGCCTCTTCCTTCGGGTTTGGGCAATAAGTGCCAGCGCCGAATATCGCTGCCGGACACTTCGCGCCCTGCGGCAGTTGCTGTGCAATGAATGATCAGGTATTTGATTGGTGTGCGCATATTTTTATTGTTTTACCTATGAGGGCGAGCTCTTTAAGAACTCGCCCTAGGCCCATCTATTGATTAGGTTATACTTTTGGGCTATAAACAGCACCCAGTGCTTTAGCACGAAAGGGTAGAGCCACAAATCGCTTTTGAAAGTTAATCACGTCGCCTTTCTGATCCGGATCGCTGTATTTTGCAAATACTTCAACAGAACCATCGGCGCGCATTACCTCGTCTTTGCTCCAGATTATAGAAGCAACGGTGTCGGTTGCGGCAGCTATAGCCTGAAAAGCTACTTTAGCGCCTGTGGTTGCGTTCCAACGAGGGGTTTGAGAGTTGGTAAAGTATTTCAAACCAAAGATGTTTCCGGAGGCAATAATGTCCTTATAAAGCTTCATATCCTGCGCCATAAGGTCTGATTTGTGAAGCGGGTTAAGCATCAAAGCCAGCGACATAACATCAATATCCATCAAGTCAAACTTAGCCTGCAAGGCAATTATATCTTCAAACAATAATTTGCGACGACCATTAACCAATTCACCGGTAGCAGTCAGCACAGGTGTGTATAAACCATCGGAATCAGGCGACCAAAAATGAGCCGCCAGTTGTATGGCGCCTTTGCGTAAAGTATTGCGGTGTCCTCTTACTACCGATTCCATCTTATTATAAGCAGCTTCCTTCATTTCTAAGTTCCGAATAATGGTCGATTCCGTATCCAGAGTACGCAATACAATAGTTTTAGGAACGTCTGAGCGGGTAGCAGCAGCAATCGGATATACGGTGTTGTCAATTAATAGATTTGGATCGGCTCCTGCTTCCGCTAAATTTAACGTATTATATTCAACCAACTCACTCATATCGCGGCTCCAAGCCAAAAAATCGTCTTTAGGATAAAAGCCTTCCATCAATATATCAGTCCATATTTCTTTAGAAATTCCTACACGTAGGATACCGGATGGCATTTTAACAAACGAGCTAATACTGCCCAATGCAATTGAAGCACCAATGGCAGGCAAGGCGGCTATATTCAAGGCCGTCATCATAACAAAAGCAATCAGCATGTTGAACATGAAATTGCCTAAATTGAATTGTTTTTTCATAAATTTAAATTGTTGATGTTGTTAATATTTAGATTTGTACGAAGCCTTGAGCGCAGCGTGCCCCTCAGGATCTTTTATAGCCATTTCGGCCAGTCCGGGCTGGTCTTCTTTGAGCCATTTCATATAATCCCAACCTTCGCGGTCGGCGGCCTGCTTGTTATTGCCAAAACCGCCTAATTTTGAACTGAAACTTGTGCTGCCGGGCAAAGTGTCTAAAATGTCTTTTGCCTGCTTATAATCAGCGATGGCAAGCTTTACATAAGCCTCTTTTTTGTCGGCTGTAATTTTACCCTCGCTCACTGCTAGGTTAACCAAATCAGTAGCTTGTTTGCTCCGATGATCCGAAAGTTCTTTTTCGGCTTTTTCCTTTTCCTTAATGGATCTTTCAGCCCTTGCGCTGAGTTCCATAATTGCGGCATTCAACTCGGTAATTTCCGGGTCTTTTGATACGCCAAGCGCTTTTGCAGCCTCGGCGGAAAGCATGATTTTTTCCATATTGTTTTTTTTGTTTAAAATACTCTCTATTGAGAGCGTGATTTCGTTTGTTGCTAAAGCCTTTCCATTTTTCGCGTACAATCTGAGCGCTCCCTTATTACTTGGCACTGCCACGGGCGAAGCTTCCAACAGCTCCCACCTGGTTATTACTACCTGATAACCCAGCACAGGCAACTCGCGCATTTCGGCATCAAGAATGATCAGTCCCATCGAAGCGCCTTTAATGAATCCTCGCTCCACTTTTCCACTGATTTTTAAAGCTTCCGCATCGTCCGCATCAAATTCCGCTTCAGCTTGTAACGTACTCCCTTCTATTGTCAAATTATGCCAGCGTCCAATTACGCCACGCTCATCGTGCGAATTAAGCATGACCGGATTAGCGCGAAATCGATCAAATTCGCCACCTGAATTAAGTATAAGAAAGCCGTGTGAGGTGAGCACAGATTCGTCGTTAAGTATAAATACAGCCATTAGCAATTGTTTTAGAAAGCAAACTTACTTCACGCGATAGAACTGTACAAATAACTGTATATGTGTTAGATGGAAGTGTCTAACTCTTAGATAGAAATTATTTTTCTGACAGTTTTTGGATGACTTTTGTCTAAAAGATTCCTAAATATGGCCAAACAAACTAAACAAGGGAAGGTACAGCCGCGCGATCCTGAAAAATATGAATACGCCTACCTTCTATATATGCAAGGGGTGTTGCAAACCGATATATGCAATCGCATTAAAGTGTCGCCGCCAACACTTCAAAGCTGGAAAGAATCGGGCGGCTGGGAACACAAACGGGCAAGCCGTACTATCAGCATCGACGACCTGGTTCAAAAGGCGCTTAAAATGATTTCCGATATGCTCGACAATAAAGAACATTTTAGTGCCGACGCATTCGCTAAGGCCGTCTCGCAGCTTAAAACCCTGAAAACCCACAATACGGTTGATGATGATATCAATACATTTATGGACTTTCAGGATTATATTATACGCGAACGCGCCAGTAATAAGCAGGTAACTGACGAATTTATTAAGCTTGTTTCTCGCTTTCACGACTCTTACATCCAATATCGCTTAGCCAATGGCAAATTTTCGAACTAATAAAGAGCTATGGATAAGATGGGTTGAACGCATCCGATGGATTAATTCAAACGATTTTTCATTCCCGGAAGCGGAACAAGATAAAACACAACGTATCGCACGCGCCAAGAAAGAGTACGCTTTTTTCGTCGAAACCTATTTCCCTCACTTAGCATCAAAGAAATGTGGCACGTTCCAACTGGATGCTGCAGACTACCTATTGAAACATGACCATACAAAAGCGCTCTTTGAGTGGGCGCGCGGCCATGCAAAAAGCACACACCTGAGTCTGTTGATTCCGCTTTGGTTGAAAATTCAAACGCCCGCCAAACTTTCGGTAATGGTTCTGGTAAGTAAGAGCGAAAATATGGCCGTAAGGCTTCTGAGCGATCTGCAAGCAGAGCTGCAATACAATGGTCCTTTTATTAAAGACTTTGGAAACCAAGTAAAAACCGGATCCTGGACCGAAGGCGAATTCCACACTTCCGATGGATGCCTGTTTGTAGCACTTGGACGCGGACAGAGCCCACGCGGCTTAAAAGATCGTGGCAAAAGACCTGATTATATAGTAATAGACGATATTGACGATGACGAACTGATCCGCAATCCCCGCCGTGTAAGCGATGTACTAGAATGGGCTTTAACTGCCCTTGCCGGGACTATGGCCATGGGACGCGGGCGGTTCGTTATGGTCGGTAATCGGATCGGAAAAAATAGCGTGCTGAGCCGCTTTGCCGAACTTCCCGGTATTTATCACACCATTGTAAATGCGCTCAACAAAAAAGGACTCCCTAGTTGGAGCGAAAATTACAGCGCAGACGAAATCAAAAAAATGCGCGATTTTATTGGCGAACGACGGTTTCAAAAAGAGTATATGAACAACCCAATTAACGAAGGAGCTGTTTTTCAACGAAAACATATCCTTTATGGAAAAATGCTCGATTTGAAGTTTTATAAATCGTTGATATGCTATACAGACCCTTCATTCAAAAATTCAACTACAGCAGACTACAAAGCAACTGTGTTGGTTGGTAAAACAGCAACCGGCGAATTTCATGTTCTCAAAGCTTTTGTTGATCAAACTTCTGTAACCACCATGGTATCGTGGCACTACCTAATTATGGATTACATTGCCGGACGGGTACCAACACTCTACTATATGGAGGCCAATTTTATGCAGGATTTGCTCTTGGACGAATTTAAGACGGTTGGAAATATTGTCGGCCATCAAATCCCAATACGTGGCGATCAAAGATCTAAGCCGGATAAATTTGCCAGGATTGAGGCAATGTCGCCTCTTTTTGAACGCGCTCTTGTTTGGCTTAATGAAAAAGAGAAAGAAAGCCCCGGAATGATGGCTTTAGTCGATCAGCTTCTTATGTTCGAAAAAGGAAGCAAATCGCACGACGACGCTCCCGATGCCCTTGAGGGTGCCGTTTGGCTGCTGAGTAAACGATCACGTGGCGCCGATGCTCCTTACAGATTAGGCATAAGAGAATCACGAAAATATTAATCTTAAACACCTGTTAAATGACTCTTAAAAACACTCCTCTGTTCCGTTTTATAAAACTTGTCTCGAGCTTGTTTCTACAAGTTTATTACTTTCTGTACAAAACACAACATCTATGGCGTTTAGAACAAAAAGTAAAACAAGCTAATCGGCTTAGCAAACTCGAAAATAGGCGATACATCGTAACTAACATCAACGGAAAACCTCGCTGTATCGCAAAAAAAACGATGAAAGAAGCCGTTAAACGCCGCCGCTTTCGAAAAGGCGTTACAATTCAAGATATAGAGCTGCACGCTTATTACATAACTAAATAATACACATTATGTTCCTCACAAGCCCTGAACTAAAATCAGTACTCTACGAGTACCAGTTAAACGAAATTACGGAAGAAAGCCCCGACATTGCCGAAATGGCTATAAATGCTGCCGTGGAAGAAATGAAAAGTTACCTAAGCCCCACCGGACAAGCCCGCTGGCGCGATGGGCGACCGCGCTACGATGTCGCGGCAATTTTCGCCGCTCTCGGCTCCGAACGCAATGCATTGATTCTTGAACTAAGCAAATCTATCGCATTGTATTACGTCTGTCGGCTTGCCAATGTTGATATCATGCAAGAGCGCGTTCAGGAACGATACGACCGCGCTATCGACTGGCTCGAAAAAGTGGCGGGAGTGGGCAAATATGCAAATGCACCAAGTATTGCTCCTAATTTGCCATTATTACCGGCCGGCGACGAAGAAACGGCACTGCAAGCTTTCCGCTTTGGAAGCCGAGAAAAATTTAATCATGATTTCTAGAAATGAAAAAGAACCAACAAAACCTAAAGACTCAGGCTACAAGCCCAACCGTACCAAAGAAAACCGACGGATATTATCAAAAAATAATACCTAAAAGCTTGAGTAGAACCCGACAGGATATCGCATCCTGGAAAACGGCGCTAAAGCAGGCCGATAATGTGGATTTGCCCAAGAGAGTGCTTTTGCACAAGCTCTACAAGGATATCATGCTCGACGCGCTGCTAAGCTCTCAGATTGCCAACCGTAGAATTATTACTACCTCAGCTTCTTTTACGCTTAAAAAGGACGATAAAATAGATGAGCAGACAACAGCTATGCTCAAATCGTTGCCTTGGTTTGCAGAAGTGATGGGGTATATTTTAGATACGCAATTGAGCGGTACTGCTTTGATTGAATTTGTAACCGACAAAAATGGCGCCCTGAAGCCGGTACTAATTCCTAAACAAAATATTATTCCTGAAAAGGGGATTATACTCCTCGACGAAACTGAAACCTATGGCATTGACTACCGAAACGTAAAAGAATATGGTTCTTGGCTCCTCGAGGTTGGTAAATTGGACGATTTAGGGCTACTAAACAGTGCTATTCCTCACATCTTAATGAAACGCTTTGCGCAAAGTTGCTGGTCCGAGCTTTGCGAAATATACGGAATTCCGCCACGTGTAATGAAAACCAATACACAAGATCCTGCCATGCTCGACCGTGCCGAAATGATGATGCGCGACATGGGTGCTGCCGCCTGGTTTATTATTGACGAAACCGAACATTTTGAGTTTGCCAAAGGCGCCGATACCAATGGCGATGTTTACAACAATCTAATTAGACTTTGCAATAACGAAATTTCACTGCTTATTTCCGGGGCCGTAATTGGCCAAGATACCAAAAACGGAAATGAGAGCAAAGAAAAAGTAAGCATTGAGCAGCTGAAACGACTTGCCGAAAGCGACAGATATCTGGTGCAAGCTTATATAAACTCAATCATTCTGCCGGGCTTGTACAAGATAGGTTTGATCCCCGATGGGCTCGAATTCTGTTTCGACCCTCAAGAAGATGTAGGCGATCTTTATACCCGCACAATTGGGCTAATGCCTTTTATGGAAGTAGATCCGGAATGGGTGAAAACAAAATTCGGTATCGAAATTACCGGCCTAAAGCAACCCTCCGGAGGCTCATCCTCAAATTTTCAGTCAGACCCGAAAAAGAAGAAATAGCACACTTTTCGGGTCTGTATAATCAAACGTGCGATTGCTGCGGCAGCGCTGTAAATTACGGTATTCCTACTTTTAACCTTGCAGCAAAAGTAAAACTTGCCTACAAAGCAAAGGACGTTATTGCTACCGCAAAAGCGGGCAGCACTCCGTTAATAGAGGATTTGTACAGCCATTACTCCAGCTCTTTAAAAAAAGCTGTCGACAGTGTTTATTACGAAGATAGCGAAGACGGATTGAGCAATAGGCTTCGCGCTAATGTTTCACGCTTTGCCGCCTACAAGGCGCATTACGTTACCGATGCATTGAAAAGTATTTTAAACGATCCACAAATTCCGCTTTCCGATCGCGACAATTACGCCAAAGAAGCTCTAAAAACCTTCGATCGCTGGCACGATGCCGAGTACAATACTGCCGTTGCCCGAAGCCGTACAGCAAAACAATTTACTGAATTCAACAATCCCGATAGTATCCACCTATTCCCAAGATTGCGCTGGCTCCCAAGCCGAAGCGTTAAGGTGCGCGTGACCCATACCGCTTTTTACAACCGTGTTTGGGCTAAAGACGATCCTTTTTGGAGTTCAAACTCTCCTGGTACCGAGTGGAACTGTAAATGTGATGTAGAGGAAACCAACGATGATCTAACAGATAATAACAAAGTACCTCAACTTACTTCTCCGGCAGGTTTAGAAGGAAACCCCGCATTTACTGCTGAAATTTTT
This sequence comes from Draconibacterium orientale, assembly GCA_020718205.1. Classification (GTDB taxonomy): domain Bacteria; phylum Bacteroidota; class Bacteroidia; order Bacteroidales; family UBA12170; genus UBA12170. The sequence goes on from DYSN01000089.1 coordinate 10,688, forward strand.
ACTGATAAGGCAAGCTATATAAAAAATTCAGACAAATCAGCCATAAACAGCGTTTCTGAATGCTACTTCCCCGATACCAAAAGTAAACTACAGATAAGTGTAATGCCTGATTTCTCGGAGCTGAATGACAATATCAGGACAGGCAGGATTTTGGCCAAAATTGAAAACGTGAAAATACGCCCTCATTTCACTGTACCGGGAGTTAAAAACCCCGAATTCGAAATTAATGAGCTGTTGGCTGATGCTAAAAGAATTGTGAGCTGGAATGTAGCAGCAAGTTTTTCGTGTGCTATATCGCAGAAATGTGAAGCAGTGGTAATTGACCTATATAAAATGCAGCGCAGGTCCTTAAATATCGATAAAATTGCAAATCATATAGCCAATAGGTATAACGACTTTCTTGCCGGTACAATTCATAACTGCTTCGTAGTTTATAACGATAAATCCGTATCAATTAGCAAGGAATTGTTTACTGAATTTAACCCGAAAAACAAATCGGATACAGTAATTAAAATTAAAAAAGAATTGTCCGGGCTAAAATAAAAAAAGTGGGCATTACACCCACCTACCCGGTTAAGCTTGAAGTTGTCGCGCCACCTTCGGCTTTTAACAGCACTACAAAGATATATAGATTTTACTCATTTTCAACAAACACCTTATTTTTTTACCAATGACCCCTGAACAATTTAAAAACCACCTCGCACAACTTAAATTAAATGTGAAAACGGCAATAAACCGCGACCTGCCTCGTATTATTGGCAACAAAGCCGCAAGTCTTTTCAGGCAAAACTTTCAGAAAGAAGCATTCTTTGACGATAAATGGGAGGAGGTGAATAGGCGAAAAACAAAAACAGTTTCTTACAAAACAAAGAAAGGGCTTCGAAAATCAAAAATAGTAAAAATAGGAAAAGGAGCCGCCGGAAGCCGCAAGATACTTACCGGCAGCACAGGCGACTTAGGCCGCAGTTTAAAGATTAAAACCGAAACGGGTGCTGCAATTATATACAGCGATCTAAAATATGCACGCGCACACAACGATGGAACCGCCACAGCCGGTCGTAGCCGAAATACCAAAATACAGCAACGCCGCTTTATAGGCCATTCGCCCGAACTCGAAAAAGTAGTACTCGCTACAATAGAAGAAACCATGAATAAAATTATTAAGCCATGATAAACGACATTTTAACAGCCATTATGGAACGGCTCGCTGAAAAAGAGCCTAACCTGAAATACTTAGACGAAGACTACGGGCAACTCAGCTATTATCAGGAAAACGTCCCTGTAAAATTCCCATGTGCGCTGCTGGAGCTGCAACAGACCAGCTGGAAAAACCAATCGCAAAAAGCACAAGACGGTGTTTTAAATATTAGTATTCGTGTTGCCGATCTAAAGCTGTCCAATACCAACTACAAAGCACCAACCACTCAAAAAACGAAGGCAGCCGCCATTTGGATTGTTATTGAAAACATCCATAAAGCACTGCATGGATGGAGACCTTTAGCAAATCCGGAATTTGGAACCCTTACTCGAATCTCTACCTCCCGCGTGAAACGCGACGACGGCATCCGCGAATTTGAATTGGTATATAGTTCGCTTTGTACCGATGCAAGCGCTATCAATCAACAATTCGGAACTGCCGACGACATGATTATATCGGTGTATTGAAAATGCTTAATTGCTTGATCCCCTGATCCCCTGATCCCTTGATCCCCTGATCCCCTGATCCCTTGACCCCCTGATCCCTTGCAGCGATATTTTTGAGCTCTTTGGCTACGGGCGTTCCAAGATAGATGTAAAGCGTTGCTATGGATATATGAAACTGGGGGGAAATGTAGGTTCGATAAATGTAGGCGGTAGATACTCCCGGAAGCCGCTGCTTCTGATAAACTTCACAAACACGTTGCATCTGGAGTAACTTGTTTTTTCGGTTGTAGGCCATAGTACAAAAATAACAAACAAAACAAATTAATCTACACCGAGTTTTTAACACAAAAAAAAACACCTGTGCAGGTGTTTTTTTTCGAATCTCAAAAATATTTAGCAATTATACCTGTTTTTCTGCCACGATTAGTCTGGCTAATTTTAAAATTTTTAGCTTTAAATCCGGATAGATATCAATTAGGTTTTCGATGGTATTTCGGCTATGCATCACCGTTGCGTGATTTTTATGAAATACGCCTCCAATGGCACTAAAAACATTGTTAGGATTTATCGTCAGAAAGTAAATAATCATCTGCCGCGCCATTACAATTTCTCTCTTCCGGCTTTTTGAAAACACCATTTCAACTGTTAAGCCCGTTTCGCGCAGAACAACGCTTATTATTTGCCAATAGACTGCTTCTTCTAATGATCCACGTAACGTTTCATCCGGAATACGAGTTCTGCGCCGGTTACTTGCTTCCTCTGCATGGCTTATATTATACAAATCAAGCAGCAAATAAAAGGCCTCTTTAAAGCCCAAAGGGTTTCTCTTATCAATATTAAGAATATTCACCAATTCTTTTATTTTCAGTTGTTCCATAATTCGCTTTGCAAATAGGTTTCTGCATATTTTTTATATACTCCGCTCTGAATGCTTTTTTCGTAAATAGAAATAAATTGATAACACTTTATTTGCTCTATCTTCGAAATACGGCTCCACTTGGCTAGCGATTTCTTTTTGCTCGACCGCACTTTTTCGTTATACCTACTCCAAAACATCTCAAATGTAATATCCGTTTTTAGCTCGTAAAATTTGATTGCCGGGTTATCTTTGAGCAATTTTTCAGCCTCCAGCAATTCGCGCGGAAAATTTTTTAATATCCACACTTGCTGCTTTTCACTCAACAGAGCTCTACTGCTGTCAAACCCCTGTAGTAGATCCAAATCATTGTAAACAAACTCTACCTCGCCTTCAAACGAAGGCGAGGTCATCAAATAGGTTTTCATAGTTTTATCTCCTTTAGTTCTAATGCCGCAGCCACCAAATATTCGAGGCGTGCGCCTTTGCTCATATACCAATCCGGCTGAATGGCTATTGCCTCAGCATCTATCAAGGAGCGCAAGCATATAATGATAGCCTTAGTCCATTCCGTATTCTCAGGCACAATACGCATCGGATTAATCACATCATACCCTTGTGCTGTTAACAACTGCTCAGACTCCAAAAACTTCAACCACACATCGTGGCGGTTTAGTCCGCTTACTTTTCCTATAATTTGTATTTTCATCGCTTTTTGGTTTATATTAAAGGCTCGAAAAATTAAGATCAATGTTCTCGTATTTACCCTCCTTATTCTTTACCGATACCCTATAATAATTTTTCGAATCCGGGCGACGGATGCTCTCCTTTAAAAGCAAAAGAGCTCTCTGGAAAGTAATATCATTTATCCTGGTCTCATATTTCAACAGGCTCATCACCTTCTTAGCATCAAGCTTACCACGGCTTGTGCTGAAAGCGTCCTGAATCATATCTTTTACAAAAGCTTGTTTTTCATCGATGTTATTGCTCAAAAACTCATCAAATTTCTGTTTACAAGCGTTCATCGTAAGATCATCGAAAGTAATACGGTCGTTCACATTTAGCTCCAGTCGGATGCTGCGATCGAAATTGAACAGCGATACATTCCCTTTTCCTATACGATCAACAGCTTTCTCTTGCATAAACTCCGTTACTATCTTTTCGCAAGCAGCTGCTACATGCCGCTTGTATGCTATTAATATAGCGTTTATGTGATTGGCTTCTTTTAATATCTTCGCCATTTCCGCTTCCTTCATTATCTCTAATTTGGTCAAGCGGTTAAAAGGGATCTTAGTCCCTGCTTCATCTACCCAGTGTGGGTCTTTTCGTTTTTGAATCATGATTTTAATTATTTTATTGGATTAATACTTACGAATATTTCTTTTTTAATCAATACCTTGCCGCTGCCTTTGCATACAAGGCACTCTCTAACCGTATCTATTGTGCCATCACCTTGGTTCGATCGATAATTTACAATGCCGCTTCCGTTGCAGTTGCGACAAATATCTATATACTCGCTCAGGTATTGCCCGGCAGCTAAACGGTTTGTATGTGTGTTTTGCTTTCTCATTAGTTATTGGAGGTTAAACCGCTCCATTGATCGTTTATTTCCCGGTCTTTGACTTCGATGCTGTAAAGCTTTTTAATCAAACCTATTAGTTCCGGTTCGGTGAGCAGATACAAGGGTTTACCTATTATGCGTGGGTTCATCAGATAGTTATTCACGCGCGCCCAATCGTTATTGGTAGCATACACTCCCAATTTAGTAAGCAGCACCAAAACCCGGCTACGCAACTTGCGCACTTGCTCGCTAATTGGTCTATTCGACATAGGACTAAAACGCAGCAGAAGCTCATTCAACTGGTCTGTGCTTAAATCGGCGGTACTCAGTACGCCATACGCCGATAGTATGCTCTCGCGATATTGATCAATGCCTTGTTTTATCCATAAGGCGCGCAAGCGGCGTACCTTATCGCTTTTTATTTTTGTACTCATGTCTATAATGTTTATTTGTTCGTTAGTATCGAGCAGCTGCAAAAACCGCTTCTCTCCTTCAAAGCCTATAAAGCCGCCTTTGATATTTCCGTCCACCAATATTGTTAGCGAGCGGCTGTCGGGATCATAATTGTAGGTGATTGTTTTTGTTTTCATATC
>DYSN01000212.1 GCA_020718205.1 Draconibacterium orientale
TTACAGATATGCTTTCGGTATCATTATTAATTTTAGTATTTTTGAACAAACTTCTTTCAACATGGTCATAGAACTAGAAAACGACAATTATTTAAACCGTATTTTCGAGAAACATATGCTCGAAAAGGTTTACTTATTTGGGTCAATGGCTAACGGAAACTACAGCAATACCAGTGATATCGACTTGCTCATTCATTTTAAACCCGGCCTTGAACCGCTAAAACGGGGCGAATTATTATGGAGTCTTTATGATATTTTACGCGATTATTTTCATAGAGAAGTAGATCTCGTAAACGAGTCGAATATTAAAAACCCTTATTTTCTTGAAGAAATAAACAGAACAAAAAAACTTATTTATGGATAATAGAACAAAAAAACTCTTATTCGATATTTTATCATCCATCAATAACATTAACGAGTATTTAGATAATAAACGAGTTTTTGATTACTATGATAACAATCAAATGTTGCAGGATGCAGTCGAAAGAAATATTGAGATAATTGGAGAAGCAATGAATCAGATTCTAAAACTAAATCCCGACATAAGCATTTCGAATTCAAGATGAGTTGTTGATGCAAGAAATTTAATTATTCACGGTTATGATGAAATAGATAATACTCAGATTTGGGGCATCATTATCAATCATTTGCCCATTTTAAAAACTGAAGTGGAAATGTTGTTAAAATCGTAAATAATATTTAATAATACATCAAATAAAAAGCCATTTCTAAGAATTAATAGCCTGATATTTTATAACTTACCTTGAAATAAATCTATATTTTCAATCTAATTCCCCCTAAACACCGGGGTTCTTTTCTCCATAAAAGAGTTTTTCCCTTCCTTGAAATCATCGCTGTTGTAAGCGGCACTTCGGAGCTGATTTATCTTCTCGAAAGTGGTGGGATTCATGGGGCGTGCTTTTCCCAGTAAGTTGAGCTGCTCCTTAATCACTGAAATGGCCAATGGCGAATTGAAGATGATTTCCTTAGCCATTTTCATGGTAAAATCTTCGAGCTCTTCTATGGGGATTAAATGATTGATAATGCCCAGATTATAAGCACGATCCGATGTTATGGGTTTTGCTGTAAAGAACATTTCTTTGGCAATATTCATCTCCACGATATTGAGGAAATGGGTGAGCCCCACCACATTGTAGGGGACTCCAATTTTGGCGGGTGTGATAGCAAACGAGCATTTGGGAGATCCAATAAGAATGTCGCAGGTAAAAGCCAAATCGCAGCCGCCACCCCACACGGTTCCTTCAATCATGGCGATTACAGGAGCCGGGAAGTCCTCAATTTTTCGCATGATGCGCTCCAGCGGATGGTTAAAGGGAAGCGGGTCCTTGCCTGGCTCGGGCAACTCGCTGATATCTAATCCCGCCGACCAAACCTTTGCCCCCTGATTGCTACGCAACACCACCACTCTAACTTTCTGATCGCGCAGAAAATCAAATCCATCGCACATTTCTTTCAGCAGCTCCAGGCTCATGGAATTTCGCTTCTCGTCGTTGTTTAGGGTCACAATGCCCATATACCCATCCAATTCTATATTTATCAGACTCATGGCTTTTTTTTCTTTTAAAGATAGCAAAAAAGGCGATAAAACTGCCGGGAGTTCAATTTAATGATAGAAAAAAGATGAAATTGTCCCCGGGAAATCATTATATGATTAGATTTGAGCTTATGAATCACCGAAAGATTGATGGATCATTAATAGAAACTGTGCAAGCATGAAATTCGAACCTAACAAGATTCTCTGTTTTGGCGAAGTGCTTTGGGATCAGTTGCCTTCGGGGGCTAAGCCCGGTGGCGCACCCCTGAATGTGGCCATTCATTTGCAGCGGTTTAACATGCAGGCTGTTTTGGCCAGCAAGGTGGGGAATGATGCGGAGGGCAGACGGCTCAAAGAGTTTATGGTTCAATCGGCGTTAACAGATGCATTCATCCAAACCGATGACGAGCTCCCAACGAGTCAGGTTTTAGTTCATTTGGACAAAAACCACCAGGCTCGTTACGAAATCTGCGAACCCGTGGCCTGGGATCGCATGGAGCCGTTATCCCAATTGCTCACTGAGGCCGCATCATGCGGAATCATTGTGTTTGGCAGCTTAGCCTCCCGAAACCCCAAAACCCGAAACACCTTGTTGGAAATTTTGAATGGTCCGCAGTTGAAGGTTTTAGACATCAATCTGCGGCCACCTTACCATGAGCGCAAAATCGTTGAACCGCTCCTCCGAAAAGCCCATTTGGTGAAGCTGAACAGCGATGAGCTCCAAACTATTGCCCTATGGAACGGATACGATTCAGCGGAAGAAAAAACGCAAATGCAGCTACTAACCGAGCAATTCGGGTGGGAAATGGCGGTTGTAACACGCGGTGAAAAGGGTGCTTTGGTTTATGACGGACACCGGTTTCTGGAGCATGAAGGTTTTAAAGTTCGGGCAATCGATACCGTTGGTGCCGGCGATGCCTTTCTCGCGGCTTTTCTGGCGGGCTACCTAAACGAAGAACCACTGGAAGAGGCACTATCTATGGCCTGTGCCGCAGGTGCCTTTGTAGCCACACAACCGGGAGCAACTCCGGAATATTGTTTGAGTGAAATATTGGGGATTTCTGAAACCCAAAAAAAATAAAAATGCTCCGATTTACAATTACTATTCTCCGCAAATGAATTAAGGCTTCTTTATTTGCAGAAAAATATTGTAGCACCCATCAATTTTCTGACCAATGAAAAAGAGTGTCCGGACAAAAATCAATTCCATTGTCCCAATAAATTGTCTCTAAATCAGTATTTAGCCGAACCGTGACAAAATACTCTGGATTCAGTAATTCCTTAAATTTTGAATTGTCAGATTTGGACCATTCAAGGAGTTTGTCTTTTAAATCAATAGTTTTTACTTCCCCAGTATTGAACAAAACATCAATCCTGAAAGGCTCC
>DYSN01000090.1 GCA_020718205.1 Draconibacterium orientale
ATTAAAATGATGAAAAAGATAAAACTTATATTAGAGGATGGCCAGATGTTCGAAGGGGAACATTTTGGTTATCCAATCAGCGTAGCCGGAGAAATTGTTTTTAATACTGCCATGACGGGCTACCCTGAAAGTCTGACCGATCCATCGTACAAAGGACAAATTTTAGTGGCCACCTTTCCGCTCATTGGGAATTATGGTGTTCCAGGCGATTCAGTAAAAAATAATATTCTTGAATATTACGAATCGGATATTATTCATGTGGAAGCTATGGTGATTTCGCATTATTCCGAAACTTTTAGCCACTGGAACGCTCAAAAAAGCCTTCACGACTGGATGGTCGAACATAAAATTCCTGGCATTCATGGGGTTGATACCCGTAAAATTACTCAGATTATTCGCGAAAGCGGAACCATGAAAGCGAAGCTGGTAATGGATGACGAAGATGTAGATTTTGTTGATACCGAGCTCATTAACTGGGTAGATAGGGTTAGCACTAAGAAAAAAGAAGAATATGGCCATGGCGATTATAAGATTTTGCTGGTGGATTGTGGCGTAAAAAATAACATCATTCGCAGGCTAATCAGTAATAATGCCACCGTGGTGAGGGTACCATGGGATTACAATTTTAGCAACGAAGAATTCGATGGCTTATTTATTTCAAATGGACCCGGCGATCCGGTGCAATGCCAGGCCACTATAGGGAATCTGCGGGAGGCCATTCAAAAAGACACCCCCATTTTTGGCATCTGTCTGGGACACCAGCTTTTGGCTTTAGCCGGCGGTGCCAAAACCTATAAGCTGAAGTATGGTCACAGAAGTCACAACCAGCCTGTGGTTTATCTTCCCACACAGAAAGCTTATATCACTTCTCAAAATCATGGATACGCTGTTGATGAAGAGACTATTAGCAAGGAATGGGAGCCTACATTTCGCAATTTGAACGACGATACCAACGAAGGATTGCGTCATATTTTTAAACCCGTTTTTAGTACTCAGTTTCACCCGGAAGCCAGTGGCGGCCCCACCGACACCGATTTCCTTTTTGATGATTTTATGGAAATGGTAAAAATTAGAAAAAATGCAAAATAAACCCCAAAAAGTATTGCTTCTGGGTTCCGGAGCACTCAAAATTGGCGAAGCGGGCGAGTTTGACTACAGCGGCTCTCAGGCATTAAAAGCGCTCAAGGAAGAATCGGTTTACACCATTCTTATCAATCCAAATATCGCCACCGTACAAACCACCGAGGAGCTCGCCGACAGAGTGTATCTGCTGCCCATCACGGTTCCTTTTGTAGAGAAAGTGATTCAAAAAGAAAGACCGGATGCCATTATTCTTTCGTTTGGCGGTCAAACAGCTCTGAATTGCGGATTGGAACTGGAAGAGTCAGGCATTCTGAAAAAATACAATGTCAAGGTGCTGGGAACACCTGTTGCCTCAATCAAAGTGACCGAAGACCGTCAGTTATTTGCCGATTTACTCCGCTCAATTGATGTTTATACCCCAAAAAGCGAGTCGGCACTCAATATGACCGAAGCTTTGGTAGCTGCACAAAGAATTGGTTTTCCGATAATTGTCAGAGCGGCCTTTACACTGGGCGGACAAGGAAGCGGATTTTGTAAAAACGAAGAAGAGCTAAAAGAATTGGCTTCCTATGCTTTCTCATTTTCCGGACAAATCCTCATTGAGGAATCGTTAAAGGGCTGGAAAGAAGTTGAGTATGAAGTAGTACGGGATCGTTTCGATAATTGTATTACTGTTTGTAATATGGAAAACTTTGACCCCTTGGGAATTCATACCGGCGAAAGCATTGTGGTGGCACCATCGCAAACGCTTAGTAATTCCGAGTATCACAAATTAAGAGAAGTGTCAATAAAGATAATCAGAAAAGTGGGGGTAGTGGGCGAGTGCAATGTTCAATTTGCCCTCGACCCAAAATCCGAAGACTACCGCGTGATTGAGGTAAATGCCCGTTTGTCACGTTCTTCGGCTCTTGCCAGCAAAGCCACAGGATATCCTCTGGCATTCGTAGCTGCAAAACTTGCATTGGGATATGGATTGACACAAATAAAAAACTCGATCACAAAAACCACCACCGCTTTCTTTGAGCCTGCACTCGATTATGTAATCTGCAAACTTCCCCGCTGGGATTTGGCAAAGTTCGAAGGGGTGAGTCGAAATCTGGGGTCATCGATGAAAAGTGTGGGCGAAGTTATGGCCATAGGCCGAAGCTTCGAAGAGTCAATTCAGAAAGGACTCAGAATGCTGGGAATGGGCATGCATGGTTTTACCGGAAATCTCTTGCAGCTAGATGAAAACATTGAAGAAAAACTTAAAAACCCCACCGACCTGCGCATTTTCTATATCGCAGAAGCATTTAAGCTGGGTTTTACCATCGACACCATTCACAATCTAACCGGAATCGACAACTGGTTTTTGGTTCAGCTTAAAAATATCATCGATTTCGAAAAAAATCTCCTGAAAATAGAAGCTTTGGAAAATGTTGATAAAACAACCATGAAAAAAGCCAAACAGCTGGGGTTTTCCGATTTTCAACTGGCCCGATTGGTCATGAAATCGGGAAATAACAGCATAGACCAGGATTTGATAAAAGTAAGAAATTACAGAAAAGCTCTTGGTGTGTTGCCAGTGGTGAAGCAAATAGATACTATGGCTGCTGAGTTTCCAGCCCGAACCAATTATCTTTATCTCACCTATCATGGTGATTTTCATGATATTGAACCCGAAAAGGATGGCAAATCGATTGTTGTGCTGGGTTCAGGTGCTTACAGAATTGGAAGCAGTGTTGAGTTCGACTGGGCCGCCGTAACCACTGTAGAAAGCATCAAGAAAAAGAATTTCAGGGGAGTGATGATAAACTACAATCCCGAAACTGTAAGCACCGATTACGATATCAGCGACAGGCTCTATTTCGATGAGTTGAGTCTCGAAAGGGTATTGGATATTACGGAGCTTGAACAGCCCAAAGGCGTGATTGTGAGTATGGGTGGTCAGATTCCCAATTCGTTGGCGCCTCGTTTAGCAGCTCAAAACATTACTCTTTTGGGTACCTCAGCTCAGAGTATAGATAGGGCCGAAGACCGGTTTAAATTTTCGGAAATGCTCGATAAACTGGGCATTGACCAACCCCGGTGGCAAGAAGTTACCGACATGGTCGAAGTGCTGCAATTTGTTGAAAATGTGGGCTTTCCGGTCCTTATCAGGCCAAGCTATGTTTTGTCGGGAGCTGCCATGAATGTGGTTTCCAATACCGATGAGCTCACCTATTTTTTAAAGGTAGCTACCAATGTCTCGAAGCAGCACCCGGTGGTGGTTTCGGAATTTCTTACCCATACCAAGGAGATTGAGTTTGATGCAGTGGCACAAAACGGAGAAATTAAACTATATGCCATCTCGGAGCATATTGAGTTTGCCGGAGTTCATTCGGGCGATGCTACTTTGGTTTTTCCTCCCCAAAAAGTATATTTCGAGACTATAAGGAGGGTGAAAAAAGTTTCGCGCGAAATTGCCCGCGAGCTTAATATTTCCGGCCCCTTCAATATTCAGTTTCTGGCTCGCGACAATTTTATCAAGGTCATTGAATGCAATCTGAGAGCATCCAGAAGCTTTCCTTTTGTGAGCAAAGTATTGAACGAAAACTTTATCGATCTGGCCACCCGAATTATGTTGGGCGAGGAGGTTCAAAAACCCAGTAAATCCATTTTTGATATCGATTATATTGGAGTAAAAGCTTCGCAGTTTTCTTTTTCGCGTCTCACGCATGCCGACCCGGTTTTGGGGGTCGATATGTCATCGACCGGCGAAGTGGGTTGTATTGGAAACAGCTTTTATGAAGCGGTTTTGAAGGCCATGCTATCTGTGGGCTATCGGATTCCTGTTAAAGGCGTGCTCATTTCTTCGGGCGATTCGAGAAGCAAAGTGGAGCTGGTTCAGGCTTGTAAAATGCTGCAAAATACCAATCTCAAGCTCTATGCAACCCCCGGGAGCCATCATTTTCTTAAAGAACATGGCGTTGATTCGGAAATTGCCTATTGGCCCGACGATTATGGGTCGCCCAATACTTTAGAGCTCCTTGAAAACAAAAAGATTGATTTGGTGGTGAATATCCCCAAAAATCTAAGCTCTCAGGAATTGAACAACGACTACCAAATTCGCCGCAATGCCGTTGACCGGAACATTCCAATTCTTACCAATGCCCGATTGGCGTCGGCTTTCATTACCTCGTTCTGCACCTTCTCGCTCGACGATTTGGAAGTAAAAAGCATGGGTGAGTACGAAATAGTTCGATAGTTTTTTTTCGATAAAGTGGCAAGCTGAAATTTGAATGATTATATTGTGGTCGTTATAATGACTAAAATATAATCAATGTTTCTTAATGTTCATAGCTATTACAGCCTTCGATACGGAACTTTTTCTGTAGAAGCTCTCATAAAAAGAGCCCGGGAGCAGAAGCTCGATGAGCTTGTGTTGACCGACATTAACAATACCACCGGAATTCCCGATTTTGTGAGATTGGCCAAAGAGGCTGGAATAAAACCCATTGGCGGCGTTGATATCAGAAATGCTGATAAAACAATGTATATTCTCATTGCCGGAAACAACAATGGTTTTGCGGAGATTAACCGATTTTTGAGTCATTATCAGTTGCAGCATTCCATATTTCCTGAGCAACCACCATCGTTTTCTGGCGTTTACGTTATTTATCCCCTGGAATCCTATCCACCGAAGGAATTTTCGAATAATGAAATGATAGGGGTGAGGCCTCATCAGGTGCTTTCGCTGTTCACTCACGAGGCACAGGCTCACGCATCTCGGCTGGTGGTTTTACATTCCATCAGTTTTCAGAATGATGAGTATTTTGAGCTTCACTGTCATTTACGGGCAATTGACCACAATATTTTGCTTTCGCGACTGACCCCCGAAAATACGGGTCAACGGGGCGACGTTTTTTTAGAACCCACAGCGTTGGAAGAGAATTTTATCAATCACCGGCAGCTTATTGTAAATACCCGTCGTTTGCTTTCGCTCTGCCATTTAGACTTCAATTTCTCATCCAAAAAAAATAAGGCCACTTTCACGGGAGCTAAGGAAGACGACCGGATATTGCTCGAAAAACTGAGTCGCGATGGATTTCGTTACCGCTATCCTCAGGCTGAAAAAAAATCAGTGCAACGATTGGAACACGAGCTCAGAATTATACACCAGCTGGGTTTCTCGGCTTACTTCTTAATCACCTGGGATATTATCAGATATTCGATGAATCGCGGATTTTATCATGTGGGTAGAGGGAGCGGAGCCAATAGCCTGGTGGCTTATTGTTTGAAAATCACCGATGTAGATCCCATAGAACTGGATTTATATTTTGAGCGTTTTCTGAATCCAAAGCGCACCTCTCCGCCCGATTTTGATATCGACTATTCCTGGAAGGAAAGAGACGAGGTTATCGACTATATTTTTAAAAGATATGGCAAGGAACACACTGCCCTGCTGGGAACCATATCAACTTTTAAGGGGAAAAGCATTTATCGCGAATTGGGAAAAGTTTACGGACTTCCCGGGGAAGAGATAGATAGGTTGGTTAAGTACCCCGAGGAGGAGTTGGAGAAGACTGAAATTACCAGAAAAATGGCGCATTTGGCTAAATTATTGGTGGGATATCCCAATATGCGAAGCATTCATGCTGGTGGAATTCTGATTAGCGAAGAACCCATTACCAATTATGGGGCGCTTGATTTGCCTCCGAAGAATTTTCCTACCATTCAATGGGACATGTATGTGGCCGAAAGCATGGGTTTCGAAAAATTGGATATTCTAAGCCAGCGGGGAATCGGGCACATTAAGGAGGCCGCCGATATCGTTCTTGAAAATCAGAAAATAGCGGTGGATGTTCATGCGGTTCAGCAGTTTAAACACGATGCACGAATACAGGAAACCCTCAGGAGTGGCGATTCCATAGGCTGCTTTTATGTGGAGAGCCCCGCCATGCGGCAACTTCTCAAAAAACTGCGATGCAGCGATTACCTGACATTAGTGGCGGCAAGCTCCATCATTAGGCCAGGGGTGGCTCGCTCGGGGATGATGCGCGAGTATATCCACCGGTTTCATCATCCCGCCGATTTTAAATATCTGCATCCGGTAATGGAAGCCCAGCTTAAAGAGACCTATGGAGTAATGGTTTATCAGGAAGATGTGTTGAAGGTCTGTCATCATTTTGCCGGACTCGATTTGGCCGATTCCGATGTGCTGCGACGAGCCATGAGCGGGAAGTACAGAAGCAAGGCTGAATTTCAACGAATTGTAGATAAATTTTTCTCCAATTGTCAGACTATGGGCTATTCCGAGACTTTAACCCGTGAAGTTTGGCGTCAGATAGAATCTTTTGCCGGTTACTCGTTCTCCAAAGCACATTCCGCCAGCTATGCAGTGGAAAGCTATCAAAGCCTGTTTCTTAAAACCTATTACCCACTGGAGTTTATTACAGCGGTTATCAATAATTTTGGGGGTTACTATCATTCGTGGGTTTACTTTAACGAAGCCCGCATATTGGGCGCCAGGCTCGAGTTGCCCTGCGTAAACCGAAGCCGTTACAAAACCCGGTTGATGGGCAATATCATTTATATTGGATTTATTCATGTTCAAAGCCTGGAACGAAAAATCGTATTTGAGCTCGAAAATCAGCGTAACGAAGCAGGCGATTATTACGATTTGGCCGATTTTGTGGCACGGGTTCATGTGGGGTTAGAGCAGATGATATTGCTTATCAGAGTAGGGGCATTTCGTTTTACGGGAAAATCGAAGGCCGAATTGCTTTGGGAAGTCCACATGCTGTTGGGTAAAAAACAGGAAAAACCCCAGCTCGAATCGCTCTTCAGGCTCGAAACCAGCCATTATGCACTGCCAGAATTTACCCATGCATCGGTCGAAGATGCTTATGACGAAGCGGAGCTGATTGGCTTTCCGGTGAGCTCGTCGTTTTTCGATTTATTACAAACAGGTTTCAGGGGCGAAATAAAGGCGCGCGATTTGTTGGCCTATGTTGGCAGGCGCGTTCGTATGGTTGGTCAGTTGGTGACCATAAAATATGTAAAGACCATAAAAAACGAATACATGAATTTTGGTACTTTTCTGGATTATGAGGGTCGGTTTTTCGATACGGTTCATTTTCCCCCTTCACTAAAATACTATCCGTTTCGAGGCGATGGCGTGTATCTCATTTTGGGAAAGGTTGTTGAAGAGTTCGGCTTTGCAAGTCTTGAAGCAGAAAAAATGGCCAAACTACCATTGAAACCCGACCCCCGTTCACAATAAGATGGAAATATTTACTTTTGCCGGGAAAAAAAGAAATAATATTGCCTGAATTGGGAGTTTGTGATTTGGGTTAATCTATTAAGTTGTTTAAATTCAATATATTATATTAATGATAACAAAAATTCCCCTTCAGATGATCGATTTGCATGGCGATGGATTTCATGTAGCAGTCACAGCTTATATTAACGAGAAACCAGTGAGAATGATATTGGATACAGGAGCATCGAGAACTGTGTTCGATAGCAACAGATTGGAAAGATTTGTATCTCAGCCCGATTTTCAGCCAAACGAGCAGCCCAGTACAGGATTGGGGACCAACGATATGCCCAGTAATTTTTTCAATCTTGAAACCTTTCAACTGGGCGACCTGGTTATAAAAAATTATTTAACTCTGGCTATCGACATGGTTCATATCAATGAGACCTACGAAATGCTGAATTTCCCCCTCATTGATGGTGTAGTGGGGGGCGATTTGCTGGAAAAGCACAGAGCCGGAATAGATTATAGCTCGAAAATACTCACGTTGTTTTATAGGAAAAGCAGACGAGCAAAACAGGAAAAAATTTAGAATTGAGTCCGGCACATGGACTAATCAGTCGCGAAGAAATTCTTTTTATAATTTTTAAATATCACAATATCAATTGATTATAAGGCTTGTTTTTGCACTTAAAATTTTTCGGCATTCAAATTGACAGCTTATTCGAAAATCAAAACAAGAAAAATCATGAAATTATTCAAATTCTTTTTTTACATTCTGCTTGGTGGGGTTATCGCTATCACTTCATGCAGCAAAAAGTTAGACAACCAGAATGATGATCAAAATGTGGAAGCC
This sequence comes from Draconibacterium orientale, assembly GCA_020718205.1. GTDB lineage: Bacteria > Bacteroidota > Bacteroidia > Bacteroidales > UBA12170 > UBA12170. The sequence goes on from DYSN01000090.1 coordinate 8,160, forward strand.
AATCAATTTGGAGAAATTAAGATTCCTGCTCAGTTTGACTGGTCATCAGTATCTTACAATGGTTTAGAGATTACTGCCTTAAATTCGAATAACGAAATCACTTCAGAATTTGAAGGATATCCCATTCAAGTGACTACACTCGATGGAGAATTAATTCAGCAGGGAGTTATCTTCGAAAACCAGTTTGTGCTTACTCTTAATTTACCTAAAACAGAAGAGTCTGTACGTATTTTTTCGCCTGAAACCAATCAGGAGCTCATAGTTGCAGCCAATGCCAAAGCAGTAAACTTTGTGTTAAATGCTTCGAAAGCCGCATCGTTTAAAATGCTGAAAGATTCTGATAACGATGGCGTTGTAGATAAATACGATGCTTTTCCTATTGATGAAACCAAATCGTTTGTCGGTGGATATTTTTCCGGAATGAAAGCCAATACACTCAAAGACAATCCAACAGGAAATAACTATTATTTCCATATTTTCGAAGATTTATGGCCAAGTGTTGGTGACTACGATTTTAACGATATCATTATTGCACTTAAGTTTTCAATTGTTACCAACAACAAAAACCATATTGTTGGCGGGCATGTGAAATGGTATGTATGGTCAATTGGTAGCAGCCAGACTTATCCTACAGGATTAGGTCATGAGTTCATGAAATATACTCCTCAGAATAGCAGATTTCACTATATGAATCAAGGCTCACTTACCAGCTTTACTACTGAATTTGAATCCATTCATGTGGATCCGGGAACCAACGCCAGCAACAATCTTATCCTCTACAACAATATTTTCGATCATTTAACTCCTTATTACAACAATTGTGGCGATGGCGTTACAGCGGGTCAAACCTGGGGAAAACCTGGAACACCTATTAAAATCGAATACGATTTTACCATCAACTCCAATCAACAACTTAATGGAATTGCCTTGTTCCCATATTTGTTCCTGACCAATGAAATAGGTCATCAGGTTAGAACCTATGGAATGCCTCCAAGTGCCACTGCCGATATGTCGTTGCTAAACACCAGACAAGACGTGTCTCCAACCACATGGAACTGGAATACTGGAAACAATTTTGTTTACCCATTAACCGGAAGCAACTCGTTCTACAAAACTGCCGAATTACACCCCTGGGGATTGGAATTTGTAACCACAAACTTTAAAGTGCCATTGGAAAAAGTGAGCATACTCGAAGCTTATCCTCAGTTTCAAAGCTGGGCTGAATCGGGAGGTACAGTGAATTTAGATTGGTACAATTACCCCAACAACGCTAAGGTATTTGATGTGATGCCGCTTTTTGTCCCTTAAAAAATTTAGCAAATTTATAGCGCAACCTCCCAACCAAAAATTGGGAGGTTTTTTTATATTTGTGCAATGGCAAATGCAGCAAAAAAAAGCAAGTTCAGGGTAAGACCTATCTTGTGGACCAACTATATATTCATCCTTTTACTTTTGTCTACCCATCTGACCATGGCGTTGTCGCCCGGTATATTCTGGCCTTTATCCATTCTCAGTCTGGGGTTTCCGTTTATAGCTTTAATAAATGGTTTTTTCGTTGTTTTTTGGCTGGTATTTCTTAAAAGGTATTTTTTATACAGCTTATTGATGTTAATAATGTCCTACTCGCTGATATTCAGTCATTTTCAAATTTCGTGGAATAGTGAAAAAACCGCTGAAAGCAATTCTATTACTCTTTTGAGTTTTAATACCCATAATTTAAGCAATTCAAATTACAACAAAGGTGATAAGGTGATTCGATCAGAAATTCTCAATTTTTCGAAAAAACAAAAAGCCGATATTATTTGCTATCAGGAATTTCAAAATTATCCAACCCGGGGTGTAAATACGGTACATGATTTTCAAAGGGGGTTGGGGTTGAAATATGTGCAAACGGTGCCCTATCTCAATAAAAACACCCATGAGTTTGTGGATTTGTTTGTGATGTATTCCCGCTATCCAATAAAAAATTCCCAAAGCTTTTATAAAAACGGGAAAAGTTTTGGCTTCTATTGTGATTTGGATATTGAAGGAAAAATGGTCAGAATTTTTAACCTTCACCTGGAATCCAATCATTTTAGTAAATCAGACTATGATGTTTTCGACGAAAATGATTTAAGAATGGATGAACAAAAGCGGAATCAATTCCTGTTGTTAATTTATAAAATTAAAAAATACAGTATCCTCAGAAGCTATCAGGCCGAAATAATAAGTGAGGAAATTGAGAAAAGCCCATATCCTGTAATTGTTACAGGCGATTTTAACGATACTCCTGCCAGCTATACCTACAATAAAATTTCGGATGATTTGGATGATGCATTTATTGATGAAGGAGCTGGCTATGGCAATACCTACAATGGAAATTTGCCACCTATGCGAATAGATTATAGTCTGTTTTCTGAAAGTTTCGAAATTTTGGAGCACAAAATATTGAAGCCTAATGTATCAGACCATTTCCCCATTAGAACAAGGTTTTCCTTATAAATTGTTTTATCCATGTCTTTAATATGACTAAATTTAAACTTACCTCGGCATTTAAACCCACCGGAGACCAACCCGATGCCATAGAACAATTGACCAATGGCATTGCGAATGGTGATAGATATCAGGTTTTACTGGGTGTAACCGGGTCGGGTAAAACCTTTACAATTGCCAATGTTATTCAGAATTTAAACCAACCGACTTTAATACTCTCTCATAACAAAACGCTTGCAGCACAGCTTTATGCAGAGTTTAAACAGTTTTTTCCTGAGAATGCAGTTGAATATTTCGTAAGCTATTACGACTATTATCAACCCGAAGCTTTTCTTCCATCGAGCAATACCTATATCGAAAAAGACTTGAGTATAAACGAAGAAATCGAAAAACTCCGTTTAAGCACCACAAGTTCATTGCTTTCGGGTCGGCGCGATATTATTGTAGTGAGTTCAGTATCGTGTATCTACGGCTTGGGAAATCCCGATGACTTTACCAATAATGTAATTGAATTGCAAATTGGTGAAAGACAGGCCCGTGATGGGTTTCTACGAAGATTGGTCGATGGCCTCTATTCGCGAAACGAAATTAAATTTGAGCGGGGGAATTTTAGGGTTAAAGGCGATTCGGTAGATGTGTTTCCGGCCTATGCCGATAGGGGATATAGAATTGGTTTTTGGGGCGACGAGATTGAAAGTCTCGAAATTATTGATCCACTGACCGGAATGGTAATTCAGAGCATGGACAATCTGATTATTTATCCCGCCAATATTTTTGTTACTACCCGCGATAAAATGAACGAGGCCATTAAGTCAATACAATTAGACTTAGGCAAGCAAATTCAGTTTTTGTTTGAGAATGGAAGTACCCTGGAGTCGAAAAGACTCGAAGACAGAGTGAGTTACGATGTAGAGATGCTCAAGGAGTTGGGTTATTGCTCGGGAATTGAGAATTATTCAAGATATTTTGACGGAAGAAAGCCAGGCTCGCGCCCCTTTTGTTTGTTAGATTATTTTCCGGAAGATTATCTATTGGTTATAGACGAGTCGCACGCCACAATTCCTCAGCTGCGAGCCATGTATGGCGGAGACAGATCGAGGAAGCAGGTTTTGGTGGAACATGGATTCAGGTTACCCAGTGCCATGGACAACAGACCCCTGAAGTTCGATGAGTTTGAAGCTATGGTAAATCAGACCATCTACGTAAGTGCTACCCCAGCTGATTATGAGTTGCAGCAGTCGGAGGGCGTTATTGTGGAGCAGCTCATCCGGCCAACCGGATTGCTCGATCCGCTCATTGAAGTGAGGCCAAGCATGAACCAAATTGACGATTTGCTCGATGAAATAGATTTGGTTGTGAAAAAGAAAGAACGCGTACTTGTAACCACATTAACCAAGCGAATGGCCGAAGAATTAACAAAATATCTCGGAAATTTGAATATTGCCACAGCATATATCCATTCCGATGTCGACACTTTGGACAGAGTTGACATTATGCATCAGCTGAGAAAAGGCGAAATTGATGTTTTGGTTGGAGTTAATCTGTTGAGAGAAGGACTCGATTTGCCTGAGGTTTCGTTGGTGGCCATTCTCGACGCTGATAAGGAAGGATTTTTGCGATCGGAGCGGTCATTGACACAAACCGCTGGACGTGCAGCCCGAAATGTGAATTCGAAAGTGATTATGTATGCAGATAAAATCACCGAAAGTATGCGTAAAACCATGGAAGAGACCCTGAGAAAAAGAGAGAAGCAAATGGCGTATAATACAGCAAACCACATAACTCCCACTCAAATTATTAAACCCCTGGAAAATGTGTTGGGCAATGTGATGGGTAAAAACGAAGAGCCTAAGCCATATATTGAACCTCAGTCTAATACAGGATTTGCTGCTGATCCGGTAATGGTGTACTTATCGAAAGAGCAATTGAAGAAAGCATTGGATAAAGTGCAAAAAGACATGAAAAAGGTTGTAAAAGAGCTTGATTTTGTGTCGGCAGCAAGACTTCGCGACGAAATGCTTCGCTTAGAGGAAAAAATAAAACAGTTGACATAGAACCTTTTTTTGAGTAACTATTATTCGGGTTTTGGCGTAAAAAGTACTTGGAAAAAATAAAAATAAAATCTATATTTGTTAGAAATAACGATTTTTGTTTAGCATTGAATAATAAGAATCAATAAAAAAACAGGGATGAAGAATAAAATTATTGCCATTGACGACGAACAAAGTATCAGGTTCATTATTGAAAACACTTTTAAAAAGGACTTTGACATCGCGACCTATAAGAATGGGGAGGAAGCATTGGTTTCCATGCAAACAGGTGAAATTCCGGATTTAATCATCTGCGATATTGAAATGCCTGTGATGAATGGATTTGAGTTTATTGAACAGGTACGATCCAGTGGCTTTTTCGATGATATTCCTTTGCTTATGCTTAGTGGAAAAGAAAATAGCGACGATAGGATTAAATGCTTCGATAGAGGTGCCGATGACTATATTATAAAGCCATTTAATCCGAAAGAACTGTTGGCGAGAGTTAAGAGAAGGCTCGCATCAATTGATTTATATGCTTCACGTAAAGGTCATTAATTTAAGTAAAACACTATGAGTGATCGCGATAAAGGGCGCATTTTGTACATCGGACGAAATACACGCGTCATTGAAGATTTGGAATCGAACCCCGAGATTATTTTAACCGTTAAGGAAAATGGTCTGGCGGCTATAAATTGGATCAATAGTAATATAGATAGTTTCGACCAATTGGATGCCATTTTATGTTCTTTGAGCATCAGGGGAATGAATGCCTATTCCTTATACAATCATATGGCTTTTCACAATCTTTTAAACAAGGTTCCATTCATTGTTGTGGCCAATAGGTTTGAATTTGAAAGTCGCAAACAAGCTTATGATGCCGGAGTTGATGACTATTATTCGCTTCCTTTGAACATTGAAAGGCTCAAGCGCAGGGTTATTTTTCTAAAGAAATTTAAAACATCGCACCAAAAATTAAAACAAGAGCTTGCCCTTAAAGACTTTGAAACCCACCCATACAAAACCCCTATGCTCAAACGATCTTTCGATGTGTTAATGAGCGGAACGGCACTTGTGTTATTGTCGCCCATTATGATAGGAACAATGCTAGCCATACGATTGGAATCGAAAGGAAAGGTTTTTTATGCATCAAAAAGAGTTGGGGCTAACTTTAGAGAATTTGACTTTTATAAATTCAGATCCATGTATCCCGATGCCGATAAAAGGCTGAAGGAAGTGGAGCACTTAAATCAGTATAAAGGTGAAGAAGTTGGCGAAGAATGCCCCCGTTGTAAAGCCTTACCAGCCGGGGTATATTGTTCTCCAGTGCTCAAAATGGACGATGGTTCAAATCTTTGCGAGTACTTTTACCTCAAACAAAAGAATTCGAAAGCTGCATTTTTAAAGATTGAGAACGATCCACGAATTACCAAAGTTGGAAAGTTTATAAGAAATACAAGTATCGACGAGCTCCCTCAATTAATCAATATTCTCAATGGCGACATGTCGGTGGTGGGAAACAGGCCTTTGCCGGTGGGCGAAGCCAATGCCATTACAAAGTCGAAATGGGCCAGGCGATTTAAAGCAGCTGCCGGATTAACCGGATTATGGCAGGTAGAACTTAGGGGCAAGGATGGTATTATGTCGGAGGAAGAAAGATTTGAACTCGACAACACTTATGCGGCTAATAATTCCTTCTGGGGCGATATTGTTTTAATTCTTAGAACCATCAAGATTTTCATTCAAAGGGGCAGTGTTTAATTAACATTCGTCGCTTAATAAATCTGCTCAACAAGCGTTGATTCATGTGGATACTTTGATTAGATTTGGCAATATGGAAAAAGCTTGTTTATACATGAAACATTTGAATTCATTGATGTTAAATGCCATCAGTCCGATTATAATCGTAGCTCTTATTTTTTTGTTTTCTGGTTTTGGTTTTGCACAAGTTGGAGAGCAAATTGATATTGGTGACGATGGCTTTAACCCACTTACCGACGATATTACTAAGAAAATCCCATCGCTTGAAGTGCTTATTGATTCCGCCATTATCAATTCGCATAGGTTAAAATACTGGGATAAAGAAATCAGTATTTCGGAATATGAGCTTAAAACCACCAAACGCGAGTGGGCCAACACCCTTGCTGTAACAGGTAATGTGAGTGAAGGACAATGGACGTCACTTTCCTTTTTAGAAGATCAGTTTGACAATACGGTTGGAACATTAGGAACTACAAGTCAGACAAGATATTCTGTGGGTGTTAGCTTTCGATTGCCACTCATGACGGTGGTCGATTATAACAACCAAACCAAGATTGCCAAGATGAGAATCGAGAGTAAGATGGAACAAATGCTTCAGGATAAAAAGGCCATTCGTGCGGAGGTAATTAATCTTTACAATGAGCTTGTAATCCAGCAAAGAATGCTTCAATTGGATATTGACAATCTTGAGTATCTAAGTTTGGCCACCGATATGGCTGATATTGAGTATCATCAAAACAAAATTAATTT
>DYSN01000213.1 GCA_020718205.1 Draconibacterium orientale
TCATCTGAGAATGCTTTCTATCGCGCAGTTGAAAATGCTACGCTTGATTATGTTTTTACTTACAGGAAATACAGGGTATATCTCCCGTCGGAGCTTGATAAGGCATTGATTGAATTTAGTAAAAAAGCAATTTCTTATTATTCAGGCGCGGACTACACAAAGCATGATGCGTTCTTGGATGATTTCAACAAACTTGAACCAAATATAGTAAAAATTATGAACAAACATATGGGTATCAATTAATTGAGCGGGGCGCAGAATTTGAAGGAGTTGGGGTTTTGATAGTAGAATCCGTTTGTAACAAGAGCAAGAAGGAGCGAAAAATTTATGAGCAAGCAAATTCCTAAATTCAAGAACGAAGATGAAGAACGGGATTTTTGGAGTAAAAACGATTCTTCCGAATTTCTCGATTGGAGCGGCGCCGAGCGGGTGTTATTCCCCAATTTGAAGCCATCCACCAAGGCGATTTCATTGCGCCTGCCTGAATCACTTTTGGATGCTTTGCGCCAACTGGCGAATGAGCGTGATGTGCCTTATCAATCCTTAATCAAGATTTTTTTACAGGAACGAATTGAAGAGGATTTCAAGTCGCGCCATTTGCCTAACGCTGGGTAATGATTGATGATGCGTATTGCAAGGAATTGCTTGGCGGCGGAGGGAAGAAGAGTGAGGCGCAGAATTTGAAGGAGTTGGGGTTTTAACATACGAGGAAAAATAATTTTGGGATGATAAAATACTATTTGATAACAAAACCCGTCTTGTCGGGGCTATAAAGTTATATTCGAGAAGGAGGAATATATGCCGGAAATTCCTGCAAATTCATTGTTTGGATATATTGGAACAGTATTTTTTTTGTTAGGGGTATTTTTGATTTTGTCAGGCTTAGGGATTGTAAAAATCCAGCAGATAACGGTTAACAAAGGCGCAGGTACACTAGTTACTGGCGTTATTATTGCAATAATTGGTGGAATATTGATTTCATCGGAAATTAAAACAAAGGGCAATGATGCAAATATTTTGCCCGCATTTACGCCAACAGTAGTTTCTGCCCTTCGCGAAACTCAAACTTTTATTACTCCAACAGTAATTCCTGCTTATATAGCGGTAACAAACGAGGAAGTTGCAAATATCAGATGGCGTGACGAAATACCAGTATTTAATGGCGCTATAACCATATCCTTAGATAGGACTTACGGTGAAAATAATATCGAAATTTCAGTACGTTCACCAGGCTATCCCAGAGAAACTTATACAAGCCTGTCTATTAGTGATAAAGTTGTTTTTCATGGGGACTCGGATTTTGAAATTTTAATTACTGACTATAAGGCTATTGGTGGTTTTGTGCCCGATTATGAGATTCAAGTAGTAGTAAAAAAGATGCCTAAGTCTGAGTACACAGCTACCCCAGAGTATATGTTACAGGAGATTGTTCTTGTTAAGTTGGGTGAAGAAGTTAGTGTCTTCGACGGAGAAATTTTTGTTGAATATATAAAAAATGGTCTTTTAGGCAAAGAAATAAAAATTCGTTCATCTGGCTATGTGAGCGAGGATTTTGTTGTGGGTGTAGGAAGTAAAATAAAATATGAAGGAAAGCATAGTTATGCTATTGTTATTACGAATTATAGTAACATTGGATTAGAGTTAACTGTTTACAAGTAATGGTTGGGTCAATTAATTTGCGCTTTGTCCTAATTGTGCGAGGGGCTGATTGGTGGTGAGTCATATCCGCGTGAGGGGAGGGTCGGTGCGGGATAAATCCCTGCCTAAGTTCGTGAAAGTCCACTGGCGTGGACTCCGCGATTAGCACGAAGTGCTTCCATGTTTTGAGGGAGGGTTTCAACCCGAACGATGCGAAGAACGAGATAACACTGGGCTAAATATCCAGTGTTTTTTTGGGGTGCGAGGGGCTGATTGATGGTGAGCCATGTCCGCGTGAGGGGGAGAGCCAACGGGCGGGAAGTGCTATAATTTAAGTCATGAAAAGCAAGAAGTTTAGAATCCCTCGCAAAAGAATCGCCGCCTTTTGTCAGCGCTGGAGCATTACCGAATTTTCACTGTTCGGCTCTGCCCTGCGCGATGATTTCCGCCCCAACAGCGATGTGGATGTGCTTGTCAGCATTGATCCGAAGGCGCAAAATATTGGGCTGTTTGAAATCATTGACATGAAACTCGAACTTGAAACGATGTTCAAACGCCCCGTTGACCTAGTCGAAAAAGAGGGACTTCGTAATCCGTACCGCAGAAAAGAGATTCTTCGTACCGCGCAGGTGATCTATGCCGCGTGATGAGCAGGCAAAATCTTATTTGTGGGACATCCGCGAAGCAGCCCGTGAGATTGAAGACTTTATGCGCGGGGTCAAGTTTCATGAATTTGAAAATGATAAAAAATTGCGCTACGCGGTTGAAAGGCAACTGCATGTAATCGGCGAAGCCGCAAATCATATCGCTCCGCAATTTCGTAGTAAACATCCTGAAATCAACTGGAAACGGCTGATTGAACTCCGTAACGTCATTGCACACGAATACGGCGAAACTTTGACGAATCGTATTTGGCTCGGTGCGACAGACGGTCTGTCTGAGTTAATTGAAACTTTGAACGGATTGCTGACAGAAGAATAGAAATAAAAGGTACCGAGAAAACACTGGGCTAAATGTCCAGTGTTTTTTATTGAGAGCGCGGGGCTGATTGGCGGGGTAAAATAAAGGAAAGTTTTTCAACTCTCAAAAAGCAGGTGAACCCATGTTGCAAAAAACCCCCGAACTGACTATTCCGCTCAACAACCCCTTTCAAAACGATCAGCTGGAACGCAGTACCATTGCCGATAACTTAACCCTGCTGGTGCAATCCACCAACCAGCCGTTTGTGATCAGCA
>DYSN01000214.1 GCA_020718205.1 Draconibacterium orientale
TAAGAAATACCAAATCCCCCAGCCACCAGAAACATAAGCAGTACAATATTTACTTTAAGCGTTGTTTTCGCACTGATACTTGAATTGAGTCCAGCCATTTTCTTTCTCCCTTTAGATAGAAATTGAGTTGCTATTCAGCTTGACAAATTTTGCACTGTATTGAGGTGGCGGATTTTCTTTTTCCTTGTATTGACGATCGTGGACAGAATGATTTCCGAAAAACAACATGCTCATTTATAGCCAATTCGAATAGCGCCCCAATGCTGCCCATTGATAAAGATAGGAACAGAAATATCCCTCATTTCTTCTCCTGTATCCCTGTAATATTTTTGAAAAAGGAAGGTTTTTTGACTAGAAGCAGCTGCCAGGCCCGTGGTATCATTAAAAATCCGTTTTGTACGATTCCATTTGACATTATAATCTTTATCGCCGGTCAGAGGTTGAGCAAATATTGTATTGTGGGTTGGGAGGTAGCCGTTTCGATCCACTGGCACGACAAAGATAATTCGTGAATGTTTCTTTTGATAAGCATCAGTAATTGGACGTACAACCTCGTCACTATACTTGTCGTACTGTGTTCTGTATTTTTGTGGATTGGTATCCGGAATCGGAATATAAAAGGTATCAAACAGCTGTCCCACCGTCAAATTACCCGAGGCAAGAGCTAAATCGAACTGTCCTTTCACATCCACTGCACATTGTTTTGCATAGGTCAGTATTTGTTCATCAAAGGAATCAAGATTTTCCTCGGCCTGTACAAATACCGCCATGATTACCACCAGCCATATTTCCAGGCAGACAAGGTGGAATAGTTTCTTTTGCTTTTGAAAAAAAGTAAATGTACTCATGCTGTCTCTCCTCCAATAAGTTAGTTAGTCTCTAATGCCCGGATGATTCTTTCCTTTCATGGTGAGATCTTTCAGGAAACCAATCACTTCTGTTATTGCCTGGAGACTATCACAATTTAGTATTTTTATAATTCCCAGAAAATAATTCCCCAGGGAAAATACAACGAGATCCTCACCGTCACTTCGCTCTATGGTCAAGTAACGATGCCGTTGACCTCCCATTTTTGTTTCCAGCCCCTCACTGTTGAGTCCACTCATAACAATGGTGGAGGACAGTACCACAGCATCTTCCATATTCGCAGACACTACAGCACCATCCCTTTTAACTAGAATATAATATTTAACTCCTTTCAAATCTGCCAACCGCTTAAAATCATTCAGTGTTGCCATAAATCCTCCAACGACAGGTCATAAACTTCTTACATTGAACCAAGTAGTTCTTGAAATTTGCTATATTGTTCAGCATTATCTATTTCTTCTTCGAGAAATGGATAAAGCTCGGTGAGATTAGCCACAATCGGCGACGATTTTTTTCGCCAGCTTTCCAGAGCATCCTCAAGAATAATCTCTCCAATTGGCCCTACAGTCTTGATAAGAATTTTTTTAATTTTTTCCAACGGCTCGAATAGTTCCCACCCGGGGGCAAGTGAAGTATCAAGGTCAATATCCTGTTTATCGCCCCTGTCTTCTTTTACAACCTCTGCCTTGATAGCGGTGTCAGTTGCCCTTCCCTCTGCCATAAGTGCATTTAACGCCACCCCCACGGCCTGTTGTACCATTCCAGGTACAGCAGACTCCGCGTGAGCAAGAAAAAGCCAGCGACCATCACTTAGAGGATAGGCAAGCAGGAATATGGTTTCATAACAAAATTTCAATCGTTTAATGTTGGTATAATGAGCTGAGGCCATAAGAAAGATTTTCTCCACATTACTGAAAATTTCCCGACAATCCTGCTCACTGCCAATCAGACTGAGTTGACTGGCGACAATGCCCTGGTGTGGTTCACAAATAAATCCTTCATAAATATCCGGCAGACTATCCACTAAATCACTAAGAATTGTGTTTACACTCATTTTGACATTTCCCTCATCTTGTCAAACAACGATCTTTCCATGAATGACGACTTCTCTATTCCCTTGTTTGCCTGGCTCATTGGTCTTTACATAAATTCGTTGAACAAAATCCCAATCCTCGGAAATATCGGCCACGGGCCACAAAAAATACGATATCATTTTCCTCTCCTTAGGTGCTAAACGCAAAGCAAGCGACCCTTCGAGTACAAACCTGGCAGCAATGGAAAAGTCCATTGGCTCCGTTCTCACCTGCACACTCAATGTATCATTGCCACTATTCTCTATCAGCAATTGATTATGATAATAGCCATTTGACGGAATTACACCCAGATCCACCTTCTCAGGCATTCCGGAAAGACATGGTACATCTCTATTGAATTCGACTTTCACGACGCAGGAAAAATCTGATAGGAGATTTCTGCAATGTATAGCCTCCCCTTTATACGCACCGTGCTGACGAATACGATTTCCTAAAGGAAGCAACTCTACAGCAATTGTTTGTGCATCCACTGCACGGGTCTGTAAATCATATTGTAACGAATCTATAACCAACGACTCAATCTGTATCGGAGCATCATTAAGTTCTTGGAATACAATGTGCTGCACTACTGTTTTATCTCCGCCGGTCATTTTAAAAATTAACGGGTTAGGTGTCCAGACCAGGTTCTTCTTCAACATGTGTGCAATAGCTGCAGCAGGGGTTCTAAAACCACAGTGATGGCAGACAAATCCATTATCTGACACATTCTGCTCAGATTGCTCCACCAGACTCTTTCTTCCACATTCTTCACAAAAAAGAATCATTCAGTTCCCCGCCCAAACATCCTGTCCATGCCCCACAAATAATGCTGAACACCGGAAGGATTTTTATGTATACATTGATTCATGAAATTATGCGGCCTGACATTTACGAAAGAGAGTATCGGAGACATCCAGCAG
>DYSN01000215.1 GCA_020718205.1 Draconibacterium orientale
CGACATCCCTTTTTTCTTCGTTGCTATCTTAAACACAATATGAAATGCGGTTAGTTGTTTATTTCAATTGAAAAGTATACCAGTAGTTCAATCCAAAAGTATACCATTTTAAATAAATAAAAAAGGTAGTACTCATCTGATCGGGGTACCCCGATCAGATGAGTACTGGAGCCCTGATTTTCTGTTGCTTATTTTTCATTTTTTCATCATTTCAGTAGTTTCCCTTAAGCGGTACGATTCGCCATTCATGTTTACCAGATGGGCCTTGTGGGTTAACCGATCCACTAAAGCGGCAGTGAGTACCGGATCGCCAAAAATCTCTTCCCAACGGTCGAATCCCAGGTTGGTGGTAATGATCGTTGACTTTCGACCTGCCCGCAGCGAAAGGTGGTTGAACAACAGTTCGGCACCTTGTTTATCAAAAGAGATATAGCCAAACTCGTCGCAGATGACAAGATCATATTTTTCAAACCTCTGTTCCATTTGCCTTAGTGTTCGTTGTGCGTGCGATTCGCGCAGTTGGGTAAGCAATCGGTGAACGGTTGTAAAATAGACTCTATAGCCTTGCAAACAGGCTTTCAATCCAAGCCCGGTTGCAATATGGGTTTTACCAGTCCCCGGATTTCCTGCCAGGATGATGTTTCTTCCCGAGGATACAAAATCAAGCCGTTCGAGCAATGTGAGTTTTTCTGCTGCATCAACTGGGAGCAAATCCCGCTTTAAGTCATGCAGGTGTAGCTTGGCCGGAAAGCCAGCTTGTCTGATCTGTGATTTCTTCCGGTTTTCCAGACGGGTATCATATTCCCGTTCCATTAACCGGAAAAGGAATGTTTCATAATCAGCCCGGTCGCTGGCCGATTCCTGGGCTATTTGTTCAAACTCATTTCGAAAAACAGGTAATCGAAGTTCTTTGCTGTATTGGATAATTTGTGCTTTTATTTCGCTTTGTAGTTTCATCTTTGTTCAGGATTAATTCATTAATGCTGTAATTTGTTTGAGCTGTTTTTGTGCCAGGTATGCCGTTTGGTTATTAACTGGCATCGGCTTGTTGTTTTCCGTAGGCTTATTGCCCAAAAGAGCGGTTAATTTCTCTGTGGTGATGTCGTGGGTGCAAAGATTAACCAGGCGTGAAACGGTGGCTTCCAGGCTTTCTTCGCTAATGGCGTTCTGACGACAATAATGGAGCAGATCAATAAAGTCGCGGGGTACCTTCGTGTAAAATTGCTGATATAGTTTTTTCAAGTATGGGCTGCATGTCAGGGCAACAGACCCGTCCAATGCTCCGGGCTTTTTACGCAAGGTATTCAGGTAATGCTCAATGGAGATGATCCACTGGTGCTTCCCATAATCGCGCTGGTGCGATGCGATAAATTTGTTTTCGAAGTAAACTTCAATTTTTTGGCTAAATATTTTAACATCAACAAAACATCCAACCAGATTATCTGGTACCGAATAGCGGCTGGTACAGTAGCTAATCGTGGCATATTTGTCGACCCGGAGCTGCTCTGTGTCCCAGCAGGCCAATGGTTCGGAATACGGCCACAAGAGTTCTTTTTCATCGGCAAACATTTCCATGGCAGTAAGGCCTGTTAATTGTTGTTTGCTGTTGTTTAACCGATTGTTAATTAATTCCAGATGATTTTCGGCTTCTTCCAGATTGGTAAAATCATTTTTAAATCCGAAGGCTTTTCTACGGATGTATTCGACACTGCGCTCAACATGTCCTTTTTCGTTTCCGCTGTAAGCATTGCAAAAACGATGGCTAAACTGGTAATGTGCCTTCATTTGAAGCAAAGCTTTGGTCGGTTCTTTTTCATGTTTGCCGATAAATTTGGCCACCGCAACGCGCATATTGTCATAAACCATCTGGTGGAAAACACCACCTGCGTGCTCAAAAAATGCAACATGGGATTCCATAAAAGCCAAAGTATCCTGGCGCTTGAAAATAAGGGCAAAGCGATAATTGCTGTAAGCTGAGGTAAATACCGCAAGCAGAAAACGGCTCTGGTGCCCGGCAATGTTTAATTTGATCTCGCCCCAATCGAACTCACAGACAGAACCAGGCTGATATTGCTGACGGATAAAAGCTTCGTTGTTTGTGGATGATTTTCCCAGTTTCTCCCGAACATAATTACAAATGGTGGTGTAGCCTACCTCAAAACCTTTTTCATGAAGGATTTGAAGAATATCGATATTCTTCAGGATTTGCTTGCGCATGCCCTGACCGATTTTCTTGCGGTTTTCTTCAATCAATTGGTCTATAAAACATTGAACTTCCTGTGTCAGGCGAACTTTACTTCTGGCACCAACAGTATAAACCGGTGGACTAGACAAATAAGTCGAAAGGGCTATTTCTGGCTTGATAGATCCATTTTGAAGATTTTCGTAATCCTCAATATACTTTTTGATTGTCTTACGATTGACCTGAAGTTCACGTGATATTTGACGTTGACTCTTTCCCTCGCGATAGCTACGAATAATGATTTCTTGCTTGGTATACATACTTATCATGCTTTAATAAACGAAATTTTAATCCCGTTCTGTTATGACTAAGTGGTATACTTTTCGATTGAAAGGTGGGGTACTTCCTAATTAATATAAACAGCAAACTAACCGACTTTCGCCAGGACGGTGCAGCAACATGTACCCACAAACGGATCAATGAAAACTATAAAGACAGGTACAAATTAAACTCATACGTTGATTACCTGATATATACTTATTTGTGTGATCCGGCTTACCATAGCTACAATTCAATAAAAGGCTGGGTGAATAACTCAATATTGGACTTCAATGAGAAACACGGAACCGAATTCAGTACAATAAGCAAAAGCTCAGTTGCCCAAT
>DYSN01000091.1:0-10556 GCA_020718205.1 Draconibacterium orientale
CCGAAACCCAATGGCAAGGTGGCGTATTTTCGGAATTCCCTGCCAATTTGCCCAGCAATATTAAAGGCGGTGCCGTAGGGTATTTTACGGCATGTACCATGGTGAAAGATAGCATAATAGTTCACTAAAAAAGTGAAGCCGCCCCATTCGGAACAGCTTCTTCGAAAAACTAAGAGAACAAGTTTATTATCGTTTGATGGTAATTTTCTGAGTGTGACTGTCGCCTTCGGATGTTATTTTAACAATATAAATTCCATTTTCGATTGACGAACAATCGATTTGATTAGAGCCCACTGTAATCATTTCTGTTTTAATGATCTGTCCTGTAATGGTGTAGATATTTATAATTCCTTTGTGATGCGAGGTGATATTTATTATATTCTCTGCAGGATTGGGGTAAAGCATTGTTTTGGCTGAAACTGTTTGTTCGATTCCAACTGAGCACGACTCGCCAAAACCCAAAGGTGAATTCGACGGGTCGCCACCTGCCCAAGGCCGTTCGTTTAACCAACAAGAATATAATGCCGTATCCATAATGTTTATCCCGATATTTGCTGTTGCAAGGTCGAAATTATCGCTGGCATATCCATTTCGTAATGCAAAATACACTTCTTTCGGCTCTGTTAAAACGGCACCACTGAACATGGCTTGGCTAAATCCACCCGAAGCATATGTGAGCGCACTCATATCGTAAAATTCCCCTGACGTTGTGCCACAAGTTGATCCATCGGTAGTTGCATTGCAATATAAACCTGGATAATCTGAAAAAGTGTTCATCATGGGGCAATTTGGTGGATTACCAATCCAATCGTTCGATTCAAGGAAAATATTGGAATAATTGGTTCCGGGAGGTAAAACCACACGAATTAATAGCGTATTATTGGGGTAGATTGCAGGTACATCCATTAAATTATGATACTGATCGCCACCGTAGATGCTGTAACTGATATAAATGGATTTTGGCGCTCCCCAGTAACCCGCCGCCAACTCAGCTGCTGGTTTATAGAAGAAGGCCGCATCAGAAAAGTTTTTAGGCATATAACCATCGTACTGATAGTTAACAACCTGCGCAATTGTAGGCAACGACATCATTATGCCGATGGCTGCCGATTTTAAGTAGAGTGCTTTCATTTTTTAATTAATTAAAATGTTAAGTAATATAATGTGTTTGTCTAACAGTAGGTTTTTATAAAGTGTCAATATAAGTTAACCATCCGTTAGAAAATGACACAAGCAAATTTATGTGATCTAAGTTCTTTTTACAATTAAAGTAATTCTTGATTTATCAATTGAGTAAGAGCTTTTGATAATTTGTAAATAATTGTCACACAACATTATAACATGTTTATTCTGTCAATTTCCAATTCAGAAAGCATTCGTCTTTTATTTTTTTACGAAATCAAAATCGAAACTCAAGATAGTCTATATTTTTGGCCAACAATTTCTAAGAACATCATCAATTAAACCTTTTCACATGAAACGTTTTTTCTCTGTTTTTTTATTGGCTAATTGCTTATGGGCAAATGCGCAGTTGCAAGGCGAAGTATCGTCTAGTGTAACATGGAATAATCCCGAGGGGATCCAAACTCGAAGTTTGAGTATTTACACACCATCGAATTTTAATCCTGATTTATCGTATTCACTAATAATAGGGTTCCATGGATTAGGCGATACGCCTAGTGATTATCTAAATTGGAGCAACATTGGACTAAAGTCATGGGCTAACAATTCGCAAGATTTTGGAAACATTATTATTGCTTGTCCCGACGAGGGTTCGTCTAGTACCAGTTGGGTAGTGGGTGAGGAGGATTTTGGAATAATTACGGCTATAAAACAAAAGATGCTGCAAGATTACCCCAATATTAATCCCGATGCCGTTTTTGCTCAAGGTTTCTCGTATGGAGGGAAGAGTGCATTTTTGCACGGTTTGGCCGAAGCCGACCAAATTGCTGGTATATTAGTATTTTCTGGTGCGTTTTATGGTAACGAAGATTTACAAAATGCTTGTGTATCGCAAAATTGTATCGATTATCATCACGATTTTTTAATAGAAAATGCCGCCGATTTATACATTTGCTCTAGTGCAGGGGGTGGATCGGGTTATGTTAACTACGGACAACCCACTTACCCAAGCGAGGGTTATATGACGCCTCTACTAACCGAAGACCAAACAGGGGCAACTTGGCACGATACATTTTTAGGGCTGGCTATTGGACTTGAAGCAATCATTAATAATAGCTACCCGGAGCATGCAAAATTTTTAGGCAGTAGCAATAGTTCGCATGCTCTACCGCCCATTTCTATCAGTCAGCAATGTTGGGATTTTGTTCAACAGGGTGTTCAAAATACTGTTGTTTCGCAACCCATGGCACAAAAATGCCAAGTGTATCCAACTTTGGCCGAAGACAGAATTACCTTTGTTTGCAAAGCCGTACAATCTAATCTACAGATTTTAAGTAGTACAGGGCTGCTTTTGGTCGACCAGAAAATAAACGATTATCAAACCACCATCGACATATCCGATTTTAATTCTGGGGTTTATATGCTCAAATACGACTCCGATATGTTACTATTTGTAAAATATTAATCAGGTCTAAATTCAAACTATTAAGCTACCTTAAGCAGTTTTCGGAACCGAAAGCTGCTTTTGTTTTATTCTATTCTATTCTTGTATCTAGCCATATTAGATTCGGAAATAAACAAATCTATAATATTAAATATCTGTATAACTGACATTTAAGTTCTTTCAGTTTGGCTTATTCAATTGAGCTATTCGAAAAGAGTAAATTTGGATTTAGCAGCCCTGCAGAGGTATTTTTGATTCAGCCCGACGCGATAAACATCTTGTTTTTTACAAATCTTAAAAACGATTTTTTGAAACGAATGGTTAGTAATATTTAAGTAAAGCGAATCAAATTTTCATTAATTCATTTAAAACACAACACGCATGAAATCAAAAATTCTACTCACAGCCTTAGCCGGCTTGCTGTTGATGGGAGCAGCCAACGCACAAGTTGTAAACCCGTCGGTTTTACAAACCATTCCGATTAATACCGGAAACACCGGTGATGCTTATGCTCACTATTACAAATCAACCGATAATTTATCGTCTGGTTCGTTTGGATCGTCGTATTCAATTTATGTCGGCTATGCAATTAACGGCTCGGCACAATATTTTTCACTTTGGTCGCCACCTGTGGTGATGCCAGGGCAATTGTTTGTAATGAAAATTTTAATACCAGCCGGTGCAAAACAAATCATTGCCGGTGCAGAATCAAACGACTGGATTTGTGCTTATCCAAACTGTGCTTTATTGAATGGATTTGATTACCACCCTGGCGACAGCTATTGTAATCTTCCATCGGGCGATGGTACAACCTGTGGTTCTGTATCGGGCGATTTCTTTTATCAAGATGCACTAACCATCTATTCGGGAGGCTATAACCAAGTAATCAGTGCGACTGTAACCGAAACAGCTAAATGGGCTTATTTCATTTTATACAACCAAAATACGACGCCTTTTTCTTTGGTTACATTTAATGTGAACATAATGATCTACGATACAGCCGCATATAACTGTTGGCGTAACCAAAGGCCATGGGCAGGAGGCCCGTCGGGTAATTCGATAGACGGAATCGGCGAAGCATGTACCGTTGGAATTTCCGATATTGTAAACGACGAAGTGTCATTATTCCCGAATCCTGTTTCCGACCAATTAACTGTTAATCTTGCACTGCCTGGCCTATTCCAATTATACGATTTGACCGGTAAGAAAATAATGAGCAGGCAACTTGTTCAAGGACAAAACCGCATCAACTGTAAACTATTGCCCGAAGGCGTTTATTTTTCAAAAATTAATTCCGGCGATAAAATTCAATCGAAAAAAATTATTATTAAGCATTAAATTTCTCTCATTTTCTCATAGTGGAGGCTGCCCGACGGGCAGTTTTTTTTGTTTATTTTAGATTCATTTCGCAATGATGTTTGCGAGTAAAATGACGCTAAATCTATACAATAGGATTGATATTCAATATTTTTAGTATATTTGGACTTCAAAACAAATACTATGAATGCAAGTAAACTACTCGTCTTTTTTTGGATATTACTTCCAAAAATGGTCTATTTGCAAACCCAAACCGATAACGACAATATTGCCAGACTTTTGTCTGCATCTCAAAAAGCCTTGTTTAATGATAACGAAAAAGCCTATCGGAATGCCCAAGCAGCTTTAATATTGGCTCAAAAATCGAAAGATACGGCGAATATCATTCACGCATTTCGAATTATGGGTGTAACCAAATGGCAGGAATCGAAATTCGATTCGGCTATGTATTATTACAATCAAGCACTCAAGTTTGCCGAAATCAAAAAAGATGTTGCGGGTAAAGCCGGTATTTTTCTTAATATAGGGGCTTTACATTTGCACCGAAAATATTACCAAGAAGCTATACCTGTTTTTCAAGATGCCGGAATCTTATATGCTTCTATAAACGACAGTTCGGGTTTATCGAAAGTTTATAATAATTTGGGCTTTGCTTATAAAAAAACCAACCGACTCGATTCGGCACTTCAATACTACCAAAAGTCGTTGACCATTAAAATACCTTTAGCCGACAGCTTGGGAATTGCATCGACCAAAGCCAATTTAGCCAATTTATATTTCGAATTGTATGCCGATATCGACAAGGCTATTTCGCTTAATTTAGAGGCGTTAGCCTACTTCGAAAGTGTCGACAATTTTTGGGAAGTAACCGCATCTTACATCACCATCGGGCAGTATTATGTAAAGCAAAAACAATTCGAAAAAGCTAAACTCTACCTCGATCGTGCGGTTGACATCAGCAAACAACAGCATTACAACGACAAACTGCGCAATGCCTATTCATCGCTCGAAGCGTTCTACCTGCTAAAGTCCGATTACAAAAAAGCATGGTTTTATAAGACCGAAGCTACTAAACTTGAGTTATTGGCACTTGAAGAAGAAAGAAACAAAGCATTTGCCGAATTGGAAGTGGCTTTCGAAACAGACCGCATCAAACAAAAAAATCAAATTTTGATGCAACAGAAAGATTTGTCAGAAATTAAACTAAAAACCAGAGCTAACATTATTATGGTCTTGACTGGTGCAATTGCAGTTGTATTGTTGCTTTTATTGATTTTATTTGTTAAAAGTCGAGAATTGAAACGTTCGCTTAAGAAGTTGGTCGACCGAAATTTGGAAATTGTCGATTCGCAGGAAGAAATGCGTCAATTATCGGAAACACTAAGTTCGCATGCCCGTGAGGAAATAAAATATCACAGTTCTGCACTTACCGATAGTTTGAGCAAAGATATTTTGGATCGAATAATTACAGCTTTCGAAACTGAAAAAGTTTACCGAGACGCCGATTTGAGCATAATCAAATTTGCCGAAACCATTAACACCAATAAAACCTATGTGTCGCAAATTATAAATGAGGTTTACAAAATGAATTTTAACTCGTTTATTAATCAAAAACGCATCAACGAAGCGCTTGCGTTACTATCGAATCCGGACAATAAAACCTACACAATTGCTTACATCTCGACAATGGTGGGCTTTAAGTCCATTTCGGTGTTCAATAAAGCTTTTAAAACCGAAACCGGCGTTACGCCTTCGTTTTATTTAAAAACTATTTTGGAAAAAAACGCATTTCCGTCCGATTTAACTGAAACGCCCGACGAATAAATTGACTGTAAAAAAAACACCAAAACATTCAATCAACTGGTGTGTCGAATTCAGTCATTTTGAATCAATCAATAAAAAAGCCGCCCTGTATTTAGGCGGCTTAGTCGTGTTAATGAATGAAAAGAATTTTTGATCCGATGCGATCCTTTATCAAATATGCTCCGGGTTTTAAATCAAATCTAAGCTCCGATTCAGTTCCCGATCCATGATCCGGGATTGATTGCAGCAAACGCCCGTCGAGACTTAAAATTTCGATTGAACCGACGCCGTTTTTAATCTGAATACTTTGCCCCGATACGGCCGGATTTGGAAATATTTTCAAATCATTCTCGGCTCGAATATCGTTTACGTTAAGTGCCGTCATACATTGTGCCGATCGAAACAAATTCAATCGTCCGGCACCGAGTTTTCCGGAATACTGTGGGTTTAGAGCCGTAATGTCGTCGGCACCTTGGTACAGGCATGTCAATATTTGTGCATCGGAATATTCCGTAAAATGGTACTTAAGCCAAGCGATAGCTCCTGCAACGGTTGGTGTAGCAAACGATGTTCCCGACCAATAATTTTCGTACCAAGGGGCGTACGATATAGCACCCAACACTTCGTGTCCGGGAGCCATGATATCAATCTGGGAACTATACTGAGAGCTTGAGGCTTTGTTGTCGTACGAATCGGTCGAACCGACGGCGATTACTTCGGCAAAGCGAGCAGGGAAAGAGATTTCGTCGTTATACGATAACGCACCGTTACCCGAAGCCGCTACTATAATAATCCCTTGGCTGTTTGCCGCCGAGATTAAGTCGTGCAGGGTTTCGACACCCATATAACCAAATCCATTTTCGTCCATCACACTTAACGACATCGAAATAATATCGGCATTTTGAATCATGGCATAGTCTATGGCTTGCAAAACACTGCCCTGCGGCACGAAAATCGAAGATGTTCCAGCACCGATTTTTAGAGGGATTATTACCGCTGTATTGTCAGATACAGATGCAATTCCGATTTGGTTATCGGTAACTACGCCGGCAAAACTTGCCACAAAAGTACCATGTGCAAATGTAGGATCGCCTCCTACGGGCGGATTTACATCTGCGTCGTTTTCGCCAAAGTCCCAACCCTGAATATCATCTATAAAACCGTTTTGGTCGTCGTCGATATTGTTGCCTGATATCTCGTTCAGATTTACATGATATGAACCCGAAAAGTCCTCGTGATTGAGTAAAAATGCGGCATCGATAATGGCAATCTTCACTTTTTCAGCTCCGCTTTGATAGGGAATCAAATCCCAAGCAGATTCTGCCTGAATTTTGCTCAAATTCCATTGTTCGGGAAATTGAGGATCGTTAGTAGAAAGTACACTATTGAATTGCCAATGGGGTGCAAATTCGACGTATTCGACCGATGATTGCTTCGAATAGGCCTCGTTTGCACGCATTAAAATGCTGTCGGGACCCGAAATTGCGTAAATTCGGTTTAACACCGAGTGTTTAGAACGAAAAGCAGATTGAATGGTTATAACAGGGAATTGCAATCTAATATGATCGATTTCAGGGTAATATCGATACCAAAGCGAACAGGGGATAGGCGTGTTTGGCTCGGTCCATTGTGCATTTTCTTTAAGTTTGATGTACAATGTATTTTGGCTGCTGATTTCGAAAGCCGTTAAGAAACTCAGAATAAAAGTGAGTCCGAAAAATCTCGATATAAATGTATTTCTTTGCATAATCCGAAGTATTATAGCCATTCAATCTTGCTTTATATTATTGTTTTACAATTTGTTGCGTTAAAAGACCTTTCGAGGTGTTTACTTTAAGCGTGTAGATGCCCGCTTCCAAAAACGACACATCGATTCGTGCCGTATTTGCAATACTGCTTCTGTTCAACACCATTTGCCCCAAGGTATTATAAATTTCTAAATCGAAAGTTTCGGGATATGATACTTGAATGGATTCGTTCGAGGGATTGGGCACTACTTGAAAATGTTCTTTTGATAAGGCTGCTGGGGTCAAGGTAGTCGACCAAAGCGTCGGGTCGGAATAGATTCTGAAGTCGTCGAAAGCGGCACCTTCGGAAATGTACAGTGCCCCTTGCTCAAATTTAACACGGAATTTTACCGACGCCGGTGCCGCATTCAAATCGCTGATATCGGCAAACGATCGTTTTTTAGTTTGCCATTCGCCGGCACTGTAATCGCCTGAAAAGTAGGTCATTGGAGCGGTGTACCAGTCGGTAGGGTTAGCCCAAATCGTATTCTCGGGGATGGAGAACCAATTTAAGCCGTTGTCGAGGCTGTATTCGATCGATAATTTTGCTTGAGTATAGGTTTGTAAGGAGATTTTAAATTCCAAAGCAGGCTCCGAAATGCTGCTTAAATCGTAACATGGACTTTCGACATACGACATTTGGCTCGGCGATACATATCCATTGAGATTGGTTACCCATGCTTTTGTACCTGAGGCAGTGTTGTTGATATATGTTTTAGTCGGTGTGCCGTGTTCCCAATCGTTAACCGTGCCATAATCTTTGTAGGTAACCCACAAACCTGCATCATTATCTTCGAAGTCTTCTGTGAAATCGGAACTGATGGTAGGCATGCTTACAACTGTTTTGCGCAGGCTGTCGTTCTGATGGTTCCCGTCTGTATCTAAAGCGGTATATGCTGTAAAATTATAAATACCGGTAGTGCTTAAATCGGCAGTTTGCCCAGCAGAATAAAAAATGTACTGTGCTTCAGCTCCGGGGGCAATAGAATTGGCATAAACAGCTTCTATATATCCGCTTTCGCCCTCTATTTGGTAACGAACCGGCACATTGTTAACTGACTGTGTGCCATAGTTTTTTATTTTAATTCGAACAAATTCGTTAGCGGTTAAACCGCAACCGCTTTCGGGTTTCGTTATTTCCGAAATACCTACATCAAATGCCGGCTTGTCATAAATTTTAAAATTATCGAAAGCATAACCATCGTGTGCACTGTGCCAAGGAATATTGGGCGTTTTCATCACCAATCTAAATTTTACCTGTTCTTGATTGGCCAAAGTGGGGAGCTCGTGTTTTGCCGTCATCCAGTCGGTTTGTCCAAACCAGCCGGTTGCCATATTATACCAATTGGTGCCGGTGCCCACATTTCCTACTTGAGTCCATGTCTGACCAAAATCGGTAGTGTATTGCAACAACATTCCATCGTTAAAACCATAAGCATTGTTGGGGGCAATGTACCATAAATCGAGCTCAACTACGGGCAAGTTCACATTGGTAAAATCGTAGCACCCCGAGTACAAATACGATAGTTCACCTTGAATATGATTATCGTCCAGGTCGGTAGCCCATGCTTTTGTTGAGCCTAAACTGCCCGAAGTAAGATCGGTAGATGATGGAGTTCCCCATTCCCATGAGCTTGTACTGCCAAAACCGGTGGTAAACCAATTCCCATTCGATGTTTCGAAATCTTGTAAATCGGGGTAAGATTGGACTGAGTATTCATTTATTAATATTTTAGTAAGTGCGTCATTTACAGTGAGTTCGTCTCCTGGCAAAGCCGTTTTAACAATAATTTCGTGATTACCTACGGTTGACAAATCGACTAAGCCTGCAAATGTCATTTGCGAAGTGCTATAAGCAGGAATGTCGTCGGAATAGTTTTCGGTGTGCCAAGTATTGCCACCGTCTGTTGAAAACGAAACTGGTATGGTTTGGGTAATGGTTTGTGTTCCCATATTGCGAATGCTAACTACAACTGGTTCTTGACCTAATCCGCAACCTGAACTTGGACTGCTGATTAAACTGATTCGAGCATCTTGTGCTGTTATCGGGCGAATTAAAATATCGTCGAAAGACCACACCGGAGTGGTCAGTTCGCCAGAAGCAAATTGAATGCTCCATTTTACTTGTAGATTGGAATGACCTGCAATATCGGCTGACAGGTTTTTAACGACTGCCTGATTGTTGATTAATCCTGCAGAGGTATGAATGGTATCCCACGCTCCGCCGTCGATACTGATCATAACATGGATATGCATCAGTGCGGCTGTCATGGTTAAGCTTTGATTCCAACTTAACATCAAACCGCTTGTGGCAGTAGTTACATCTATTACAGGCGATGTTAAAGTGTAAGCCGGTGCGCCCCATGCATTTGGATGTACCGATACAAAACCGTTGAACCAAGTTTCGAAGCTCTCGCCCGAAGTTTGAAATTGCCATTCGCTACTTACAGGCGACATGTCCCATCCCGAAGGAATGGTCCAACTTGTACCGTTGTGCCAATCCGAAAAATCGACCGATACAGGCAGCGTAACTTGTGCATTGAGGCTAACGAGCCCAATGGTACTTATAATAAGCGTACCAAGCATGTGTTTAATTGTGTTTTGAAATTTCATGTTGTTAACTATTAAAAAAGATTAGACATTGTTTTGTTTGTGTAATTTACCACCTAAACCTACACTAATAAAAATGGATTCATTTCTGATTTGTCAATCTGAAACAGAACCTCGAAGCCCGCAAACTTCCGACTGTGACTGATTTTGAGCCTAATCGCACAGGTGTTACCTTTGGTATTTTTGGCAATTTCCAATTTGAACATGTCCTTTTGCGGCTTAATAACATCAGTTTAGTTGCATACACTGATCTGAAATAATGTAGGGCATCATAAACAAACCGGACTTGAAAATACCACTAATAATTTGGGGGCTTCTTACAATTTTCACAAAGTATAAGCCTTTGGGGTGCGTGGAGATGTCGAGCCCCTTTTCCGTTTTCCAAAGGGGAAAGGCTTGGTCAATTTACAGGTGAGTTCGTAGATTGCGACTCAGGTGTTATGCAAATGTGATTTATACAATGGTGATTCACG
>DYSN01000091.1:10656-14866 GCA_020718205.1 Draconibacterium orientale
AACATCATCAGCCCAATATGTAATCCAACTTTATGACAATGAAATCAGTGGCAGGATTGGGGCAGATGCTAAAGCTATCGTGTTGTAAAATTTTATAGTCTTTTGGGTTTAGTACTCCAATCCAGTAAGTAATCATGGCGTTGACTCAAAATTGGAAGGGTCATCATCTCTAATTGAAGTTTTCCATTAAAATTAGGCTTCAAATTCGATAATCGAAACAGAAATTGCTGACTTTGCAAAGGTAAGTTGTCGAAAAAGCAGATTCAAATCATTGGTATTTAGACTCTTGGTTTTTTTTGTTCGTTTTGTTCGATTGCTCAATGCAAAAACTATAAACTTGATTAAGGTGAGGCATTATAATAGCTTTATTCAAAAAACAAATATGAAATCAATTTTTGTAATTTTGACGATAGCAGTCCTCAAAACATCGGCACAAACACCATTGATTGAAGCAGTTAAAAACCATCGAAACATCGAACTTACCCAACTGCTGAATTCGGGTGTCGATGTAAATGAAGTGAAACACCACGATACGAATCACGACCCCCAAATTTGTACCGA
The DNA here is from genome assembly GCA_020718205.1 of Draconibacterium orientale. Lineage (GTDB taxonomy): Bacteria > Bacteroidota > Bacteroidia > Bacteroidales > UBA12170 > UBA12170. The sequence goes on from DYSN01000091.1 coordinate 11,218, forward strand.
CCATGAACACGATCGTACGGCCTTGTTTTGGGCGGTGTTGTATCGAAATACTGAAATTACTTCCTTATTGTTGAATCATGGTGCCGATGTCAATTTTAAAAATGCACACAGCAAAACTGCCTTGCACATTGCTGTTCAGACAGGTAACCCGGATTTGGTTGAACTGCTTCTTAAACATCGTGCAGATATTACGATTATTGATGCTTTTGGAAATCGGCCTGTAGATTTCGCATTACGAATGAGCAAAATAGAAACACATCCCGATTTATTGAGCCGATGGAACACTATAGTAGAATTGTTACGTAAATAATTTAAAGTTGTTTATGCAAGCATATTGCTTTTGCTTGTTTGAACTAAAAGATTTGTATAGAGTCTATTTAAAAAAAGTTGAAATATGAAACGCAGATACCGAATCACTAAGCAAAATATGCAGATGAACCTAAGTCTGTTTATGTTTCTAATGGCAAGTATTATATACAGCAATGTTCAAGCTCAAACTTTCGGATTCGAAGATGGTACCATGCTGGGCTGGACCTCGCAAAAGGCTCAGGTTATCGGTACTCCGGAAACTGCGATTACCGGATTGGGTAGCATGGGACCAGGTATTACTCAAATTTCGGGTACAGGCAACGATCCTTTTTTGGCTACTATGGGTGTCAATTTTCCCAAAGTGTCGCCCAATGGTGGAAATTTTTCACTAAAATTAGAAGATTATGCACCCGGTGCCAATGCCACACAAGTGAGCAAAAGCTTTACCGTAACCGCACAAAGTGCCTTGTATGTGTATCAATATGCGGTTATATTGGAAGATCCGGGGCATTCCGGGCGTCCTTTTTTTAAAGCTCAGGTTTTCGATGCCAACAATCATTTAGTGCCCTGCGGCGAGTATGTGGTTTTAGCCGATAATCCTTCGGCAGACGGATTTGTCCCTGTTCAAGGCAATAGCACTACTGGTATTTCTACATTTTGGTATAAAACGTGGACTTCGGTAGCTGTAAATCTATCGAACCTTATCGGGCAGCAAATTACTGTTAAATTTACAGTCGGGGACTGCTCGGCCGGCGAACATATGGCATTTGCCTATATCGACGAATCGGCCGGCCCGTTACAAGCCGACTTCGCTCAATATTGTCCGGGCGATCCTACCCTGACATTAACAGCTCCCGATGGATTTTTATCATACCTTTGGTGGATCCCATACCCCGATTTTAATCAAACCACAACCATTCCTAATCCCGAAAATTTAGATAGTGTAATGTGTGAAATGGAAAGCGAATTAGGCAATTGTCCTGTTACAATGTGGGTGAATTTGAATACATTTGGGCATATTTTTCCGGTAATTGATTACGACACGGTTTGCAGTGGAAATCAAGTGCAATTTGCAGGTTCAACAACCAACAGTACCGATAATATTGTTCAGTACGAATGGAGCTTTTCCGACAATCCCATCGTGGGAGTTGGTCAAAATGTGGGGCATACTTTTGCGGCTCCCAATATGTATCAGGTTACATTGACTGTAACCTCCGACATGGGTTGTACGGCTGACACGACGATTCAAGTCTTATCAGATTGCTGTTTGAGTCCCTCCCATATTGTAACACATGTCGATCCCTGCAGCGGGGCTGTGGTGTTTTACACACCCGATTCTTTACTTTCGGCACAGTTACAGCCGCTCTGGCATATGACAGGCCAAGATAGTATCCGTTGGCAAAGCCCATACAAAGGTTTGATTTGGTATCCCGATACAGGAACTTATTACATCATGTTATCTGTAGCAGGCATGGTTAATTCGGTCGGTTGCAACGAGGTTACAGACACGGCTTGGTTTTATATCCCGGAAACCAATCGGTTGACATTAATTCCGCACCATGTTAATTGTCCGACAGACCAAACAGGAAGCATCGAAACCCAACTAAGTATTTCGCAAACATCGGTCGTTTACCATTGGAACGATCCATTGCATCAAACTACTGCAACAGCCATAAACCTCGGTATCGGCCGATATACCGTCAGTGTATTGGACGGGAATGCTTGTTTGATGATCGATTCTGTAGATATTTTGAGCACCGACCCGCCTATTGTACCCAATGCAGCAATAACCGATAATCGTTGTTTTGGCGATGTGCAAGGAAGCATTGCCCTGTCGCCAAGCGGGGGAACGGCACCTTTTTATATGCAGTGGTCCAATGGATTGCAAACCGACGAGATTCATCAACTTGCAAACGGTATATATGTTTTGACCCTTACCGACGCAGCAAATTGTTCTGCAATATATCAATTTGAAATTGATTCACCCGACCCTATTGCATCGGATATGCCCGACACATTGCATGTGTGTAAGAACGCAGCAACACAACTCGATGCATCGGTAACCGGAGGTACGGCTCCTTATCAATATTTATGGAATACCGGACAATCTGACGAAGCAATCTGGGCGAATGTAGATACGGTAACCGCATTTTCGGTAGCTGTTACCGACAGTTTAAATTGTATAGATCAAATTTTTACCACTTTATTTCCCGCTCCGGATTTAGAATTCTTCGCTTTTGCTCAAGCCGATACGGTTTGTATGGGCGATTCAATTGCCTTATCGATTCATGAGTTTGTTGGGAAGCCTGCTTTTTCATGCTATTTAGACGGCCAATTAATCAGTCATTCACACTTTTATTTGAAACCAAATCAAACCCAAACTTATTTTATCGAAGTTGTAGATGGCTGCGGATTCAAAAAAGATACTTCGATTACGTTGAGCAGTATCGAGCTTCCGATACCGAATGTTGTATGCGACCAACGTCAAGGCTGTACACCTTTGCAAGTCAAATTAGAGACCACCAACGGCACCGGATTTCAGGCCGTGTGGTATTTTGGCAATGCACAAGTACCTAATCTCGAATTTGGTCATGCCATCGAGCATAGCTTTGATACCGAAGGCTTACACGATTTGCATTTAGTTTATACCCATCCGATGGGATGCAAAAGCGAACTTAATATTCATAATTATTTTAATGCCTATCCGGTACCCGAAGCCCTTTTCGAGGTCGATAGTGCACATCAATCGCTCCTAAACGCAAGGTTTTATTTTTATAATTATTCGCAAGGTGCCGAAACGTTTTTGTGGGACTTTGCCGACGGGCAAAGGTCGGACGAAGAACAGCCTTGGCACGAGTATCAGAATGAGGGGGTATACAATGTGATGTTAACAGCTCAAAATGAATTTCTGTGCACCGATACCATATCGCAACGGGTTTATGTCGATGGCGTTTTTGTAGTTTGGTTTCCTACCATTTTCACACCCGATTCGGATGGTTCGAATGACTATATGGAAATTAAGAACACAGGAATGAGACCCGAAAATTATCAATTTACTGTTTACGATAGATGGGGTGAGCCCATTTGGTCGACTCAGTCTATGTACGAATTTTGGGACGGGACATTTCAAGGCCATCTGGTTGTCGAAAATGGAAGTTATTCATGGCTACTTAATTGTACCGACAATTTGGGAAAACAACGAACATTTACCGGTCAGATTTTGGTAATGAGGTAATACCCAATACATTTTCAAATGATTGATAAATATAATGAGATAAATTTTTTGGTTCTTTATAAAAGCGGATGGGTAGCACAATTTGGATTAATCAAAGAGAAATCA
>DYSN01000092.1:0-3128 GCA_020718205.1 Draconibacterium orientale
CCTAATATAGTTACAAGCAATACACCACTGCAACAATTTCTTACATTTTTCTAATGTTATTTGTTTTCAACTTGTTACCAACACTTAATGTGTTAATAACATATTCACAGCGCCATTTCATCATCTAATACGTTAAATAAGTATCGTCAATTATGCCTTTCAAAATTTCAAGCAACTACAAAAGGTAACCGCAAATTCAGGTATCAATAAACCAATTGCACTCATGCTTTCCAATATATTCCCCTATATTTTGGAAAATGGAGTTGCTTGTCAGCAACTCCATTATGTTTTGAATAATCTACAACTAGATATTAATCATTGCTATCATTAGTTAATGAAACATTATCAATTACTAGTCTACTCATTATTCCTTTCGTCGCAGGAGCAAAGCCCATCTCTGTGACACGTGTCAAATCAAATTTGCCATCTACTAACGTACCTGGCGCTTGATAATACGGATCTTTACGGAATTTACGGAACGGAACAACTAATTTATTCCACCCGCGTTTTATCTTGACATTTGCAAACCACTCTTCTTTACCCGCATCTTTAACTTTTACAGTAAATAATTCATCATCCTGCTCACATAGGATATCCATCTTAATTGCACGATGCTGACTCCAATCAGTCAATTCTGATCCGGATCCAAAACGTGCAAAAGGATACGTGACTTGCGCCCAGTCATTTAATGAATACTCAATTTTTAGATATTTCTGTCCATACTGATCGCGAAGAGCTCTGTCTGTTTGAGATTCAATAATAGCAGAAAGAGCAGAAACTTCACCTGCCGATCCTTCCCATCCTTCTTTTCCATCTTCAAAGTCGAAAAGCAATTTATCAGCAGTTGAACTTTTAAATGTATCCCAGTAAATATCTGGATCGATATATCCTGGCACAGATTTAATTACAGAAATATCATCAAAGAAAAATTGTGTAGGCTCACCGGGAGCAATACGATTACCGTACTTATCACCAGAAATCGTAATTGCATTGATATCTGCAAAATCCATTTCACCCGGTTTTTCCGTCTTAGACTCCTCATCCCAATATCCACCATCACTTGAAAACTCTTTTAGCGGAATCATGAAGTAACTCCAACCAGTATCAAGTTTCCCATAGTCTGACAGCAATACAGAAGAACCTACACTTTTTTGATCCTTTAGATCGCCATCATTAAGACCAAACATCAAAGCATCGACACCTTGAGTTGCACGGCCCCAAAAACCTATACCTCCACCAGATTGACGAGCTGCGGCGAGATTGAAACTTTTCCCAAACTTAAAAGCAATTCCAGAATAATCACTATTATCTAAGTAAACACCCATTACATCTGGATTGACTGACGGATTATCCGTAGCCTGCAGACCATTCGTTGTCTTCCCACCATATGGTTCAGTTGTCATTTTATCCACAAAAGTCTGATACATTGATTCAGAAACTTCAACATCTTTTTCAGGCTTTCCTGGATGATTAGGCAAGACCAACTTCACCTCATCCCAATATGGAGCATTGAGATTTGCCGGTTCTTTATACTGATCTTTCAAAATCACTACATCATCAACAAAAACCTTAAATTCCTTATTGCTCCCTTTTTCGATCACAACAAGAAACTCTTTAACATTAGACCAATTAAAGGGACTCTTAACTGTAACTTCATTTTTTTCATCCCAATAACCGCCGCGACGGCCAAAGTCAGCTAACGGTATCGAAATATGTGTCCAATATGGTTGAATTCCACCATATTTTGAAATTGGAAGATTAATTTCAGTTTTTATCCCATCGTCCTGCTCGTCATCAGCGAGTACAATTTCGCAAACTTCTCCACCTGTTTTACCTTTAACCCAAAACTCAAGCGATCCAGTTGCGTAATATGGTCGAAGATCATAACTTGTACCATGGAGAACAACGGCTCCTCCAGAATAATCGTTAGGCTCAAGATCAAAGCATAGAGCAACTTCACCAATTTTTCCAGATTCTTCAGGAATAAGGACTTTTGACTTGTCCTCAGGGTAAAAGTAGGCATACCCACCAGCAACGAAGTTTTCTTTGAAAAAGGTGAAAACTTCATCGGGATTGCCACCAACAACACCCTTGCGCCCTGTAGCCAGACTATCCAAAATTCTTGGAAGCGGTTCTACCGCCCCTTGAACGAACGCTGCAAATGCTAGAAGAGAAGCAAAAGCGTATGTTTGTATTTTAATCATTCTCGTACCCTCTTCTTAAAATTTGACCGTCAAAAGAAGATCGTATTGCATTGTGCTAAAATTTCGAGACTTATCGATAACTTCATCAACTTTATACAAATTTGACCAAGCAACATTTCCTGCAGTGAAAGATAACACTCCACCCTCAGCAACGGTATACTCCAATCCTCCACCAATATTTGTTTCCAACGCCTTGGCTTTTTCGGTATTCTGGTCAGCAACTTCGGTACTTCGAGTAAGCATCACCTGTGCACCACCCATTAACGCAGCGCGTTTCCAGAACTTCCAGTACAAACTTGCATTACCAAATTCGTTAAAGCTTTTAGTTCCAAATTTTGTTTCCGCATTTTTCTCAAATGTTTCAGAGTGACTAAGACTTCCCGAAAGCACTAAAGGATAGCTCCACCAATCACCAAACTGAGCAACATCGAGCGATGCACCGCCGACAAACTGTTTGTAGTCAACGGTATATACTTTTGTCGTGTCAACAGAACCTTTTGCATCTTTTTTGTAGAAATTTTCTGCAGTATTCATCAGCTTCACATCAGCATCAAGAATAATTGCTTTATCCAAAAGTTCAATACCAGCTTGAATATCTAAACCTTTACGATTTGGCGTTGCTTTCCCGAGGTGTAACACAGGAGAAAAGGTCCTATCAATTCCGCTTTTTTCCGTTGCGCTCTCTAAGACTGCACCTTCTGCGATAAGAATTTCATCATGAGTGAGAACTCCACGAGTCCAAGCAATCTTGTTCTCTGGCTCTTTAGTTTTAAATTCGAGTTCAGCAGGAGTATAGTTAAAAACAGATTTATACAACCCATCAAAACTATTATATGCACCCTTAACCCCAGTATTCAAAAGCTGGCGATTGAAGAAAACTGGACTCTGAGCCATTTCATTGACAAATTTCGGCGCATTGCTGAT
>DYSN01000092.1:3228-14854 GCA_020718205.1 Draconibacterium orientale
GAATATGCCATTTCGGCATCCATGCGAACATTGATTTTCGTAGTGTCGATCGCCTTTAGGAGCCCTGTCCCAATGGCACCACTGAACCCCATAACAAGGTTTTTGTCAACATCCTTTTTGTTTTCGGGTTTGTCTCCACCCATTTTATGAGTAGCGTAGGCATCACCGGTATAAACAAACGTTGCGCCCAGCTCCGCATCTTTACGGAATTTCAAGAAGAGATTTTCTCCTGCACTATAGCGATCCATAGGAACAGATATGACATCTACAGCCTCAGGACGAATTGTATTTTCTTCTTTACCTACTTTGCGATTCCGTGCAAAGAAACTCTTTGAAGTAAGTTCTTCAAAAACTGGAGATATTTTTGCGGCGAACATAACATTCGCACCTTGAAGTACTCGTTCATTATTCCCCGCGTATACTTCATCCATTACCATTTTTCTCTGGCGAGCAAAAATATACGGTTCAAACATTATTTCTGGTTCCGGAGCCCACAAAGTTAGTGGCGAAAATTTTTCTTTGTAATCACCGACACTGTAAAAGAAAACATCTTTCACATTTCCATTCATCGATAACCACTGTACCGAAAGTGGTGTTGCGTACGAACCGAACATATTGCGCCAGTCTTCATGCAAACGAATATCCGCTCGTCCTTTTAAACCAGCATGAGGTCCCATTGTCAATTTGAGATCAAGTGCGGTGAACATGATGTCTTCACGCGTTTTTTTAGCTTTAGTGGAATCAATAAGCGGTCCAGAAATCGGAGCGATCAAACCACGAGAACTAAAGTCCCCGCTAAAATCCACCCCAGCTTTTCCAACAAAACGTCCTACGGTCGCATTTAAACTGTCAAGTGTTGAATTATCAGCCGACAACGGTTCTGCAGCCATGCCAGAACCCGCAAGTACTGCAACAGTAAGTCCGGTTCTGATATATCTATTTTTCTGTTTCATATTTTTAATTCTCCTCGTATTTCTTAGAAAAAGGATTTCAGTTCAAAAGCTACAGAATGATTCTTATAGCGAAGATCCGGAACCATTGCGTCTTCATGACTAAACCACTTGTATCGACCATGGAAGCTAACTCGTTTCATTGCATCCCAGTCAAAACCAATACCAAGAGCGAGATCATTCGTACTTATCGGACTTCTTTTAAAGCCTTTAAACACAACCGTAGATTTTCCACCACTTGACACCGTTTCATTATCTACTACCCAACCATGATTCGAACTCCACCGTTCAAATCCAACTAGGCCAAGCAGATAAAACTTCTTCGTTAAAGCGATTGTCGGTTCTGAACGCAAATAATGAGACATCAACAACACATCTTCATTCTCATCGCTAACAGCAAGAGGTTTGAAACCTTTGGTAACACCATTGATTTCGTAGTACATGGTAACAAAAAGATCATGATCATAACCGATGTACTTACTGATATCAAGTGCCCAGTCGAGAGATAAATCGAAGCTACTCTTTTTTGTCACAGGTACAAATCCTGAAGCACTTGTAGTTGAAACTGCAGTAGAGCTTAAAAGTGAACTCGAGTTATCTGTGCTCGCACGTTGATCCAAGTTTCCGGTTGTAGTATCATACGTGTAAAAGGATGTATCATTTCCATCTACAATACGAATATCATTTACAAGCAATCTATTATCTTCGAACTTACGCGCTTCATCATCCCAAATTTGCGCAAGGTCGCGATTCATATCGACAACACTACTCTTTGAGAAATGGTTGAAAATCAGATCCTCAACTTTTGTATACGGAACAAACCCTTCGGTCAAGGATGCATTATCCCCACGCAACCCCCCACTTGTCGGGGAAAGGACTTCACGCTCATCGCTGTAAGTTCCATAACTTTCATCTCCGAGGCGAGCAATGGGATGTTTAGCGAGGCTATTTTTCTTATCAACTTCACCTTGATGGTTATTGAAATCATACGTTTCATCAATTTTTCCAACACCCCATTTAGAATAAAAGCTGTTGAAAGTATTAACAATATCGTTACCGTTTAAGCGATACGGAAACATTATGACATCCCGTCCAATGTTAACTTGCGCATTAATTCCATATTTAAGTTTTAAATGACCATACCACGGCAGATTGGGTTTTACTTCAATGCCCGTTGCAATCATATTTCTCGAATACGGCGAAGCTTCTGCACCTAAAAATTTACCCGCGCCCAATAAATTTGATCCACGAGCGAAAAAGATATCATTAGGAAGTACAAATGAATTTGGTGAATAGAATTTTTCACCAGAGTACAAGAAGTCTACTGTTGCATCAACCTTAGAACTATACTTCACCTGCAAATAAGTCGCGATATCTGAAAAATCCATCATGTCCGACTTGCGCACAGAAAAGATTGATCCCGGTTCTACGTACCCATTACTATTTGCTAATTTTGAAAAAGCAGAAGCACCAGAACGCTTTAAGCTTTTAGTTCCATAGGCAGCATTGTCAATCTTGACGAAGGTTGATTCAACCATGGAAAAACCAAGATCTGCGAAATAACTAATTCTTTTTCCAACATTTCCTTTTGCATCAACAGAGAATACTTTTGGATCAATCCAAAATCCTTCACCAACTGTTTTTGCAACCGTACCATCTGCCAGTTTTAAAATTTCATTATAGCTTGCTTTGTCTTTCAATTTCAGAATCGTTCCATTATTATCCCATTCAGAATTCAATAGGCCGATATCAAACTTGTTATTGAAAACATACCCATTTGCCGATCCAGAGGCAATAATATCAGAAGAAGTATACACATATCCATTATTAAAACCGACTTGAACTGCAGGTGAAATAACTTTAGCTATGCGGTAGTACAACTGTTTTCTATATGAATCACCAATACCAGTTTCAACAACGGGCCCCTCATCGGCAGCATATCCAAGGTCAACTGCCATATCCATTCCGGTGCGATCAAATCCGTCATACGGCATGCCGGAACCATAAAGAACATAGCCACTCAAGCCACCAGGCATATCGGTAATCGAAAAATCAACACCTTGGAAAGCACGCTTGTTCCACGCAGCTCGCCCCGCTTTTTCTCCCTTAGCAATATTATAGCCATAATATTCGGAGATCGGTTCTTCCATTTCATACGGAAGATATTCCCACGCAAACATGCGCGGCTGAGCTTTCCATATCGATAATGGAGAAGACTCATTCCAGTTCATGGCACCCATTTTCAGCATAAAAGATGCTGGCTTTGTACGGATTGCAATACCCGCAGACATATCTTCAATTACACCGGTACTCTTATTTGAAGCGTGATTTTGATAAGCAGGAGTATATCCTTCATCATAAGTACCAGACGCTTTACCGAGAAAACTCTTCGGATTTACCCCAGGGAACGAAGCCATAAGTCCCATGGCTGTCCACAGCACCGTATTTCTACCAGGGGTTACAACCATTCCAAGTTTCAAAAATGGATCTTCAGCGCCTAACCTTAACCCTTGACGAGTCAAGCCTAAGTAGGAAGAGTCTGCCAAACCATAATAGTGGTGATATAACGTTCTAATCTGTGCTTGACCTTCAAATGCGATAGGTTCTGACGCACCATCCATTATTGTTGAGGCTACTTTCGCCTCTAGGAACGGCAACGCTGCCTTGATACTTTCTTTCTTTTCATCATCAGTCTGGTGGGCGGCAAGATCTCCCGCCGCTTGAGCCATAAGTTGAGAAGAAAGAATAAGCACCAGAGGAGCAAGCCGGCCTTTTACTGCACTCGACTTCGGTTTCAAAAAACCTCCCTGTTGAGGAACAACATTTAACTTTTCACCTTTAAATATAATTCACCGTTGTACAATTTCATAAAACAGTCTCTCAACTCGTAAAAGAGTGGTTATTGGAAAAGAGTAAAAACAGAATAAACGATATATCTCAGTTTTCAAAACTGTAATCGTTGTTAAAATCGATTTTTCCACTGAAATTGATAAGTGTTCTCACTTTTTTGAGAATAGTAAATCAAAAAAGCCCCATCCATTTCTGAACAAGGCTTTCTAAAATCAAAAAATAAATTTTGTTAAATCTCACTTTTTTGCTGGTACAGATATCTCCCACAAAGCCTTACGTCCAGCGGCAACAATCAAGCACGAAGGCGGTGCGTAAGGATTATCAAGAGTTGGGAACCCTTTCCACACAGCTGTTGAAAACTGATAAAACATAGAAGGACGATACATTAACGGTATCACCGGCATATCCCGGATAAAAAGTTCATTCAAGGCACGATATGCAAGTTCGACATCTGAATCTGATTGCAATTTAGGAATTACGGCCAAAAGAGAATCGGCCACGGGATTTACATACCGGCCTTCATTAGTGTAAATAAACACGCCAATCGAATCAATATCTGCCGACGACATCACCTTTTCAAACCGCGACCAAGGAAGTGATGGTGTTTGTTCAGCCTGAGGGGTTTTCATAATAAGGTCAAATTTTCCAAGACCTAAATTTGTCCAATACAGATCTTCATCGATAAAATCAGCCACAGCAGGAACACCAATATTTCTCATTCCGGCAACAACAATCTGAACTGCAATCTCCCAGTCACTCCACCCTTTGGGCGAAGTAATTTTCAACTCAGACAAAACTCGCCCATCGGGAAGTACTAATCTACCCGCCGGATTGGTGGGGTCTTCCCTCCATGTGTAACCAGAATCGCGCAACTCTTTTTTCAAACTGTTCTGACGCGATTTGAGGTCACCGTAATTTTTTGAATTGAATGATCCATAAAGATTTGCGATCGAATCATCGCAATAAATTTTTTCAATCCCTGAATTGATCACAAAGCCGGGGCTAATCGCCGGCGCATATCCTTGAATCGCTCGCTTGCGAATCATTTCATAGTCTATTGAGGATGCTAAAGCTCGGCGGAACACTGCCGTTTTCAATGGTTCTTTTGTAACAGTCGTCGCCCCATTATTCAAAACAATCTGTGTATCCGCAGAAGGAATGTGCTGCACAAGTAACGAAGGCACAGATCCGGGGATATAATAAGGCTCACTACTTTCCCATATTCCGACACCATTTTTTTTCATATTCCAAATCATGGGACAATAGGTGGCACTCACATCGAGATTCCCTTCGAGAAGAGCACGATTATACTCTTCATCTGTTTCATACAAGGGATGAATTATGTATTTAGGAGCAGGCATTCTCCCGCTAAACAAAATATTATTTCCCCAATATGCATCGTCTCGTAGAAGTACAATACGCTTATCACTATACTCATAAATTACATACGGACCAGATCCCACAGACTTATCCATAAAGGTAGGAAAAAGCATCTCCTCTAGTACCTTTGTTTGAAAAGCTACATGGCCCCGCTTTAATCCGACGTGTTTTTTCTTAGCTGATTCTTCAATGGGCGAATATACATGCTTAGGCAACACCGCTACAGTCGCTAGCATATCTTTAATTGTCAATGGATTATAATTGGATTTATCAAGTCTAAAAGTCACACTTTTATCTGACCCGTTTACCATAACAGTATCGATAAATCGCCAAATTGTATGGTGAAGGGTTTGGTATCGTTTGTGCAGATAAAATGTATAAAGCACATCATCAACAGTCAACGGGGTTTTATCGCTCCACTTAACATCATTTTGAAGATTTACGGTTAATTCCAAGCCATCAAGTTCATAACTTTCACCAATGAGAGGTTCAAGTTCACCAGTTAACGTATTAAAATTGAATAGCGTTTCATACACCAAGTTGACACCGCCAGTCACCGGCCACGATACGGGCCAATCTGACAACGGATTAAAACTTACCGGTGCACCATTCTGAAAACCACCAACATAGAGCGTTTCGTTGCGTGGATAGTCGACACCCTTCTTCGGTCCGCACGCAACAAAGAAGAGAAGCATAAATAGCGAGAGCGTAAATTGTAGTAGTTTCATCTGAACCTTCAGCGATATATCGTAATAGTTTCTATAGACAAAGTATAATATAACAATTAGCATTTTACTGCAATCAGTTCATATTTTTTTATTCAACACTTTTTTAAACAAAACAACCACTCGTTGGATAATAGTGCGATTTACGCTTAAACGTACTTTTCCAAAGGAAAAATGAGGTTTCTGTTATATTTTCAGGGTGAAAACAACTCAGGAGAATACGATGCATATTGCAGAAATTTTAAAATCAAAAAAGACCGCTCTCAGTTTTGAATTCTTTCCCCCGAAAACAACAGAGGGATTCAACACCTTGTTTACTACAATTAGTGAACTCAGCTATCTGAATCCAGCATACGTCAGTGTCACGTATGGTGCGGGTGGATCAACCCGTGAAAAGACCCACGAATTAGTAACTCGTATCCAAAGGGAAACTAACATTACAGTAATATCCCACCTTACCTGTGTTGGTCACAGTCGCGAAGAGATTACTGGAATTTTAGAAAACTACCATGCAGAAGGTATACACAACATTCTGGCACTACGCGGGGATGCCCCCAAAGAGAATCAAGAAAATAACGTATTAAATGGCTTTGAGTATGCTGCTGACATGGTGTCATTTGCAAGAAAACAATTTCCCCAAATGGGTATTGGAGTAGCTGGTTTTCCAGAAGGTCATCCGTTAACACCGAATCGTTTTAAAGAGATCGAATACCTCAAGGCAAAAGTTGATGCTGGTGCTGATTATATTTGTACGCAACTTTTTTTTGACAACCGAGATTTCTACGATTTCCGGGAACGTTGCGAGATAGCGGGAATTTCAGTGCCAATTATTGCGGGAATAATGCCTATAACTTCAGTATCCAACATGAAACGAATCGGTGAACTATCACTCGGCTCGCGAATTCCCGCAAAACTGCTGAAATCAATATACCGAGCGAACAGTGATGAATATGTTGAAAAAGTTGGAATTCATTGGGCTGCAGAGCAAGTAAACGACCTCATAGAAAACGGTGTTTCAGGTGTTCACTTCTATACACTCAACAGATCCCGACAAATCCACGAAATTTGTGAATCTATTGGACTTACAAATTCCGACCAAATTCGATAACATTTCAATCAGGCGTTGATTTTTCTGCGCCTGATTTTATCACTCACTAACGCAATCAACATCAAAATACCGCAGAATCCCACAAACCAATCACCAAACCGAAGATAGAGCGTTTTCGATTCACGTTCAGGCAGATTAGATACGACAACATCACGAGTCCCGAGCTTTGTTTTCACTGCAATTTCCCCCCGACCATCGCAAACATACGATACACCGGATGCTGTACACCGGACAACGGGAACACCACACTCAATTGCGCGCATACGAGCCATAGCAGCGTGCTGATACGGACCAGCGGAAAGTCCAAACCAACTGTCATTGGTCATATTTATAATACAATCTGCTCCTTTGTTTACACGATCTCGGTTAAACCCAGGATAGATAGCTTCGTAACAAATCGTCGGAACAGCGGAGACATCTCCAATCCTCCAAACTACTTCATCAAAACCACGTTCGAATCCTCCTCCCGGAAGATCGATGCGGCTCAAAATTTTAAATTTCCACCCGTATGGCATCCCCTCGCTGACAGGAACCAGTTTCATTTTGTTGTACTTCTCAAAATTAACAGAATCGGGGCGGAGCATAAACGCCGTATTGTAAACACTATACCCCGTGTCAGGCTCCTCTTTTTTCGTATAGTCGAGTGTTCCAAGGATTATCGGAACGCCAGCGCCTTCCACCCATCCCATAACTTCAACCTTACGTTGATAGTTATGGTCAAGATATGCGTATACGCCACTCTCTGAAAGGACAACTAGATCAACTGAAGAGTCTTTTACCGAACGAATCAATCGCCCCGTGACCGCTTGAGCAGAATCAAGTGAATGTTCTTTATCCCAATTGATTTGATCGATGTACTGCTGAACCAAGGCGACTTTAAAATCGCGAAACTGTATTGGATGAGAAACGCGCACGCCCCCGATAACCAGTGCAACTAAAAATAAAACTGAAAAAACTCGTTCTACTAAAACATCAGGTTTTTTTTCTACAAACCGACACCACAGAAGAGCCGTCGAGAATACTGCAACCCACGTTAATCCCCACACCCCGGTCAGTGAAGCAAATTGTGCAATTGGAAGGGCCGATGTAAAAAGATAGCCCTGAAACATCCAAGGAAATGAAAGTTCTCCAGAACATTTGATATAATCAAAAATCACCCACAAAGATGGTAGCAGAAAAATCCAAAAACGGGGATACTTTCGTTTTAAAGCGGGAACAGCCATCCCAACAGCGACATACCACAATGCGAGAAATAGTGAAAGGACGACCATGGAGATGACGATATAGATCCATTTACCTGGAATAGTAACCATTGTCAACCACCAAATACGTCCAATATTTGCTGATGTTCCCCACAACATGAGCAAACCGAAACGCTTCCGCCGGGAAACCGTATTTGAAATCGCAATAAAAGGGAGGAGCAGAGGAATGGAAAGGAATGGAATAAGATACAATGCTTTATGAAAGTCTCCATCGATAGGAGGTGACACCAAGCCAAAAAGTACGCCTGCGATAATTACTCCAAATGGCGAACGAAAGAGTTTCAAAACCATAGCCTTTAAAATCATAGAGCCTCCTCAAAATTGAGGAGGCAAAATATATTGATTTAGTTAAGCAAATGGTTAACGATCAAAGAGTTTTGTAAATACATCAGCCAGATCTTCAGTTACAACCTCTGACTGATAGAAACTCGATTTCACTCGCTGCTTAACTTCTTTGACAGATTCAGCTTTGTGTACAGAATCAGCGGATGGTTCATAACTATCCTTGCGACTCAAACGAGGAATTCGACGCCTTTGATCCGCATCAACTTCCTGTTCCTTTCTCTGTACACGAGCTACTTGAACTCCGTACCCGTAAGCTCCAATTTGTTCTAGTTTCATTTTATTTTCGTCTTTTCGAAAAAAACCTTAAAGATTTCGTTTCAATTGGACGACACATATACTGAGAAATGTGCCGTTTCTCGTTTTGGTTATCTCCCAAGAAAGCGACGAAGAAGTGCCATTCTTCGTCGTTTTTTTATTGCTTCCCGCCTGCCAGAGCTCAAAGCAACAGTTCTCCCAATATTTATATCGGCTTAACCCGGGCAAACTTTACTATTTTCTCAACAAATTTAAAAATTCTCTCAAATATGAGGAAATATGCACCTTGACCTAACTGAACCCAAAGTTTCATCGTGGATTAATTCACTCACGCAAGCACACTGTACAATTAACGCAATAACTCCACTCTCTGTTCAGACAAAGCAGAACGGAGAATTGCTTTTCGCTTACCTCAATGCAGATGTAACCGCACCTGAAGGATACAAGCTTCTCCCAATCATTTTTTTACGAGGTGATGCGGTGGTTGTCGTCCCTGAAATTACAAATAGTGATACTGGCGAGAAGAAGTTTCTCATGGTTGAACAGAGGCGAATAGCATCGGGCGAATTGCATTTAGAGTTCCCTGCAGGAATGCTCGATCGGGATATTAATAATCCCGCAAAGGTGGTTTTAAAGGAGCTTTACGAAGAGACAGGACTCCAAATAGCAGAAGCGGAACTACACCTATTGCACGATCGTGCATTATTTAGCTCACCAGGTGCATCGGATGAGAAGATTTGGTTTTTTGGAGCAAGAGTTGCCTTGAGCGACAGCGAATTTAGAACACTTCACGGAAGAATTACCGGAGCCCACGATGAGAACGAACATATCAGAACAGTCCTGGCATGTAAGAATGACTTTTTAGAACGCAATGAGTCTGCACAGGCTATGCTAGCGTACCAACTATTCCAAAAGTAGCCATAAAAAAAGTGGGCCATTTCTGGCCCACAATATCATCAAAATAAACGATAATAGTTTACTTTGCGCTTTTCAAGAATGGGAATGCAGATTCTTTAGAAGCAGACGATTTAAAATTAAATTTGATACTATTAATTTTTCCACCTGCATAAGTATCTGCGTCACTGTCAAGTGCAATAGCAAGACCTTCTGCCATCGATTTTGCAGCATCCCAAGATACAATATAATCTTTCATATCCGCATCATCAATCGCCCATTTTGGTTGAGTAAGCTCTTCAACTGTAATTGTTTTACTAAACGCATCAGCATCATCCGCTCCACCAGTAATTGTATATCCATAAGATGCATCACCAGTAGCTTTTGTACCGATGCTCAAGCGGATTGGACCTTGAAGTCTACCATCAATAGTAATAGATGCAAGATCGGACAGGTTCCAATAAATTTTTGCGTCTTCGCCGTCACCCTCTTTTGTCACACCAGCAACGCCATCAAGATGCGCTACATCGCCAGGGAATCCCATACCAATAGCGGCATCATAATAATCGTATTTTACTTCTTTACCATCTATTGAATCAGTAACTGTCAAATCTACATTTTGACAATCAAAAGCAAATGTCAATGAATCATCGCCAAGCATTTTTGCCATCTCTTCATTTCCTGCAGATTCGGAAGCAGCACTATCTACGATTGCAATAGCTTCTCCGGCTTCGTCAAACGTAAGAACTTTTGCACCATTTGGAGTCGCATAAGCAAACCAATAACCACCACCCCAACTGAGAGAATCGTGACCTGGGTTCACAACATATCCTAGTGCAAATCCAAGTGCTGATTGAGCTGTGTAATCTACTTCGCCGATTTCGCCAATTTTGTTAATGCTAAAATCATCAAGAACAACAGATACTGCAGTATCCTTTGGAAGAGTATCTTTTCCATCATCTTTTTTTACAATAGCATCACCGTCATCACTACATGACACAAGACCTGACATTACTGCAATTGCTACTGAAGCAAGAAGCGTTTTCTTAAACATAGTCATACAAAGACCTCCAAAAAACAGTTAGTATAGGATAGCTTGACATATCAAGCAGATAAGGAAATATAGTGTAATGAATAACTCTTTTTCATGTTTTTTTTCAATTTAATGATGTTTTTCCCCAAGTTATTTTGTATACTTCACACTGTAAAACTTTCTAATGGTATTTCATTAGAGTAACAAAACAGAGGAACTACTATGATGAATCCCCGGAAAACTTCACTCTCATTTGCAATTGCAGCAGCGCTATTCTCTACAGCATTTGCATCAGAGACTACCGGTGAAACAAGTACCCAGCTTACTTCTGCAACCAACACAGCAACTACTTCTTCAATAATTACCAACAATACAAAACAACCATTAGCGACAGAATCCCAAGAACCAAGTCGTGCATCATTCATGAAAGGCGAAGGCAAGACAAAACTTTCTGTTCGTCGCTCAAATGAAAAACCAGAGGAACTCGAACAACCTACAACTGCTGTTAATGTAGCAAAAAAATCAACCCGTACCGAGCAGTTTACTATTACCCGAGATTCCAAAACTGTCAAATACACTCTTCCCAAATCCCTTGAAAATGCCCAAATTGAGTTTTCATCACTTGACGGCAAATATGTGACACTCAAAAATCATAATTCGCACGACATTGGCGGAGCATTTGATACAACAGCGCTGGAAAGTGGCAGATACATTATTCGGTTAGTCGATGAAAATGACAAAAAAACTCTCTTAACAAGAGCTATCACAATAAACAAATAGGTTACTACTCAGGTACCACGAAAAAACCTTTTGTTTTGTAAGTG